>WNDP01000086.1 GCA_009912575.1 Acinetobacter bereziniae
TGAATATCTAAAAGCAGATTGGCAAGGTTTGGTAGATGTACAACTTGCGACATTAAACTGGGTGGATTGGTTCAATAAAAAGCGTGTACATAGTGCTCTAGGTTATGTATCACCATTTGAATTTGAAGCAATGTACTATGATAAGATGAGCCCGTTAGGTCAGGTGGCCTAACTTAAATAAAAATCTCTCCGAAAAACCCGGTACGGTTCACTTTGGCAGCTTCTACAGCGTCAATAAGTTTTTGATCAAGTGATGTAATGCCAGTACTTTCTTGTACTTCAGCATCAGTGACCTGACCTGAGCTATTAGCACTTACACGAATGATTGCAGAACGGTCCTGAGTTTTTAATTCTGCCGTTTGATATTGGACTTGAGGGAATTTTACCCACTGTATCTGTGTTGTGAGGTGTAAAGGGGTATTACGCTCAGATTGTTCTCCTTTGACTTTTATTGTTGGGAGTTTATCTGCGCTGTAGCTATAGGTTGAAAGGCACATAAGGCCAGTAATCAAAAGAGCTTTATTCATAAGTTTAATCGTCCATGCAACTGGGCGTGCATGAGGTTAATTTAATTGCGCAAAGTATTTATCGAATTTGCTCATCTCGCAATAGAAAATGCACGCTAAGGTGCATTTTTTACGATTTTTATAGCAATAAAGATTATTTTTGCCCTTTGGTAATATCGACTGAAAATAAATCAGCGGTTTTTATCCAACTGATTGCGACAACGGCCATCGTCATACATCCACCAAATATCGTTGCAGTGATCGCTCCTAAATACTTGGCTGCCAGTCCTGATTCGAAAGCACCCAGTTCATTACTGGATGAAACGAACATTCCATTCACTGCTGCTACACGGCCACGCATATTTTCTGGTGGATAAACTTGTAAAATGGTTTGCCGTACTACCACGGAAATACTGTCACATGCGCCAGTCATGCCTAAGGCAAACAAGGAGAGCCATAGATGATTTGAACATGCGAAAATAATGGTAAATATCCCAAAACCTGCAACGGCTATCAGCATATTTCTCCAAGCATGTTGTGTTGGTGGAAATTTGGTGAGTGCAATCATGGTGATCAATGCTCCGATTGATGGTGCTGCACGCAAATAACCTAAACCTTCAGGCCCCACCTTGAGAATATCCTCAGCAAAAATGGGAAGTAATGCAATTACCCCACCAAACAATACAGAAACTAAATCTAAAGAGATCGCCCACAGTACAATTTTTGTTTTCCAAATAAATCGAAAGCCTTCGCTTAAGCTGTCCCAGAGATTATCCTGTTCCATCGTGGAAAAAGTACGTTTTTTTAACAGTGTGATTAAACAAAAACAGATAAATAACAAGATGGACACAGACAGTAAACTGTTTTCACGCCCAACTCCAGCAAGCATGAAGCCACCAAGCATCGGACCGATAATCACACCACTTTGCCATCCGATTGTGGTCCAAGTTGCACCATTGGCATAAAGTTCACGAGGAATCAAAAATGGTTTTAAGGATGTTGCCGATGGATTATAGAAACCACGAATCGTACCTAATGCAAAAATTACAACATAAATACCCCAAGACAGAGTGCTGACACTAATCTGTCCGTGATCGTAACTGTGAAATAAATACCAAAGCACTAAGGGTAAAGGGAAAGAAAAGAATAAACATACTTTCATAATACTTTGTTTATTCAGCTTGTCGGCAAAATAACCACCCCATAAGGACAATGCGATAAAAGGAATCGCTTCTGCTAATCCAATCAAGCCGAGTGTGAGTGGATCTTTGGTGATTTGATACAGTGAGTAGGCGACTATAATTTCTTGGATCAAAATTGCCAGTGTCAAACAAAATTGATTGATGGTGACGATGGAGAAATCTCGATAGCGAAGCGCAGCAAAAGCATCCTGTGCAGGGGTCATAACTGTCCAGTTTTATCATGATGTGACGATTATAGAGATTAAATGTGGATTTTTCTTATAAAAAATGATGAAATTTTCATCGGAAATTACACTGAATAACTGATAAATAGTTCGATGTTTTGCTTTTGTTTTATACAGAGATGATTTAGAATATTGCCTCCCTTACCTGCAGGTCGTATTCGCAATGGTGCGAACGTACCGAACAGGTGTTTAAAGAGGTTGTTATGGCTAAGTTAAAAACTCGCCGTGGTGCAGCTAAGCGTTTTAAAGCGACTGCTAACGGTTTCAAGCGTAAACAAGCGTTCAAACGCCACATTTTGACCAAAAAATCTGCTAAACGTATTCGTCAATTGCGCGGTTGTGTCATGGTTCACGTAAGTGACATGAATTCAGTTCGTCGTATGTGCCCATACATCTAAGGAGATTATAAATGGCTCGTGTAAAACGTGGTGTACAGGCTCATCGCCGTCATAAAAAAATTCTTGCTCGTGCTAAAGGTTACTATGGCGCGCGTTCACGTGTTTATCGTGTAGCGTTCCAAGCAGTAATCAAAGCAGGTCAATACGCTTACCGTGACCGTCGTCAAAAGAAACGTCAATTCCGTGCTTTATGGATTGCGCGTATCAATGCTGGTGCTCGTCAAAATGGTTTGTCGTACAGCCGTATGATCGATGGCTTGAAAAAAGCTCAAGTGATCATCGACCGTCGCGTACTTGCTGACATTGCTATGCACGACTCAGTTGCATTTGCTGCTTTAGCTGAAAAAGCTAAAGGCGCATTAGCTGCTTAATCATCTTTTGATGATTGAAAAAAGACCGCTTTTTTAGCGGTCTTTTTTATGCTTAAAATGGTTTGAAACTATACGGGAAATTTTTCTGTATGTGATTCCCCAAGCCTTCCAAAATACTGCACATTTTTACCACTGATCCATACATGATAACCTATACAACCTGCTTGAAAGGTTAATGCTTTAAACAATGGATACATGACTTGCCCAGATTGTGCAGCTAAAATCGCTTCTTGAATAAGTTTTGCATCAAAATCAGCTGCAATTAAGGCCTCATCAGTTTCGAAAACATGCCGAATACTAGATCCGTTTGCAAAGTAATAAGTCGTTTCACCACGTCGGTAGTCCACAATATAGGATTCAACATCAATTGAAACTAATTGATGAATGACCTCACCAAAGTGAATTTCACCTGAATTTGATTGTTCAAATACCTGTTGAATCGTTGAGATTTATTTTGATGTAACAGTTGTCATTATCGATGCTCTAACTATTTTGTTTATGATATTAATTTGACTTGATTATAGAAGGTAGGTTTATGCGTAAACAATACCACTTCCGCCTAATAGGTGAAGACACATATATTTGGGATGTACATCGTCCCATTAAACTGAGCCAAAAGTTCGCAATTTTTGAGCTTTTAATCGCTGATATACAAGAACTTAATGAGGCATATTGGTTTCCTGATACATATCCAACGACACAACAGATCATTGAGCACTGCCAACTGATCCAAGAGGCTGATTTAAGCTATCCTATTATTTTGTCCGCAGATGGAAAGGTCATGGATGGCATGCATCGTGTTGCTAAGGCGAAATTTTTAAATTATCCGAGTATTAAAGCTGTTCAGTTTGAAATTACGCCTCCACCAGACTATCTCAACATAGATGAAGATGACTTAGATTATGAGGATATAAATGACGAATATTTGGATGATGAAGTTTAATTTGTTTTTAAGCACAACAGTCATGAGAGAAATTGAAAGATAAATTTGCATATTCATCGTTATATCGTGCAGTTATTACATAATTTCAACGTGAAACTATTATTGATTTTAAAATAGCTCGCATAAAGTAGAACGACAAAATTGAAAAATATTCTGGAGTATTTATGCGTGTAGAAATCGCGAGTTTACAACAAGGTGCTATCGAAGTCGAATTACAATTATTACCAAGAATTGGTGAAACTTTAAAAGTGATGTATGGAGCAGATGCTGAGGTGAAAGGAGAGGTGACTGCTGTTGAGCACTATATCAATCAGCATGCCAATGACCATAAAGTAATTTTGACGATTCGTCCACTTTTCTAAAAATTATTGCTCAATCTCAACAACTAAGTGATTAAGCTCTTTTCAATAAAAAGTAGCGCAAACGGCTACTTTTTATTTAAGAAGCTGTTCTAAATGAATAAGATTAATGTGGTGGGAACTTCAGCTGTAGGTAAAACAATATTTTCTAAAGCGTTGGCGCTAAAATTACAACTGGCTTATATTGAGTTGGATGATTTGTTTTGGCTTGATGATTGGAAAGAAACTTCAGACCATGCTTTCTTCTTGAAAATTCAACAGGCAATTGAACTGGCAGCGCATGGTTTTGTGATTGATGGAAATTATACTCGAACAACACATATCAAATGGCAGTCTGTTGATACAGTAATATGGTTGGATTTTCCTTTTTATATTAACTTTTATCAATCGATAAAGCGTGCAGTATATCGTGCAGTTTTGAACAAGAAGCTATGGGAACATTCTAATAATCGTGAAAGTTTTAGCAAAATGCTAAGCTCGGACTCGATTATTTGGTGGATGATCAAAACTCACCAAAAAAATCGTCAGCAGTATATAAAGATGATGAATGATCCTCAATACTCGCACATTCACTTTATTCATTTGAGCTCTCGAAATGAATGCCATCAATTTCTACAATCAATCTAAAAAGATACTATGCAATTTAATTTTGTGTCGCATCTTGATCCAATGAACGCATATAATTCATCTTGCTGTTTTACTGAATATTCAATGGCTTGATGAAATTTGTGTGCAGAGACTGTTTGAGATAAATCAAATTATTAAACTAAAAGTTTTACTCATCTAAGCGAAGTTCAATATAAAAAATTGATGAAAAATCAATTAAAACAGCCGTATAAGAGAAGAGGCCCATGCTAATTTTGGTGATGGAATAATAGAAGGGGTATATCAGTAGGATATGCCGAGTAGGAAAATAAGATGAGTGATTCTAAGTTTTTAGTAACTTTACAAGAACAAGTTAAACGTGGTCAAAAGTATAGTTATTTATGCTTTTGGGGGCATACTCAAAAGGTGCAGGGAAAAGTTGATAAGAGCTGTTTAAGCCAATGGTTTCCAGCAAAATTTGAAATTGATGGTGTTGCTTATCAAAGTACAGAACAGTACATGATGGCGCAGAAAGCCAAGCTATTTAAGGATGAGGCTATTTTTCAGAAAATTTTACAAACTGATGATCCTAAGAAAATAAAAGCTTTAGGCCGTATGGTTCAAAACTATCAAGATGATGTTTGGGGTACTCATCGCTATGAGATTGTTGTTCAGGGAAATTTGGCAAAGTTTAGCCAAAATAAAGACCTTCAACAATTCTTGCAGGGTTGTTCTGAACAAATTATTGTCGAGGCTTCACCTGTTGATCAGGTTTGGGGAATTGGTCTCGCCGCTGATCATAGCGATGCAACTGATCCTTTAAAATGGAAAGGCTTGAATTTATTAGGTTTTGCATTGATGGATGTACGAAAGCAGCTTTAATGCTGCTTTCTTTTTGCCCATGGAGTCAAACTGTTTGATGTCTATAATCCAAAATAATAAGCGGCGAGACAAATCAGTAAAGTGACGATAATCAAAGCAAAAACGCCTGTTTTCGCAGGTTTATGACCTTGATTGGATTGGGGGGGATTCGAGTTTAAAATAGAGCGTTTTTCCGTTTTGATATGATCAATATTATCAAATGGGGATGCAATTGCTTTAGGCGTTAAGCGAGCGGATTGATAGTGATTAGCCACTTTGACAATAAATTTTGCTTTTAAATCCTCAATCTTTTGTAAGAAGTGACGTAAATTCATTTGCTGTTCTGGACTAAGAACTTGCTCATTTTCATCATAAGGATGTTTTAATTTTGCCGAAATAAAGTCTTCCAATGCATCAAAACGGTAGAAAGTTTCATTGGCATAGTCGGCTTGATCATCACTGGGTAACAGCGCAAGTTTAAGACTTGAATCCGTCATAGTGTATTCGGCATCACTGAGTCCATAATAGGGTAAATCTTTATGTAAGGGTTCAGGAAAACCTTTAGCATATAGACTATCAAATAACTCATTGTCCGTATAAACCTGAATATCATCCCAGTTAGGGCTCACTAAATCTTGTTCAATGCGTTTAATGAGTTTCGGATTAAGCTCATACCGCCAAAAAATTTCTGTACGAATATCGGGTCGCTGCTGTTCTGGCGCTTCATAGTCATTCTCTGCGCTATACCATTCAGCTATTTCTTTTCCAAAAATCCAAGCAGTTTTCTTTTGTGCATCATGACTAACAATAAAATGAGGAATTGCCAATAGTTCAACATTGGCATTGGGATTTTGTTCGTCATTCAAAAGACTAGAACTATGCAGGCTGATACGAGAAATGCCTTGTTTTTTCAGTCCTTCAAGCCAAATCTGAAAATGCTGTGCTAAGAGGTGTTGAGTGATTAAATCACGAAAGCCAAAAGCATGTTGATTAAAAATGGCATGGTTGACCCAGCGAGAAAAACTGATTTCTTGCGTGAGGTATTGATTACCATAAGTGACGAGTGCGAGTTGGCGTTTCCAGATTTGATCAAGTGCCATTTTTTATAAATCTCAGTGACATTGGATTTATTTTATACCGTTTATAAATCAGAGTTCTAGCATTTCAACAGTATTCAAACATGGAAATATACAAATTATTTAGAATTAGTTGTGACTAATCGTATTTTTCGTCAGGAGGAAACTTCATCCAACTGCATAAAAACTGTTAGAATATGCAGTTATATTATTTTTCTAAAATATTGCTTTGAGAGTTACTATGTCACTGGAAGCCCTGACCACTGAAGCGCTCGCTGCGATTGCAGCAGCTCAAGACCTTGCGACACTCGATCAAGTACGAGTGCAATTTACAGGGAAAAAAAGCCAGCTTGCGGAACAATCTAAGTCACTTGGTAAAATGGATCCTGAAGAACGTAAAATTCAGGGCGCGGTGATTCATGCAGTACGTGAAGCGATCAGTACAGCATTAACTGAACGTCAGGCGGAATTGCAAAAAGCTGAGTTAGAACTCAAGCTTGCAAGCGAAACCATTGATATTACCTTACCAGGTCGTGGGCAGGCTGTTGGAAGTATTCATCCTGTTACCCAAGTTCAGGAAAGGATCTGTCAATTCTTTACCAAAGCTGGATTTACTGTTGCAACAGGTCCAGAGGTTGAAGATGACTATCACAACTTCGAAGCACTGAATATTCCAGGGCATCATCCTGCACGTGCAATGCATGATACTTTTTATTTTGATGCCAATCATTTATTGCGTACGCATACTTCAGGTGTGCAAGTTCGTACCATGGAAAAAAATCAGCCACCGATTCGTATTGTATGTCCAGGCCGTGTTTATCGTTGTGACTCTGATCAAACGCATTCACCCATGTTCCATCAGATTGAAGGTTTATACGTTGCTGAAAATACCAGTTTTGCTGAATTAAAAGGCTTATTGATTAACTTGTTGAATGAGTTTTTTGAAAAGGACCTAAAAGTTCGTTTCCGTCCTTCTTACTTTCCGTTCACTGAACCAAGTGCTGAAGTCGATATTATGGATGAACGTGGTCGCTGGTTAGAAGTACTCGGTTGCGGAATGGTGCACCTGAATGTATTGCAAGCAGCGGGTATTGATCCTGAAAAATATAAAGGCTTTGCTTTCGGTTTGGGGGTAGAACGTTTTGCAATGTTGCGCTATGGCATCAACGACTTGCGGATGTTCTATCAAAACGATGTGCGTTTCTTACGCCAATTTGCTTAACACATTTATACCTCTCCCTGACCTCTCCTAAAAAGGAGAGGGGATGTCCAAGATCAGTAGACGACGGGTTCTCCTATTTAAAAAAGGAGTTAGAGAGGAATTCATAGATATTGAATATAGGTTTTAAAAATGAAAATTAGCGAAAATTGGCTTCGCACATGGGTTAACCCAGAAATTGACAGCGATACACTATCTGATCAATTGACTATGTTAGGTCTTGAGGTTGATGAACTCGTTCCTGCTGCTCAGCCATTTACAGGTGTAGTGGTGGGTGAAGTTTTAACTGTAATCCAGCATCCTGATGCAGATCGCCTACGTGTTACTACAGTAAATATTGGTTCTGCTGAGCCTTTACAAATCGTATGTGGTGCACCCAATGTCCGTGTCGGTATGAAAGCGCCAGTTGCGACAATTGGTGCTGTACTTCCGGGTGATTTTAAAATCAAAAAAGGCAAACTGCGTGGTGTTGAATCGCAAGGAATGTTGTGTGGTGCTTCGGAAATTGATCTCGAAGATAAAATTGATGGGCTTTTAGAGCTTCCTGATGATGCACCTGTTGGTATCAATATTCGTGAATATTTAAATCTGGATGATCACGTCATTGATATCAGCATCACACCGAACCGTGGGGACTGCTTTAGTATCCGTGGTGTAGCACGTGAAATTGGTGTGATTAATCAACTTCCTGTGACTGCTCCTGAAATTACAGAAGTGGCTGCAAGCATTGCTGATCAGAAACAAGTTAGTGTAAACACTGATGGATGCCCTCGTTATTTAGGGCGTGTAATTAAGAATGTCAATACTAAAGCAGCGACCCCTGCATGGATGGAGCAAGCTTTAGCTCGTTCAGGCATCCGTCAACACAGTATTTTGGTGGATATTACCAACTACGTCTTGATGGAATTAGGACAGCCTTTACATGCCTTTGATGGTGGACAGGTTCAAGGTTCAGTACATGTACGTCAGGCGACAGCCAATGAAAAACTTGTTTTATTGAACGAACAAGAAATCGAATTGACTGAAGATGTAATGGTGATTGCTGATGATGCGAAAGCTTTGACTATTGCTGGGATTATGGGGGGATTGTCTTCATCTGTAACGGATACAACGACAGAAATCTTCCTTGAGTCGGCATTCTTTGCACCATTGCATATCGCAGGTCGTGCTCGCCGTTATGGTTTACATACAGATGCCTCACAACGTTATGAACGTGGTGTAGATTTTGAATTGCCTATGATGGCGATGCATCGTGCATCACAATTAATTCAAAGCTTGGCGGGTGGTGAGTTTGGCCCTATTACTGTGGCTGAGCGTCCGGAACTTTTACCAAAGCGTGAAGCGATTGAGTTAAATCAAGCACAAGTTGATCAACTGCTTGGTTATCAAGTTGAGTCAACATTTATTACAGATGCGCTTCAGCGCTTAGGTTGTGTAGTAACTGTAAAAGCCGAAGGTGAGTGGACGGTTGTACCCCCTACACATCGTTATGATATGGCAATTTATCAGGACTTAATTGAAGAGGTCGCACGTATTCACGGTTATGACAATATTCAGATCAGCTTGCCTGTGATTGATGTCAAACTTGCTAAACACCAAGATCAGTTTGAACTTACGCAATTGCGCCAAACTTTGGTAACTTTGGGGTATCAAGAGGCGATTAGCTTTAGCTTTGCGGATTTAAAACTTGAAAAGCAATTGAACTCTAAGGTGAATCCATTGGCACTGGCTAATCCGATTTCAAGCGATTTAGCAGTGATGCGCTCTACTTTGCTTTCGAGTTTAATTCCTTGTGTTCAATACAATATTAATCGTCAACAAAGCCGTGTGCGTTTCTTTGAGTTAGGTTTACGTTTTGATTATCAAAATGCTCAAAGTATTGATGGTTTAAAACAAATACCTACTTTAGCTTTGATTGCTGTTGGATCTAAGCAAGTTGAATCATGGCATGGAAAGGCTCAAGCAATGGATTTCTTCGACTTTAAAGGTGAGGTAGAAGAAATCTTGGCGGCTGGACGTGTTCAAGTTGAATATGTGCGTTCTGAGCGTGAATGGCTACATCCAGGCCAATCAGCAGAGATCTTAATCGATGGAAAGTCAGTAGGCTATTTAGGTCGTTTGCACCCATCTTTAGAAAATGCACTCGATTTGGGCACAACTTGGGTCGCAGAGCTCGATCAATCGGCTGTTTTGCAAACTTATGTATCTAATTTTACAGAATTATCACGATTTCCGTCGGTTAGATGTGATATTGCGCTTGTAATTAGTGATAAGATTAATGTCAGTGAAATTCAGCAACTTATTGAAAAAACTGGTGGAGCGCTTTTAGACTCTACATGGTTATTCGATGTGTATACAGGGCAAGGTGTTGAGCAAGGTAAGCGCTCTTTGGCATTTGCATTGTTATGGCAACATCCATCACGTACACTTGAAGATGCTGAAATTAAATCCGGTATGGATCATATCATTCAAGTGTTAGAAAGCACTTACCAAGCGACATTGAGGGCCTCATGACAGCATTAACAAAAGCAGAAATGGCTGATCATTTAAGTGAGCTTACGAGTTTAAACCGTCGTGAAGCAAAACAAATGGTCGAGTTGTTCTTTGACGAAATTAGCCAAGCATTAATTGCCGGCGAACAAGTAAAACTTTCAGGTTTTGGTAATTTTGAACTACGTGACAAGCGTCAACGTCCAGGTCGAAATCCTAAAACTGGTGAAGAAATTCCAATTTCGGCACGTCGAGTTGTCACGTTCCGTGCGGGACAAAAGTTTAGACAGCGTGTAGGTACAGAACAAGAAGATTAATCGCTCATCTTGATTTTGTGTGAAGAAAACCTCAAGCCATTTGCTTGGGTTTTTTTTTATTAATATCGTCAATCTGTTGAAAAATTCATTCAGTAGAATATCACTTCTCTTGATCAATAAAATGAAAGCGATCAATATATTGCTTGATAATCTAAAGCTTGCACGGCCACGCTTTAGCTCTAAAGGTTAAAGCATTTTTGCGTAGGCAATGCTTCACTTTGCTCAACCAATTTTGTTTAACCTAATTCTTGTGCTGTAAACACAGCAATGCTATGTTTTTGCTCATATACTCCTGCTCAACATGGCGATATCTATGCCACCTCGTGATAGAAAGACCTTCTATGATTCAAAAGTATAAAATAACCAGAGTTCGATATAAAAATCTTGATAAAACATGATACTCGGAAACGTCGTCCGCAACTGTTTGAGGCAGGGCTACTTCTATAAAATATTGTTCCTGCGACTGATTAAATATGTTGCTAGTGGTTGTTGACGAGTTTCGGCGATGTCGTTGCGCAAAATGGCTTCCCTAACGAAGCTTCACTCCTCATCCCGAAAGAAAAGATATAAGTAGGGCTAGCCGCAGACTGATCCTGAAATTGGGTGAAAACTCAGCAAGACAGCGCAGAGATTTATTTTTTTCAATAAATTAAGGTTATGGTTGCGTCGAAATCACATTAAAACAAATAAATCATCCAAATCACGTGTATGAATAATCAGGCAGTTTGACTATAGTTCGTTGACATGGTGATCTCTTGAATGAATTTAAAGCTCACTTGGACCAATAGGTTTCGTGATCACATAACTAAAGAGAGATTTTTATGAATATCTCAATTTTAAAGCAAAAAAAAGAGAACCAGAGGTTCTCTTTTTTTTGCTAATAATCTAAGCGATTATTATTGAGCAGCTGAAGCGTCAGTAGCTGAAGCAGAAGAAGCAGCGTCAACAGCAGCAGTAGCTTCAGAAGCAGCTTCTTCTGCTTGAGAAGCAGCAGTGTTTGCGTCAGCAGCAGCTTTTTCAGTTTTTTTAGCACAACCAACGAAAGCTAAAGTAGTAGCAACTGCAGCAGCAATAGCGATTTTTTTGAATAACATGGCATCACTCTCATAAATTTAATTGAGACAAAAAACCCAAGTTAGCCTGTTTTTTGCTTTTTGCATGAGCAGCCTAACTGGTATGCGAATATGCTATCACTGAGCGTTTTGAATTGCTACTGCCTAAATGAAAAAAACTGACCAAATTGATGAAAAAATGATGATTTTTTAACAGTTAATTACAATTGATTTGGGGTTTTAGATTGGTTTATTGATAATTAAGTTATTAAAAAATATAAAAAATATAAAAAATATAAGAAAATAGATGTTAGATTCAAATATTTGCAAAATGCTGTAACGTCAAATTCCAGTGATTGTATATTTATGTAAATAAAGTCAGCCAAAAAAAGGCCACTGTTTTAGTGACCTTTTTTGACTGTTTTTGCAAATTAGTTTACGGCTTTGCGCTTCATTTGGTCGAAGAAATCATCATTGGTCTTGGTTTCTTTCATGCGATCCAATAGGAATTCCATCGCAGCTAACTCATCCATTGGGTGGAGAAGCTTACGTAAAATCCAAACCTTACGTAAGTTTTCTTCACTCATGAGGCGTTCTTCACGACGAGTACCAGATTTTTTGATATTCATGGCAGGGAAGACACGTTTTTCTGCGATACGGCGATCAAGGGTGATCTCTTGGTTACCTGTACCTTTAAATTCTTCGTAGATCACTTCATCCATTTTACTGCCTGTTTCGATCAACGCAGTAGAAATAATGGTCAATGAACCACCTTCTTCAATGTTACGTGCAGCACCAAAGAAACGTTTAGGACGCTCAAGTGCATGTGCGTCTACACCACCAGTCAATACTTTGCCTGATGAAGGTACAACAGTGTTATATGCTCGTGCTAAACGAGTGATTGAGTCCAGTAGAATCACCACATCTTTTTTATGCTCTACAAGACGTTTGGCTTTTTCAATCACCATTTCTGCAACTTGTACATGGCGTGCCGGAGATTCATCAAATGTTGAAGCAACAACCTCACCACGAACAGTACGTTCCATTTCAGTGACTTCCTCTGGACGTTCATCAATTAAGAGAACGATAAGAAAGCATTCTGGGTTATTACGTACGATTGATTGAGCAATGTTCTGCAATAACATTGTTTTACCCGCTTTAGGCGGTGCAACAATAATCGAACGTTGACCTTTACCGATAGGGGCAACTAAGTCAACTACACGCGCAGTCAAATCTTCCGAAGAACCATTCCCTAGTTCCATAACCAATTGCTCAGTTGGAAACAGTGGTGTTAAGTTTTCGAATAAGATTTTATTACGTGAATTTTCAGGTGTGTCATAGTTAATTTGATTAACTTTTAATAATGCAAAGTAACGTTCACCTTCTTTTGGTGGGCGAATCGTACCCGTAATCGTATCACCTGTGCGTAGGTTGAAACGACGGATTTGTGATGGGCTTACATAGATGTCATCAGGGCCTGCAAGATACGAACCTGCAGCCGAGCGTAAAAAGCCGAAACCATCAGACAAAATTTCAAGAACACCATCACCAAAGATTTCTTCACCATTCATTGCATGGCGCTTTAGGATGGCAAAAATGATGTCTTGCTTACGGTTACGAGCCATTCCTTCAAGGCCCATAAACTCAGCAATTTTAATGAGTTCGCCAATCGGTTTTTTCTTGAGTTCAGTTAAATTCATAAATGGTCAGATTGAATAAGGATGTGTGGAACACAGATAAAGAGAAAAGAAGCAAAAGTCGCCAACAGTGCAATAGGTGAGTTGATGTTTGTATAGACACAAAAAACAAACTCAGAGTCTATGTAGTTCTTTCGAGGAGAAATATGTAAAACAATTTCTGTTGCCGAACGGCGATCTTATGTGTTGTCCTTTAAGAAACAGGCAGAGAATCCTTATGTTCCTTGAGCATGAAATATAAGTGAGATCAACAGCTTTGTCAAATTATAGTCGAAAAAAAAATACGCTAGAAAATCAAGCGTATTTTTTATTTTTGCAAATTTATACAAATAATCTATAAATTCAGCAAATTAAATGTTTTCTTCAATGAATGCTGTAAGTTTTGATTTTGGCACTGCACCAATTTGTTGTGCTACAACTTCACCATCTTTAAACATCAATAATGCTGGAATATTACGGATGTTGTAGTTTACAGCAGTTGCTTCACAAGCAGTCACATCAACTTTAACAATCTTTACTTTGCCTTCAAACTCTGTAGAAAGTACTTCAAGAACAGGTGCAATCGCTTTACATGGTGCACACCAGCCTGCCCAAAAGTCTACAATTACAGGAATATCTGATTCAAGTACATCGGCTGCGAAGTTGTCATCAGTTGTGTTTACGATATTGCCAGACATGGATTTTGCTCCAAAATATTTTAAAGATGAATCAATCTATGAAGCTAAGTATTACATAGTCATCTTTAACAATGTAGGGGAATAATTAAATTTTCATTCTTATTTGTGAATTTGTCCAATTGATGCTCACGATATTTACAATCGGATCCTTAGAAAAGTCAGCACAATTGTCACATAACTGTCATATATGCTGAAAAAATAATGACTCATCAAATTGTCTAAATAAATGGCTTTTAAAAAGCGTGCATGTGAATTAATCTAAGCAACAATTCAGTATGAGTTTGTATAAATAATGTCTGATTTTTTGATTGATGAAGAATTACTTGCTGCCATTGATATGGGGTCAAATAGCTTCCATTTAGCAATTGCTCGTGTGGATCATGGTGAAGTTAAAAAAGTTGCTTCAATGTCAGAAAAAGTGCAGCTTGCTGCTGGATTGGACGAGAATAAAAACTTAACAGAAGCTGCACAACAACGTGGCTTGGCTTGCTTAGCACGTTTTGTGGGTAGACTTAGCTCAGTACAACCTAATCGACTGAGAATTGTGGCGACAAATGCTTTGCGTCAAGCCAAGAATGGTCATGAATTTATTCAAAAAGCAGCTGAAATTCTGCCTAAACCAATCGAAATTATTGCAGGTCGTGAAGAAGCACGCTTAATTTATCTAGGCGTTTCTCATACTATGGCGAACAGTGGTCGTCGTCTGGTGATTGATATTGGGGGCGGCTCGACAGAATTGATTATTGGTGAAGAGTTTGAGCCAATTCATACTGAATCTTTACAGATGGGATGTGTTGCATTTACCAAGGCTTATTTCCCTGAGGGTGATATCAATACGAAGGCTTTTGACAAAGCAGTAGTTGCAGCGCGTAAAGAACTTTCATCTATCGCAAATACTTATAAAGCGGCTGGTTGGGATACTGTGGTGGGTTCGAGTGGTACAATCAAAGCCTGTCGTCAAATTGCAGTCAACATGGGCTGGAGTGATGAGCAAGAAAACTTAACCCATGAAGGTTTGGAAAAATTAAAAGACAAGCTTTTAAAGTTCAAACATATTTCAGATATGGAATTTGATGGCTTAAAAGAAGATCGCCGTGCTGTTTTACCAGCAGGTATCGCAATTCTTTATGCTGTTTTTGAAGTGTTGAATATTGATAAGTTGGTCTATTCTGATGGTGCTTTACGTGAAGGCGTGATGTATGACTTATTAGGACGTTTTCAACACGAAGATATTCGTGACCGTAGTGTGCAAGCGATGGTCGGTCGCTATGGGGCAGATGCGAAACAAGCAGAGCGTGTGGTTGAAACAGCACAACATCTATTTAATGGCGTTGCAGATGCCTTACATTTAAATAGTGACGACAGCGATCTTTTGCGTCGTGCGGCTTATTTACATGAAATTGGCTTGGCTATTAGTCATAGTGGTTATCAAAAGCACAGTGCTTATCTATTACAGCATTCCGATATTCCAGGTTTTTCACAAATTGATCAGAACCATTTGTCACATTTGGTCGCTCATCATCGTCGTAAATTACGTGCAGATGCTAAACTTGAAGTCCTAAAAGTGGGTAGCAACAAGCTTGTGTACTTGTGTTTGCTCCTTCGTCTTGCAGTTTTACTCAATCATAGTCGTAGTGATGAGATGCTTCCTGCCATTGAATTGACGGTAGATAATGAGCAACAATGGCAACTCAGCGTTTCTGGCGATGCCAAACAATGGCCTTTACTGGTTGCAGATTTGCATGATGAGCAAGTGCAATTTAGGCATTGGGACATTGAATTGAATATTCAGTCGGAACAGTTTATCGATTAACTAACGGTCTTGTGCTGATTGGATGAATTGTAAATACCATCCAATATCACTTGATCCTGAACTTCCGATGGATGATCCATCGGTGAATTAGGGATAATACTCGACTTATGAAAAATAAAGCTGCTCAATCTAAAGCTTGGAAAACGGTTCAAATTGCACGTCATCCTGAACGCCCGCAATTTTTGGATTATGTAGGTGAAATTTTTACTGAATTTGATACCTTACATGGCGATCGTCTCTATGGCGATGATGGTGCAATGGTTGGCGGATTGGCACGTTTTAATGGTCAGCCTGTGATGGTTGTTGGTCAACACCGTGGTCGTAGTACCCGTGAAAAATTACAACATAACTTCGGGATGTGTAATCCTGAAGGTTATCGTAAGTCACAACGTTTGCTGGATATGGCAGAACGTTTTAACCTGCCAGTATTCACATTTATTGACACGATGGGTGCTTATCCTGGTATTGGTGCTGAAGAACGTGGTCAAGCTGAAGCGATTGCAACCAGCCTTGCTCAACTATCAAGCCTCAAGGTTCCTGTTATTACAACAGTTTTAGGGGAAGGTGGTTCAGGTGGTGCTTTGGGTATTGGGGTGGCAGATCGTGTAATTATGCTGTCTCATAGTATTTATTCTGTGATTTCACCAGAAGGCTGTGCATCTATTTTGTGGAAAACAGCAGATAAAGCAGAACAAGCCAGTGAAGCACTTGCCCTAACAGCGGACAAACTCAAAGCTTTGGGTATCGTTGAATATGTTGTGGATGAAGGCGAAGGTGCTCATTTACAGCCATTTGAGGTTATGGAAAAACTCAAAGATGTGTTAAAACAAGCGCTTGATGAATTACAGCCTATGACTGCGGAAGAGCGATGCGAAGCACGTTATCAACGTTTAATGAAGTTTGGCAGCGACAATTTAGGTCTCGCTTCTTAAAACAGCACTCTCAATTTGCTGAAAATACGCATTTTCTCATTGGATGTAGTGGTGGCATGGATTCCATGCTATTGCTGCATTTGATGGTGCAGCTTTTCCCTCATCAAGTACGTGCGATCTATGTCAATCATCAACTGCAAACAGCCAGTGATGACTGGGCAGATTTTGTGGCTCAACAATGTACTACACTTCAGATCCCTTATATTCTGCAAACTGTTCAAGTTGCAGAAGGCAATCTTGAAAATCAAGCCCGTCAAGCCCGTTATGATGCTTACCTCCAACATCTACAAACCAATGAAGTTTTGGTGCTTGCTCATCATCAACAAGATCAAGCTGAAACCCTTATCTTACGTTTATTATCAGGTGCAGGTGTTGCTGGATTATCTGCTATGCAAGCAGTCGATTATCGTGAACAATTAACAATATGGCGGCCCTTGTTAGAGACTTCACGTGAGCAAATTTGCCAATGGGTGGAGCAGTTAAAGATAGCTTATATCAATGATCCAACTAATTTGGATACACATTATGATCGAGCATGGTGTAGGCATGAACTTTGGCATATTTTGCAAAGTCGTTATCCAAAAATGCAACAGGCTGTGGCTCGAACCAGTTATTTAATGCAAGATGCCAATGAAATTCTCAATGAAGTGCTTCAGCAAGACCTTATTTTTTGTGGGGATGCCGAGCGACTCGATTTAATCAAATTAAAACAGCTTTCATTGGCGAGACAACGCCAGCTCTTATCTACATGGATGAAAGGGGAAGAACTCTATCGACCTGCTTTTGAAATGGTACTGCGTCTACAAGATGAAGTCATTGAATCGAAAACAGATGCACAAGCTGCATTACATTGGAATCACTTTTACTATTTACGCTACCAAAACCACTTATATCGAGTTGAACAAAAACAATATTTGGCGGCTAAATCTGCACCATTACTTCCAGAACAAGAGTTACAATTTCAGCTCCACCAACAGCTACAATTCACATCTGGTGTATTTCAGGTAGAACGTTTTAAAATAGGTTTATCTTATGCATTATTTGATCGCAAGCTGACATTAAAACCACGATTGGGCGGTGAAAAAATTCATCTTTATGGCAGAATGGGGACTTGGCCTTTAAAGAAGGCGATTCAAGAGGCGCATATTTTTCCGTGGAAGCGTCATACAATTCAAATATTAAGTGTAGATAATGTTATGCTTGGGGTGTTTACACCAAATGGTTTTTGGTTGGCGCAGTCTGAATACTGTGAAGTCGGTGGTTGGCAACCAAATTTAATCTCTAAGATAAAAACTAAGGTCGAGTGTGATTCATGAGTGCAGCTTTAAATTGTAATATTACTTTCATTGGTGGTGGGAATATGGCTCAAGCCCTAATTGGTGGCTTGTTGAGTCGTGGATTGCCTGCTACTCGTATTACAGTTTCTGACCCCTTTGAAAAAATCCGACTGTTGTTACAAGAGAAAGATGTACATGTGACTGAAGACAATATCGAAGCGATTAAAAATGCCGATATTGTTGTGTTTGCTGTGAAACCTCAAGTTTTAGGCAGTGTGCTTAAACCTTTAAAAGGTTTGGTTGATGATAAATTATTGATTTCGATTGTCGCTGGCGCTGAAATTAAAACAATTTCAGATTTAACAGGCAGCGAGCGCGTTGTTCGTGTGATGCCAAATACTCCAGCATTGGTTCAAACAGGTGCGCATGGTATTTTTGCCAATCAAGAGGTGGGTGCTAAAGATCGTGAATTAGCCACACAAGTTCTTGCTGCAACAGGTTTAACAATTTGGGTGAATTCAGAAGCTCAGATTGATGCAGTAACTGCTGTTTCAGGGTCAGGTCCAGCATATTTCTTTTATATGATGGAAAGTATGATTCGTGCAGGTAAAAATATGGGCTTGGATGAAAAAGTTGCAACTGCATTGACATTGCAAACTGCATTGGGTGCTGCGCAAATGGCAATTACCAGTTCGAGCGCACCCTCAGATTTACGTAAAAATGTGACTTCTCCGAATGGTACAACTCAGGCCGCATTAGAAGTATTTGATCGTGCTCAAATTTCTCAAAACATTCAAACAGCCTTAGCTGCTGCGCAGAAGCGTAGTCAGGAACTGGCTCAAGAATTAAGTGACAGCATTAAATAATTATTGATTTTAGGAACGTTCCAGTATGGGTGCAAATTCTGCGCAAATTTTTGGCATTATTATTAACGTAGCGATTTTGCTCGTATTCTTTCGTTTTTTAATGCAACTGGCGATGGTCAGTCCATACAATCCTGTGGTGATGTCGACCGTTAAAGCAACCAAAATTGTAGATCTTTTTAGCCGAATTTTTCCAACTTTGGCGAAAGGTCGTGTCAATACAGCAGCTTTAGTATTGGTTGTTGTATTATATCTACTGAAAATTTTTGGCATGATGTACCTGCAAGGTATGATGCCAAATAGTCCAGTACATTTGATTATTCTGACTTTTGTCACCATGATTCAGGACTTAATTCGTTTTTGTCGTTATTTAATCTTTGCGACAATTATCTTGAGCTGGGTGGTGATGTTTACGCAGTCTAGATCACCTTATATTGAAGTGATTCAAGAGCTGGCTGAGCCGTTATTGGCACCGTTCCGTCGAATTATGCCAAATATGGGGATGATTGATCTTTCTCCAATTCTTGCTTTCTTAGCATTATGGATAGCTGAAATGTTAATGAATGAAGTGGCAAAGATTTTATTGATCGGTCTTTAATTCATAGATTTTAGATATAAAAAAGGACTCATCAGAGCACTGCTGTCCCACAAATATCACAAGAAGAACCTCAGTTGAGGTTCTTCTTGCTTTAACCACTTTTTATCTGGCAAAAATAAATATTTCAGCAATTTTCTTTCAAATAAATTCACCTGAATAATTCTTAATAATCTTTGAACACTCCATCCTTCCTGTGCCATA
>WNDP01000087.1 GCA_009912575.1 Acinetobacter bereziniae
GTCCTAATATGTCCTAGTGTGTCTACATGAAAATTGAGGGGTAGATTGAATAATAAGGGTTTTATTATAATTTTTGTCTTAGTGTGTCTTGGTGTAGCTGAGTGGCACTAATCCTTTTGAACGATTAATGCCATAGTTGTTCCATATAAGCCATGACTCTAATTGGCATTAGAGTCAGTTACACAAAAGGTGAAGTTTTATTTTTGAGCAAGCCATGCAGTTAAATCTGTCATCACTTGTTCAAACTTCTCGTTTAGTGGCGCGCCACCTTGTGCTAAGTCAGGTTTACCACCACCTTTACCACCAAGCTCAGTTGCTAAGTGCTTAATGATGTCACCTGCTTTTAGATTTGCAGTAAAATCTTTTGCAACAGATGCGATCAGGCTCACTTTGTCGCCTTCAACACCTGCAAGCACAATTACTGCATTATCTAATTTAGATTTGACACTGTCATGAAGATGGCGAACTGACTTCGCATCTTGTCCTTGAACTGTGGCAATAAGTGTTTGACGACCAGCAATTTCCGTCACTTGATTGATTAAGTCAGAAGCTTGGAAGTTCGCCAATTTTTGATTCAATTGTTCGATTTGTTTTTGCAGTTGATGCGCATTTTCAACCGCAGCTTCAACTTTCTCAACAGTTTGGTCTTTTTGGGCTTTCAGTAGATCATTGATATGTAAAATATCGGCATCTACTTTTTGTACTACTTCCAGTGCTTTCGTGCCTGTGACAGCTTCAATACGACGTACACCCGCAGCAACACCACCTTCAGAAGTGATTTTGAATAAACCAATATCACCTGTGCGTTTTACATGGATACCACCACATAGCTCGATCGAGAAATTTTTCTCATCTTTCAGTGAGCCCATAGAAAGTACACGAACTTCATCGCCATACTTTTCACCAAACAACATCATTGCGCCTTTATCTTTGGCTGCTTCGATGCCGAAAAGTTCTGTAGATACAGCAGTATTGGCAATAACCTCAAGGTTCACTAAACGTTCAACTTGTTGCAGTTGTTCGAAGCTCACAGGTTGGTCATTGGCAAAGTCAAAACGTAAAAGATCAGAAGCGACCAATGAACCTTTTTGCTGAACATGTTCACCTAAAATTTGACGCAATGCAGCATGTAAAAGGTGAGTGGCAGAGTGGTTACGTGCAGTAGCGTCACGGATGTCAGCTTTCACAAGAGCTTCAACGCTCTGTGTTGCTTTTAGACTGCCTACAGTGACAATACCTTGATGAACAAATGCATTACCTGATTTTTTGGTATCTTGAACTTCAAAAATACCGGTTTCATTTTTAAAGATACCCGTGTCACCAATTTGACCACCGCTTTCTGCATAGAATGGTGTTTGGTTCAGCACGATCAATGCTTCATCACCTTCAACGACTTCGTCAACTTGAGCACCATCTTTATAGATCGCAACAATTTGTCCCTGACCTTGAGTTGCGTCATAGCCGTCAAACTGAGTTTCGCTGTCTACTTTTACAATGCTGTTGTAATCAACTGCAAATTTGCCTGCTTCACGTGCACGTTGACGCTGTGCAGCCATTTCAACTTCAAAACCTGCCTCATCAATTTCGAGTTCACGTTCACGTGCAATATCTGCAGTTAAGTCAGTTGGGAAGCCATAAGTATCGTAAAGTTTAAAGACAGTTTCACCTGGGATAATTTTACCTTTCAGGTTTGCTAATTCACCTTCAAGTAATTTCAAACCTTGTTCAAGTGTTTTTGCAAATAGCTCTTCTTCACGAATCAAAGCATTTTCAATAACTTGACGACGCTCAACCAACTCAGGATAAGCTTCACCCATCACATCAATAAGCGGTTGCAACATTTTGTAGAAGAAAGTACCTGTTGCGCCCATTTTATTACCATGGCGTACAGCACGACGAATAATACGACGCAATACATAACCACGACCTTCATTAGATGGATTTACACCATCAGCAATCAAGAAACAGCATGAACGTGCGTGATCTGCAACAACTTTAAGTGAAGCAGGGTATTCAATTGGTTTATTTTGTGCTTGAGCCTGACTCATATCTACGCCGATAATTTCAGCTGCAGATTTCAATAAATTTTGGAACAAGTCAATTTCGTAGTTTGAATTGACGTGTTGTAAAACAGCAGAAATACGCTCTAAGCCCATACCTGTATCGACAGATGGTGCAGGAAGATTGTGCAAGACGCCATCAGCAGTACGGTTAAACTGCATAAAGACGTTATTCCAAATTTCGATAAAACGGTCACCGTCTTCTTCAGGTGTGCCAGGTAAGCCACCCCAGATATGATCGCCATGGTCAAAGAAAATTTCAGAGCAAGGACCACAAGGACCTGTATCACCCATTGCCCAAAAATTATCAGATGCGTATTTTTCACCTTTATTGTCACCAATACGGATGATACGGTTAGCATCTAGACCGATTTCTTTGTTCCAAATATCAAAAGCTTCGTCATCTGTATGATAAACAGTGGCATAGAGTTTGTCTTTTGGAAGCGCTAACCATTCTTCACCTGTTAGGAAATCCCAAGCAAAACGAACAGCATCATGCTTGAAGTAATCACCAAAAGAAAAGTTACCTAACATTTCAAAGAAAGTGTGGTGACGTGCTGTATAACCCACATTATCCAAGTCGTTAAGCTTACCGCCTGCACGGACACATTTTTGTGAAGTTGTTGCACGAATATAGTCACGCTTTTCTAAACCAAGGAAGCAATCTTTAAACTGGTTCATGCCTGCATTGGTAAACAACAAAGTAGGGTCATTGGCGGGTACAAGTGAGCTCGACGCGACACGTGTATGTCCTTGCGATTCAAAGTAACGCAAAAATGCTTCACGTATTTCAGCAGTAGTCATAAAACGAGTACTCACAACCAAGTCACTCCTCAATTTTCATATTGGCTAAAAGTGTGTCACTGAGTCTAATTTTATTGCTCAGTCTGCACACAGGCTTAATTTTAAAAAACGCCAAAGTATAACGGAAAATACACGCTCCACCAATGATTTTAAGGTGAATTATTGGTTTTTCTATACAATTGCGACTTTGGTCCAAATGGGTTTTAAAATCTATAAAATTTAAAATATCTCTACATTGTCATTACAACATTTAACTTAAATTAAAAAGGATCAATACTTAAAAAATTATGATGCTGAAATTTATATACTTGACCGTTAAATTTAAGCGTTTGTTGTTGCTTATATTGTTTTTTCACCGAAGTACAGGTCTTATAGTTGGTTATGGTCTGATTTTTGGTTTCTTTTAATATGATGTCTTGTAAGCCATGTGTGGTTTTGTTTGAAAGAACCAGAATACGCCTGACTTCTGAATTGCTATTTTCAGGACAGTTTCCAATTCGTTCATCACCGCTATCATTCATGCTGATGCCCCCGATTTCTTTAATGGGGAGTTTAGGATTAACTTTAAATAAAGTTAAATTACTGTGACTATAAGTGAAGCCACCTCGATGCGACGATGAAGTTTCAATACCCACGATATCAATATCATTTAATGTTGAAAAACGGGTGGTATGTAGTTGTGCACCATCGTAATGATCGGCATCTGAGTAAAAAGTTTCAGGTGCTTTATACTTTTGCAGAATTTTATGTTGAGAAGAATCAATTAAATATAAATTCAGATCATGTTCCATGTCATCATAAGATTTATAATCAATTGGCTGGCTAATGGCGATTAAGTGAATTCTTTGTGCATTGTCTAAATTGATACAGCTTTGATATGTTTTTGCATCTGTACTGGCAAAACGCTGATTGACCAATTTAAATTGGTCAATCAATTGTTGTTGCTGTTGTTCTGAGCAATGTTGATAGGGGGCTGCAAATAAGTTTCCTGAAATGTAAACCAATGCCATGCCAAGGTAAATCTGTAATATTTTCATATGCTCATCTCTAAAAGTTCAAAATCTAATTAAATTCCAAAGTCTAAAAATTTAAGATGTTTAAAACGATATTCTTTACCATCAAATTTCATGATATGACGTTGCTTTTTGACAATACGATGGGTGCTACAATTTTTTTCGTCAAGTGTTATGCGCTCTGTTTTTTCAGTGAGTTGAATGTCTGCTAAACCGTGACTATTTTTTTGTTTTAATGGGTGAAGTAATATTTGAGTCTCGATTTGTTTATTATTTTCACACATAGACGGTCTTTCGCTAGCTGAGTAATTCGTCATAAATTTATCTAAAAGCAATTGCAGTTGATGATTGTTGATTTTGAATAACTTTATTTCTCGTATTGTTATGTCGATCCTGCCTAAATGCTTGTAGGTTAAGGCCAGTCCTATAACGGGTGTCGCATTGTCTGTAGAAAAGCGATGAATATCAAATTGTAAGTTTTCATATTGACCGATATCAGAATTAATCTTCATCGGATAATGATAGTGATTTAGAATTTTTTCAGATGTATTGTCAATCAAATAAAGATCTAAGTTGTAATCTGCATACCCAGATGGCATATGGCGTGGTTGACTGATCGCGATGAATTGCTGATTTTGATCCAACTTTATACAGCTCTCAAATGTTGGATAGCGTGTATCGTTGTGTTGTGGAGAAATCAGTTTAAGTTTATCAAGCAATTGCTGAGTCTGTGTTTCGGTACATCGTGAATAAGTATTTTGAACTTTCACCTGTTGGACATAACTGTGTTGAATAAATATAAAAACACATATTGCAATACAGCAAAAATAGAACAACCATCGCATAAAAGTCATGGTGAGCAAAGATGAATACATTTTTTTATCCACGGATGTTTTAAATTCTCTTGTTTTCAAATTTTTTTATTGCAAAACTCAGCTATATATTAACAGTATTGACTATAAATCTTATACCATATAGCTGATTATGGTAGTTTGGCTGTAAAAGGATATCTGATGCAACGTGTGGCAATAAACGGATTCGGGCGGATTGGGCGAAATGTATTAAGAGCTTGGTTTGAAAATCCGAAGAACTTTCATTTTGAAATTGTTGCCATTAATGATATCGCAGACGTTGAAACATTGGTTCATTTATTTAAATATGACACCACTCATGGACGTTTCGATGGCGCAGTCAATATTGTTGAGGAAAATGGACAGCTTTATATGTCTATTGATGCTCGTCAGATAAAACTTAAAGTTCTGATTTTAAGACAAGAAAATCCAGCACTACTGCCTTGGAAAGAATTGGATATTAATGTCGTTTTAGAGTGTACAGGTCTATTTCGTTCCAGAGAGGCTGCAACACAACATTTAATTGCAGGCGCTAAACGTGTCATTGTTGGTGCTGCACCATTTGATACTGTTGATGCTGCAATCGTATATGGTGTTAACCACCATGAAGTAAAAGCCGCTGACCAAATCATTTCTAGTGTGTCCTGTACTACACAGGCGTTGGTGCCATTGGTCAAAATTATTGATGATGCTTTTGGTATAGAAAGTGCCTTGATGACAGAAATTCACGCAGTTACAGCGGATCAATCTGTATTGGATCATGCCCATCGTGATTTGCGTCGTGCAAGAGCTTCAGGTCAAAACATTATTCCAACCACATCTTCAGCGCTGGGTGCATTGAAGCAAGTCATGCCAAAAATGGAAAATCGAATCGATGGTTTTTCGATTCGGGTACCGACCATTAATGTGGCTGCAATTGATTTAAGCTTTGTTGCAAAGTCACCGATGACTACTCATTTGATTAATCAAACTTTGGTTCAAGCTGCAAAATATGATTATGCGGAAATTATGTCCGTGACAGATGAACCATTGGTTTCTAGTGATTTTAATCATTCACCTTATTCATTGATTGTTGATCTTACACAAACCATGGTCGTAGGACAGCAGGCTAAGGTTTTTGCTTGGTATGATAATGAATGGGGCTATGCGAATCGCTTACTAGATCTGTGTGAGTCATTCTATTGAACATTCACTGATGCGTGTGTGATAACAATGCATGCAACACGATGAGAATTCATCACATTGAACGTGCTGAAATAAAGATAAAATAATGATAGATCACATTTTATAATTGGGGAACGATGATGTTTTTTATATATATCACTTTGGTGATTGTTTATTTAGCAATTATTTTTATGGTTTGGCAAATGGGAAAGCTGAATAAGCAAAATATCGCTTTCATTGAGCGAACCAATCACCAAGAACATTTGATTCAATCACAAGAGAAGCATCTTAAACAGACATTGCAAATTATGCAGGATTTAGCCAAAAAAATGCATGTGCAACAAGAGGTCTTGGACAATACCTCAAATCGCTTGACTCAAGTTGAGTTTCAAAATGCTGAATTGATTAAAATACTGCAACAAAGTAAACAACCTTAATCTGCTCAACAAAGTATAGATTGATGGGCAAATTGTGCTTGTAAGCAGTTGAGATACTTTAGGTGATCAAGTATCTCAATACAGCTGTTGCGACGATACTGATCATTACAGTTGGTAGTAGCGACAAATAACAAGCGGCCAATATGGTCAGGGCAATTGCAACTAAATTGGCTGGATGGTCAGAGACAAAATATGGAGCAATGACAGAGACCAGTACGCAACCCGGAATGACTTGCAAAATCCGTGTAGTTTTTTTGCTGAGCTGTCGATTTTTTAATAGCAAATAGCCTAAAACTCTGGTTAGGTATGTGGTCAATCCAACACATAGAATTGCGATAAAGGTGGTCATATGAATCATTCTTCATCTCCAGTAAACAAGAAGGCAGCAATAATTCCTGAAATAGAACCCACCAAAACGTACCATCCTTTAGGTAAAAAGTAATAAGCCAAAGCAGCAGCGATGAGACTGACCAACCAAGGTAATGCAGGTTTAAAACCTTTCCACATCCCACGTAAAAGCACCAAACATACAGCGGGAAATGCCATATCAAAACCAAATTTGGTGACATCTCCTAGAAAAGAGCCAATACCAACACCAAGCGTGGTGAAGCTAACCCACATAACATAAAGTGCAAAGCAGAGTCCGATATAAAAGAACACACTAAATCCTGCATAGGGATTTCGTGGATTTTGTTTGTGAGCATCGGTAATGCTTAAAGCCCAACTTTCATCACACATAAAAAACAACAAAGGCAAAGCTTTATGATTGGGCAAGTGTCGAATATATGGTGCTAAACTAGCGCCCATTAAAATATGGCGACTATTCACCAAAAACGTGATTAAGATCAGAAAAAGAAGTTGTGGTGGTTGGGTCCATACTTCAATAATGGCAAATTCTGAACCACCCGCAAAATTAAGTCCTGTAAGTAGAGGGACTTCTAAAGCGGAGAAACCTTTTTGAGCAGCTTGAGTTCCCAGTACCAAGGCAAAAGGGATAATCCCTAATAACATCGGTATTGATGTTTTAAGACCGCGTAAAAATTCTCTGAAATCAATAGAATCATTCAGTTCTGTTGCGGCGTTTTTAAAACTTAACATGAGAAGCTCAAAGTCGAAAATACGGTGTTTGTTTATTTTATGCCACTTGATAGGCTATTTTTCTCTAAATTTTCTGCTTATAAAAGTTATATTGCAATAATATTGCTGAAATATGTTATTTTTTAAATTTATATACCAAGATTAATTATATGAAATTAGACCAAACAGATCGTCGAATTTTGCGCGCTTTACAGCAAAACGGTAAGTTACAGAATAATGAGTTAGCGGAGCAGATCGGATTATCTGCTTCTCCATGTTTAAGACGAGTAAAACAACTTGAAGATGAAGGGATCATTGACCGATATGTGACTTTGGTAAACCCGCAAAAAGTCAATCTGAGTTTGACGGTATTTGCTCGAATTTGGTTGAAGAGTCAGGATGAGCAAACCGTAAACCGTTTTATCGATACAATTATGAATATTCCTCAGATCGTAGAGTGTCAACTGATGGCGGGGGATTGTGATTTTTTCTTACGTATCGTTGTTTCTGATTTAGAAGCTTATCGAAAGTTTCAAATCAATCATCTTAATAAAATATCAGGAATTCAGAATGTAAAAACTGAAATCCCTTTGCAAAAAATCAAACTAACCACGACTTTGCCATTGGATTAATGATTAGTCGGAGTGTTCGAATTGACTTAAATATTTTACAGGGACATGTTCAGTGATCCAAACGCCATTTTCTGCTTGATAAAAATGATAGCCATCTTGATGCATTTGTTGAGTATCAATCTGGAAAATGAACACTTTGCCATGCCGTTTGCCAACTTGAGCCGCAGTAATATGATCAGCGGACAAATGCACATGATGTCGTTCACCAGACATTAAACCTTGATCTAAAATACTGTCGACAAAGCGTGTTGCCGTACCATGAAAAAGTGTATTGGGTGGTGTGATAGCCATATAATCACGTTTAATTTGCGTACTAGAATGACCTTGTACTGCACGGATTTTGCAGTGATCATCTGAAAGCTGAAAACGTTTTTTATCACTGCTTTCAACAATTTGAATAAGTGCGTCTAATTTAAGAGGGTGGTGATGCTTAATCAATTGCTGTAAAAGTATCTGTACATCAGTCCAACCTTCGGAGTCTAGTTGGATTCCAATGGTTTCTGGTTGATGTCTAAGTACTAAGCTGAGAAACTTACTGTGTTGTTGCTGATTTTTTTCTTGAGATTTCATGTGTTTATTCTGACATTATTTTATTACTAAACAGTTAAGTTTGCGGTTCTATTGTTTTTACCACACTATCAACCGAATATTGTCCCCATTCGGACAGTTGTTCGATAAAGAGATTGATTTCTTGATTGTCAAAATGAGCCACTAACATATAACACGCTGAACCACAGACCTTGTAACAACTTTCAATTGCTGTAAATTGCATCACAAATGCTTCAAACTTTTCAAAATCATTATTTTGCATCATTACTCGGATAAATTGAGTCGTTGGATGATTTAAAGCAATCGTGTATTTTTGAATTGTACCTTCGTCTTGCATTCGGGCGATACGACTCCCAACGGCTTGTCCTGTGCGATGAACCAATTGTCCAATGTCTTTGTTGCTGAGTCGTGAATCAGTTTTCAGGATCTTTAAAATTTTTAGATCGATTGGGTCTTTGGTCAACGTCATGATTTTAACAATTTTTCAATTTGAAAGTGTCTAGACAATTATTCTTTCACGAGAGTCTGCAAACTGCTAGATATTTTGCTTAATCTTATAAAAACTTCAACAGAACAGTGAGAATGAAAATGAGTCGTACTGCTTTATTGGTTATTGATGTTCGAAATGATTATTTTCCACAAGGCAAGATGGAGTTGTTTGGTGCAGAACAAGCTTTAACGCATATCAATCGATTGGAAGCTGATTTTATCAAAAACGCTCAACCGATTATTTATATCCAACATATTGCCAAGCAAGCGCAAGCAACTTTTTTTGAAGAGGGAACAGCGGGGGCTGAATTGCATGCTGGTTTGCAGATCAATCAAGACCCAATCATCATTGAAAAGCACTATCCAAATAGTTTCTTCCAAACCAGTTTAAAGCAAGTGCTTGATCAGCTTAAGGTAGACAGTTTAGTTATAAGTGGGATGATGACGCATATGTGTGTTGATGCAACATCTCGTGCCGCGGCGGAATTGGGCTATCAACCTGTAATCATTGCAGAAGCAACAGCGACACGCCAACTCAGTTATGCTGGTAAAACAGTAAAAGCTGAAGATGTGCAAACGGCATGTTTATCTGCTTTTCAGATGTTTTCACAAGTCATCAGTATCGATGATTATTTAAAATAACCAACATAAAAGGAAGTGCAAAAGGGTAAGCGCTTTTGCATTTCCCATTTTAAATCAAAATAGCTTCTATTCTTGATTTAAAAAACCTTCTTTAATTTTTTCAGGCAATCCTGGATGCCACCATGTATAGATCGATGATTTAATTTCTTCATCATCTTCTGGATCATTGTATGGTTCATCATCTTCTCTGATTAATTCATCACCATCAAATTTAAACCAAAATTCCCACGGGTCATCATCACCGCATCCCCATGCACGTACATCAATCTCATCGAGCAGAGATTTTAAGAAAAGTACAATTGCTTCAACAAATTCGTCACCTGAAGAACCATGTACAAAATGGGCAATTGAATAGCCATCTATCCTACTTATTGACTCAGGACCTAAGTCAAACTCAACATTATCCACAGTATTTAAAAGATCTTTAGCCAGTTCATGTCCCATCTCTGGGTTGATCTTAACCGCAAAAGTAATAAATTTATCCTGATCCCCTCGATGTGCTTTAAATAATTCATCTAGTTTTAGCATAAGGTTTGGATTAGAGTGTTTGTAATAAATGTTGCTATGAAGTTCCATACGTTCCCCGATTTTAATATTTAAGTCATGTTGATGTTGGTGATGTTTTTCTATGCAAATGAATTATATTTTGAACAGTGCAAAAAGCAATCGGCCTTAAATAGAAAATTTAAATAAATACAATATATTGTGTTTAGATCAACTTGCAATTTCAGGTTTTCAGCTAAATTGTGTATTTGTCGGTAATTTATCTATCAAAAGTTATTTTATTAATGCACGGGGCAGATGATCGTGCTAAAATAAGAGAAATCGGGTGTGCTCCCGATTTTTTATGCGGATTACTTCCGCGCTGACAGGATTTAGGTTTACAACATGCCCATTTCAGAGACATGGTTATTACCTGATGGTGTAGCTGATGTATTACCAGAGCAAGCGCAAGTAATTGAACGATTGCGCCGTAAAGCTTTAGATTTCCTCGCATCTCGAGGTTATCAGCTGGTGTATACGCCATTCATCGAATACATCGAATCACTTTCTTCTCTTTCCGAATCGAATCAAGATTTAGACTTAGCCACTTTTAAAGTCATCGACCAACTTTCTGGTCGTTTACTTGGTGTGCGTGCCGATATGACACCACAAGTGGCTCGTATCGATGCCCATGTACATCAAGTACAAGGTGTGGCACGTTACTGCTATGCAGGAACAGTTCTTCATACTAAACCACAAGGTTTTAATACCACACGAGCACCATTGCAATTGGGTGCAGAATTATTTGGTTCAGACAGTATTGATGCTGACGTTGAAATGATCGACGTGATGCTTAATCTGATTAAAACAGTCGATCTGGTGGACGGTATTCATCTAGATTTAGGGCATGTTGGGCTATTTAGAAGTTTGGTTAAACTTGCAGGTTTAAATAAGTCAACTGAACGTCAATTATCTGACTTATATCAGCGTAAGGCATTACCTGAACTTGCCGAGTTTACTCAGGCATTAGAATATGGCGCAGATTTTTATGCTCTAGGTCGCTATGCCAGCGATTTAGACGCCTTGCAAGCAAATATAAGTGCAGAAATCTTTGCATTTGCAGATGAAGCATTCAAACATGCGTTTAATGTTCTCAAAACCACCTATACCGAAATTCAAGCACGTTGGCCAAATCTCAATATCGGGATTGATGTAGTCGAGCTTCGTTCATACCATTATCACACTGGTCTAATGTATGCCGTATATGCGCCAAACCGTGCTGCTCCATTGGCACAAGGTGGCCGTTATGATGGTATTGGTGAGCATTTTGGTCGTGCACGTCCTGCGACGGGTTTCTCTTGTGACTTATATGTATTAAGTGCAGGCCAACATCAACAGATTGAAAAGGTCGTTGCGCCAAAAGGTACAGCACCAGACTTACTTGAAGCAATTGCGGAAACACGCAATCAAGGCTTAAGTGTAATTCAGTTATTGGGTAATGATGATTTGAACTCTGTTCCAAATGCAACACATCAATTGGTGAATGTTGCGGGCGAGTGGAAAGTCGAAACAATTTAACGATCGAATAAAATGTTCATGTCATTTTATTGGGTTTTCTATTTTAACAGCATGATGTAATGAGGCTATTATGGGCAAAAGTGTTGTGGTACTCGGTACCCAATGGGGCGACGAAGGTAAAGGTAAAATCGTTGACCTGCTCACAGATCAAGCAGCTGCGGTAGTACGTTATCAAGGCGGGCATAATGCGGGTCATACACTCGTCGTTGGTGGTAAGAAAACAGTTCTTCACCTCATTCCATCAGGTATTTTACGTGAAAACGTACTTTGCTTAATTGGCAATGGTGTTGTGCTTTCACCTGAAGCTTTGATCAAAGAGATGGGTATTCTTGAGAAAGAGGGCGTGCCTGTTCGTGAGCGTCTACGTATTTCTCCAAACTGTCCGTTGATTCTTCCTCACCATATTGCACTTGATCAAGCACGTGAGAAAAAACGCGGTAATGCTAAGATTGGTACGACTGGTCGTGGTATTGGTCCTGCCTATGAAGATAAAGTTGCTCGTCGTGCAATCCGTGTAGCGGATTTGGTACGTGGTGGCGATCATCTTAAAGCACAACTTGAAGAGCTTCTTGAGTACCATAACTTCCAATTGACACAATTCTTTGGTGTTGAAGCAGTTAAGGTTGAAGACGTACTTGCACTATGTGATGAATGGCGTGAAGTGATCAAACCATTAGTACTTGATGTGATTACCACTTTACATGACTATCGTAAAGATGGTGCAAACATCATGTTTGAGGGCGCTCAAGGTTCATTATTGGATGTTGACCACGGTACATATCCGTATGTGACTTCTTCAAATACAACTGCTGGTGGTGTGAGCTCTGGTTCTGGTCTGGGTCCATTGCACCTTGATTATGTTCTTGGGATTACTAAAGCATATACGACACGTGTAGGTGCAGGTCCATTCCCAACCGAACTTGTTTATGATGCTGCCAATGATGTTGGTGATGCGATTGGTAAACACTTAGGTACTGTAGGTTCTGAGTTCGGTGCTTCTACTGGTCGTCAACGTCGTTGTGGTTGGTTTGATGCAGAAATTTTACGTCGTTCTGTAGATGTAAACTCATTATCTGGTATTTGCCTAACTAAACTTGATGTTTTAGATGGTTTAGAAGAAGTGAAAATCTGTATAGGCTATGAAGCTGCGGATTCTGGTTGTGTTGGTTCTACAGATGCACTTGCATTTGAAACGCTAAAACCAATCTATGAAACCATGCCAGGTTGGTCTGAATCGACTTTGGGTGCTAAATCACTTGATCAGTTGCCACAAAATGCAATTAACTATGTGAAACGTATTGAACAGTTGATTGAATGTCCAATTGACATCATTTCAACAGGTCCAGATCGTGATGAAACGATTGTAATGCGTCATCCTTTTGATGCTTAATGCATTGATATTTTAAAAGCTCCCTCGGGAGCTTTTTTTATGAGAATTTTTTATTGGGTTTAAATAAAATGTGATTTTACTTTGATTTTTTAAATAAAATACAACATAATTCGGGCGCTAAACGTTGAACTTCGTGTTGAAGTTTACATAAAGACTAATGAGCTTTGGTGAAAATAATGATTAACAAGAATGTATTACTTGGATTAGGGTTAGTGGTTGGTTTGTCAGGTTGCACCACGGTTGCTGAGTTAACGGGTAATGACTCTGCAACATTAAACCTTAACGCAGCAGCAGATTATAAATTACTGGTGGATGATGCAAAGGCACAAAAAGCACTTGATACAACATCATCAACATATAAGCGTGTGAATGCTGTTTTTGTAAAAATGAAGCCTTTTGCTGATCAGGTAAATAAAACAGGACAACAATTTGACTGGCAGTTAAGCGTGTTAAGATCGGATGAGCTTAATGCTTTTGTAATGCCAGGTGGAAAAGTTGTGTTCTTCACAGGTCTCGTCAATCAACTTAAATTAACAGATGCTGAAATTGCTGCAATTATGGGTCATGAGATGACGCATGCTTTAGAAGAGCATTCTAAACGTGGTGCAGGTGCAACAGCAATTACAGATTTTGCTGTGAAGATGGGCAAAACCTATGCTGGTGATAAGTTTGGTTCAGTGGGTACTCAAGCGCTCGATATTGGTAGTAAATACGGGGTAGGTTTGCCTTACTCACGTAGTTTAGAGTCTTCTGCGGATCGTGGTGGTTTAATGCTGATGGCTAAAGCGGGATACAATCCTGAAGCCGCAGTTACTGTATGGCAAAAGATGAACAAGATTGACGGTGGAAGTACCAATGGTGTTCAAAAGTTTACATCTACACATCCATCGAATAATGACCGTATCTCAGATTTAAATAAGAGTATGGTTGAAGCCAAGCAAGTTTATAAAGCTGCAATCAAAAAATAATTGAAATATAGAAGAGATCTAAGCCTGAAGTTATTCAGGCTTTTTCTTGGAAGTAAAAGACTAAAGTCGAAAATGAATTCAGTTAGGTTTTTATATTCAGCTTGTTAGAATACACCTTTCGATACACATTGAGTTTGAAGCATGCAAAAGAATATATCCTCAACGATGTTTTATTCTCTGATATTTGCAATGGGTGGTGCACCAACAATCGCTATGCTCATTATTCAGGCTCAAACCACTGATCCAGCTATTGTTTCTCAAGCTTTACTTGGGTTGAGCGTAATGATTGCTTGTATACTGGTTCCTATTGTTCTGATTCAAAATGCATTTCTATTTTTTAAACGTAATGATCAGCAGTTAGAGCAGAAAATTATTCCTTTAAAAAATATTTATTTGGTTTTGAATGTGCTCTGTTTGGTGTACTGGTTGATGGTACAGTTTTTGTAGGTTTTTTACTTACATAATTAATATGATTTAATGAAAATTATTGATTTATCCTTATGTAACATTTGCATATAATTCACGATGTTTTTATTTGTTCTCTATGGAGTTGATTATAATGAACAATAAATTAATACTTAGTCTTTGTGCGGCAGCAGTGATTTCAATTTCAGGGTGTGCAACCATTGCAGATATGGCAGGTGCGGATTCTGCAACATTGAATTCGAATGCAACACTGGGCTTTAATAAAACTGTGCAAGAAGCACGTACAAATAAAACTCTCGATACCACTTCAGCAACTTATAAAAAAGTAAATGCTGCGTTTATTCGTTTGAAACCGTATGCGGATCAAATGAACCAAACTGGGCAACGTTTTGATTGGCAATTGGCTGTGCTTAAGTCAAATGAAATCAATGCATATGTTGCACCGGGTGGGAAAGTTGTTTTCTATACAGGTATTGTTGATCGACTCAATTTATCTGAAGCAGAAGTTGCTGCTGTTATGGGTCATGAGATGACCCATGCTTTAGAGGAACACTCTAAGCAGAAACTTGGTGCGCAAGCTTTAACTAATCTTGCAGTAGGTATTGGCAAATCTTATGCAGGAAGCCAGATTGGTGAGTTAGGCAATGCTGCAATTGATTTGGGTGGCCAAGTGGGTGTAGGTTTACCTTATTCACGTAGCCTTGAAAGCCGTGCAGATGAAGGCGGTTTACTGATGATGGCAAAGGCAGGCTATAACCCTCAAGCAGCAATTTCGTTATGGGAAAAAATGGCTAAACAAGGTGGCGCTCAAGGTTCTGCTTTGCTTTCTACACATCCATCTGATGCAAACCGTATCAATGCGATGAAAAAGAATCTTGCAGCTGCGATGGCCGTATACAACGCTCGCGGTGGAAAGTAAGCCTTAGTTATCTTCATATGACTGATTAAAAAAGGATGCTTAGGCATCCTTTTTTAATCCTGAATTAATAGTCTTATTAGATTGTCAGGATGAAGATGAGGTTAAACATATTGACTGGCATTCATTCAACTATGGTGCTGGATTCGGCTGTTGTTTATGAATATTTTCAATTTCCGTTAAGATTTCCTCAGACAAGTGGATTTCGAAAGCATGAATATTTTCTTTGAGTTGAGAAAGTTGAGTTGCGCCGATAATCGTACTGCTCACAAAGAATTGCTGTTTAATAAATGCCAGTGCTAATTGGGTCAGGCTTAACCCATGTTTTTCAGCAAGAAGGGCATACTGTTCTGTTGCCCAATCACTTTGAGGGTTGGTATAACGGCTAAAACGAGAAAATAGACTGATACGACCATCAGCAGGACGTGCACCATGACGGTATTTCCCTGTCAGGTAGCCAAATGCAAGTGGTGAATAGGCAAGTAAGCCAACATTTTCAAATTGTGCAATTTCAGACATACCTACTTCATAGGTACGATTTAACAAACTATATGGGTTTTGGACACTGACAATTTTTTCTAACCCCAGTTGTTCTGCAAGATGTAAAAACTTTAAAGTTCCCCATGGTGTTTCATTGGACAAACCAATATGGCGAATACGTCCTTTTTTAACCTCATTTGAAAGTGCTTCAAGCGTTTCAGCAAGTGGAGTAATGTTTTGTGTCGATGTGGCTTGCTGGTTGCCATAGCCTAAGGTACCGAAGAAGTTCGCAGGTCGTTGTGGCCAATGTAGTTGGTAGAGATCAATATAATCGGTTTGTAAGCGTGTTAAAGAACTATCGATCGCTGAGCTGATTTCCGAAGCAATAAATTTTGTATGACCATCTCGAATTTGGCTGCCACCTTGTTGTGGTCCTGCAATTTTTGTTGCAAGAATCAATTTATCACGCTGGCCATTTTGCGCTATCCAATTGCCAATAATTGTTTCTGTTGAGCCTTGAGTTTCTGGTTTGGGTGGAACTGGATACATTTCAGCTGTATCCCAAAAGTGAATATTTTGGTCAAGTGCGTAAGCAAGTTGTTCAAATGCTTCATTCTGTATATTTTGCTCACCAAAAGTCATGGTACCTAAGCAAATTTCTGGTACAACAAGATCAGAATGTCCTAAGCGATTTGATTTCATGTCACATTCTTTAATAAAGTGTTCAGTAGCTTATGGAAATAATAACGTAAATCAAATTTTATAATGGTGTGAAAATTTGTTTTTAATGATCAAAATGAGATAAATTTATCTGAATTGTTTATAAACCAATATGTGTATAGCTAGATTTTCAATATGAAAATGCAAGTGAAACATATGAAAAGCTTTAAATCAGACTTAAAAAGCAAACTCGAAAGTTTGCTTTTAAACAATATAGCGATGGAGCTTTTTTGAGAATTTTGATATTTATCGCAACTAAAAATCATTTTTTTTAGGATGCTGGCTTCTCAAATCAACTTTTAAATTTTATTCATCATCATTGTTATATTCATCTTCAGAGAACTTTGATTCTTCTAAAGATGCATCAAATATTAAAATAGCTTTACCATCAGTTTCAATCATGCCTTGCTCTTCAAGCGTTTTTAAGATACGACCAACCATTTCACGAGAACAACCTACGATACGGCCGATTTCCTGACGTGTAATACGAATCTGACGACCATTTGGTAAAATCATTGCTTCAGGCTGTGCTGAAAGATCAATCAGGCAACGTGCAATACGACCAGAGACATCGATAAATGCAAGATCAGTGACTTTACGAGTTGTATTCTTTAAACGACGAACAAGTTGAGCAAATACTGCATAACTCAAGTCAGGATATTGTTTACTGATTTCGTGGAAATTGTCATAAGAAATTTCAGCAATTTCACAAACGTCACGGGTTCTGACTTCCGCAGTACGTTGTGGGTTTTGCTCAAATAAGCCCATTTCTCCAAAAAAATCCCCAGGGTTCAAATAGGCTACAACAATTTCACGCTCATCATCTTCACGTAAAATAATTGAAACTGAACCTTTTAAAATTAAATACAGTGATTTTGACTCTGAACCAGCATCAATGATCGTTGAACGTTTAGGAAAACGATTGATGTGGGCTCTCTTGAGCAAAGCTTTGACTGACTCAGGTAATTGACCAGGTGACAAAGCATCTGTACTAAGTTGTGCAAAATTAGAAGACATGCTTAAAAATTCCGAATTGGATAATAACTAGATCTTTTGATCTAAATTGAACTCGTCACGTAGAAGCAGCAGAGATGAAATTCCTTATCAACTCATTTTATGCTAGTGTACAGGTACCCTGTAAATTTATAGCTTTTTTTAGGTAGTTGCAATGCAAACTAGCGTTCATTGGTTAGAGAATGTTGCTTTCGAAGCAAAATCAGAAAGTGGTCACCAAATTATCATGGATGGTTCTGCTGAATATGGTGGTGAAAACCGTGGACCACGTCCTATGGAACTAATATTAATGGGACTTGGTGGGTGTGCTTCATTTGATATTGTGACGATATTAAAGAAATCGAGACAAAATGTAACGGATGTTGTTTGTCAGCTCAAAGCAGAGCGTGCAGATAGCATTCCTGCGGTATTTACCAAAATACATCTACATTTTGTGGTGACAGGTCATGATGTTAAAGACAAGCAAGTTGCCAAAGCTGTTGAATTATCAGCCGAAAAATATTGTTCAGCGAGTAAAATGTTGTCGGATGGTGGAGTAGAAATTACTCACGATTATGAAATTATTGCAGCTGAATAGCAAAATAATTTGAAAAAAAGCCAATAAAACTATTGGCTTTTTTTTATTTTTGAAATCGAAACAGCAATGAGGAATAGGGTCAAAAATTAAAAAAATAAATTATTACAAAATGTGTATTTCTTTAAAAAATTTCTTTTTATGCGTAAAAAATATCACCATTTCCGTACTTTTATGACCAAATTATTGCTTAAGAAATAATTGAGGATCAACTCGAGCATTGTTTAAGCTCATTCCCCAGTGCAAATGTGGACCAGTGACTCGACCTGTTTTTCCCACCAGACCAAGTAAATCACCTTGCTGAATGACTTGTCCTATTTCTACATTTATTTTGCTCAAGTGGCAAAACATACTAATTAAACCTTGTCCATGATCAATCATGACAGTATTACCATTAAAGAAATAGTTACCTGTCGCGACCACTTTTCCTGCTGCGGGAGCGATAACTTTTTGCCCAATCGGTGCATTTTCCTAATTCATTAAATAGTTGTCAAAATGATTCAATTTTACGTTCCAATTTGGATCTAGGGATTGTTTCATCCATTGAATCGATATTGTTTGTATCCTTAGTATATTTAAAATACAATTTTACAAATACACGATGTATAACCCGCAGGTCCTGAACCGTACCGGGTTTTTCGGAGAGATTTTTATTTAAGTTAGGCCACCTGACCTAACGGGCTCATCTTATCATAGTACATTGCTTCAAATTCAAATTCAAATTCAAATTCAAATTCAAATTCAAATTCAAATTCAAATTCAAATTCAAATTCAAATTCAAATTCAAATTCAAATTCAAATTCAAATTCAAATGGTGATACATAACCTAGAGCACTATGTACACGCTTTTTATTGAACCAATCCACCCAGTTTAATGTCGCAAGTTGTACATCTACCAAACCTTGCCAATCTGCTTTTAGATATTCA
>WNDP01000088.1 GCA_009912575.1 Acinetobacter bereziniae
ATTCTTGATAATTGTGTCGCTGTTGTTTGTTCAGTTGAACAAATCAAATAGTCGGTATAGAGGTCTAGCAAGTCTTTATTCATGCCATGAATTATAAAGATTTTTAGAGCTAGTGCGTAACATCAGTTGTTAAGTTAGATTGCAATTTGACAACTTTATTCAATATCAAATATATAGAAACACTGAATGAGAGAATATTTTGAAAATTTTAAATCTTGTTGTGCTGAGCAGTATCTTATTTTTGACGGCTTGCCAGAAACATAATCAATCTCAAGAAGATATAAAAACACAACAGCAGTCGATTGATTCTCAAGCAGTCGCAAGTCAAGTGAAAAGTGAACCTGAAGTAGAAATCCCTTCGACTGTTTCAGAGCCTAAAAAGAAAGCCAATACTTCAACTATTACTTATCCAGAAGCGTTGATTAAACAAGTGACTGAGGCAGAACAACGCTGTCAAACACCTGAAAAACAAGATTTGAACAGTATCATAAAGATAGTCGATTTAATCGGAGATGAACAACCAGAATATATTTATGAACCTGATTCAATTTATTGTATCGAGGATGGGGCATTTAGAGGCCATGGTGGTGATCAATTGGTGATCTATCAATCTAAAGATGGTAAAAGCATTCAAGAGATTTTTAATAGCACTGTTTTTTCATATCAAGTTTTAGACAATCAGCCCAAAGCGTTGGTGCAAATCGAAGTTGGAGGTGGTTATTGCGGTCAAAATATGGATGCAATCAGTCGAGCCGAAGCAATCATTTGTAAGCGTAATTTAGAGTGGGACGAAACATCTAAGCAACTCAAAATGGGCAAAATCCAATTGATAGAGAAGCAGGCTGATGCTGAATAAGTGCTATTCATGATGAATAGCACAACAGATTCGTTTATGGACGAATAATCATACAGGTCGCTGTAGCATGTGCATATAACTTGCCATCTTCATCGACCAGTTTTGCTTCAGAAATTGCCAGATTTTTACTTGAATTAATCACCTGTCCAATCGCCAGTAATTCTTTGTCTTTAGGGACAGGGCGGCACATTTTTACATTTAAGTCGATGGTGCCATAGCCAACACCTGCCTCCAATGTGGTATGTATCGCACAACCAGTTGCTGAATCTAATGCAGTAGCGGCAAAACCACCATGTACACCACCTAAAGGATTTAGATGGCGTTGATCAGCTTTGACTTTAAAACAGGCGTAACCTGAGGAGATTTCATATAAATCCATCGGCATTGTTTCACTGATGGAAGCTCTAGGAATATCTCCATTTGCCATTGCTTGTAAAAATTCGAGTCCTGTCATTTCTTGTAGCTGTTTCATCACTTGATCCTATTATTAAAGTTCTAAAAAGGAACTTAAATATTAAAATAAAATGCTTGATGATGGCTGTCAAATATTTTTGGAAAAAGGAATAATTTTTTAGTATCGATATCGTAAAATTTTTCGATATGATCGGATTGGTGCAGTATTTTTAACGCTATTTTTTCACCTGTTGCCCATGTTGCAACCGATTGACTTAAATCCACATCAATAATATCTAATTCTTTACACAAGGTCTGATGGCTTTCAATCACAATAAACTGTGGTGATTGAGTTTTTAGACATTTGGCAATATACCGTTGAATATCATCAAGCTTATAAACATCTATAATCTTATAACGCATAGTTTTACAACTATTCTATTTAAATTGTAGTGCTGATTAATCTAGAACTAATCATGTTAGTTTTCAATTATAATTAGATTACAAAATTCCAATTTGCTTAAAAAATGTGTGTTTTACTATAACTTCAATATATAAATATAGTATCGTAACTGCAAATTTCTAAAAACAAGGATATTCATATGAAAGGGCAATGTGTCTGTGGGGAAACAACATTCAATGTAGAATTAAAAAATCACGATGTACATGCATGTCATTGCTCAATTTGTCGTAGACAAACCAGTGGTGTGATCATGACGATTAATGTAGAACAGGGTGGATTAAACTTTATTAAAAAAGATCATTCGAGTATTTATAATTCATCTGAATGGGGAGAGCGTGGTTTTTGTAATGCTTGTGGAACCAATTTATTTTGGCGTACTAAAGATCAAAGTTACTGTAATATCAATGCTTTTGCACTTGATGAGCAACCACAAGATGTTAAATTTGATATGGAAATTTATATCGACAATAAACCCGCATTTTATAATTTTGAAAACAAAACCAAAAAACTGACTGAGGCTGATGTTGTTGCGTTATTTACAGGCAGTGGCGAATAGACATTGTAATGATGGGCTACTGTTTGAAGAAAAGAAACTCAGAAACGTATGAGTGCTAAAAACGCCAGTCAATCCGACTGGCGTTTTTATGTAATGGTTAAGGTTTGTAAATTCCAAGTTCTACCAGGTGCAATCTTAGAATACGACGAAGTTCTAACACTGCTTCTGGTGTTTCCTGAATTGAATGCCCACCTTTGATAATAACTTCAGAAGTTGCGCCTTTAAGATGTGAGCTGGTGTAAGGAACGACACCATCTGTCATGACATTTGGGTCTTGACTATTGGTAATATTGCCCATAATAGAATGATAAATCATTCCTTTTTTAGGCATTACATTTTCAGTTAATTGAGTGAATTTTGAGTTGTGGCTGAGATCACTTGGTCCATTTTGAATAATTCCATGACCTACATCTTTTAGAAAGTTTTTGGCATTTAAATCACGTTCATCAATCGAGTCTGCTAAAGCGCCTAAAAATGCACCCGGTAGTTTGATAATGCGACGAGCTGCCAATGTAAACCAGCGATCAGCAAACTCAGTACCACGATGTGGCGCTGAAATAAAAATGGCACGATCAAAGTTGGGTACTGATTGAATGGTTATACGTGCTTTAAAGATTGGATCATCTTTGAATTTATCAAACTTACGGTTATTCAGCATTTTTAATGCAGGCTGAGTGAGATCTGCATCACTGACCAATAGGCGTGCGATGATTCCGCCCATACTATGCCCAATCAATACAGCATCTTTTGCTGATGCCGACTTTTGGTCAATTGAGGCAAAGCCTTGATTGATGATCGCATTGATTTGATAACGACTTTCTAAAATTGGCATATTGGTCGAATAGAAAACTTGCCAAACCTGATAATGCTCACGGAGTACATTATCACCCATAATATCATTGGTTAATCGAATCCATGCTTCTGGGCTACTGGCTAAACCATGTACCAATACAATCACTTTCTTATTTGGATTGTAAGGTTCAAGCATATATAAGTGTGGCATGGTCAGGCTTTGATCTCGGTCAATCAGACTAAGATATGCAGCGATTCCAAGGTTATTCTGGGCTAGCCATAGACCATATGGTGCAGAAAAATTGGCTGCAAGTGGGTATTGTTTGCCCCCAATTTTAATATTTTCGACACTATAAGGGTCATAAATATTTAACTGAAAATTTGGGTTGTGCAGGATATTCTGTAATGAATCATTGGCATATTCAGGTTGAGCTGCAATACTCACCGACAAATAACGAGGTGGATGAATATTTGGATTCATTCCATGCTTATATTGGTACTCAAAGGGATTAACAATATATTTGTTTTCTTCAGGCGCATCAGTTTTAGGTAAAATTGCAACAAATTCTGCGCCGAAACCATCTCTACGGTTGATCGAGCGTAAGCCTGAAAAGTTGAGGTTGTAGCTAGATACCAGATCTTCTAGTTGTTTGTTGGCAATCGCAGGATAGCCATTAAAGTTGATACGGTATGTGCTTGTTCCAACTTTGATTTGTTTGGCGACTTTCTGGTTCTTATTTCGTGCTGCATAAGTGCTAATTAATTTTGCTAAAGCTTGATTGTAAAAGTCACGTATTTGAACTTGTCGGTTATTGAAAATACGATCTTGTGGTTGACGTTCTGTTTTAAACAAATAGGCATAACTATAACGAATGCTGTTATCCAACATGACCATTTGCTGGTCTAGACACTGCTCATAACTTTTTTGAGTGGTTTGCTGCTTTTCAGCGGAGTGGTGTTTGGAAAATAAACTGATTTTGCAATTGGATGAATCAGCCAAATTAATTGCTTTGGTGAGATAAATCTCGCTCGCTGTAGATAGCAGTTGTTCATCTTGAATCTGTGGGATTTTAGCCAGATCTGCGACACATTTTTCAGGTTCTTCTGCGCACGACTTTGCTTCTCGACCTGTCATCGAGAGTACATTCAAGCTTGCTTCACTCATTTTTGAGCGTGTCAAAATATTGTCACGTTCATTGGCGATCGTAACATTTACCTTTTGGTTTTTTACACTTACAACCTGACATCCAGAGAAAATCAATGGGCTGATGGCTAAAACATAGAGCAAAATTTTATTTTTTGAGCTTTGCATAAACATGAACGAGAAAATCTTTTCTGAATAATACGATAGTTTTGTGGAATTTCAATTTATAAGCAAAAAAATAGACTGAATGATCAGTCTATTTTTTTAGCCTAAACTTATTTTGCCAGTGCTGGGTTTTTCATTACTTGCCAAACATTGTAACGACCTTGTTTTTCAATTTCTTGAATTAAACGATCAGCAACTTCTGCTTCTTCAGGGTATTTCACTTTATAGTTTTTCAAGGTTTGGACCGCATTTTTCTTTTGCTCCATACCAATATAATTATTGGCAGAAGATAGATAAGCCTCTTGGACACCAGCTTTCATGGCTTTATCTAAATATGGCATTGCTTCTTTTTGACCGCCACCTTCAGATAAAGAGAAACCAAACCACAAGTTTGCTTCAGGGTCTTCTTTATTGATCTTCAGGATACGTTGCGCATAATCCAATGATTTGGTTGTGTAAGAAGAACCTAAGTCAAGGTTACGCCCTAAGATGCTGGCTTTAAATGCGCGGATCAGAATATCAAAAGAAGCATTTGGTGCTGCAGCAAGTTGGTCGAGTTGAGTAGACACTTCTTTTAATTTGCCTTCGAAACCTTTACGTTCTTTGCGATCGCTAAATTGTGGTGGGTAATGACGTGCTTTACCTTCAACCATTTGCAGGAAGTCATCAATCGCCGTGATGTCGATTTCATTATTTCCAGCCAAAACAGCATATTTCATAGCTCGTTGTGAACTGTTGACTGTAGGTACAATCAGTTTATTGGTATCAAGTACAATTTTTCGATTTGGATTTGCAGGGTCAGTGACTTCAAGCTTATTGACGGGTTGTACAGATGCTTTTTTTAATTCCAATTCAAAAACAGGCGGCTGAGAATAATCAAAAGGGTTCAGTGCATAGAATGGCGGAGATAATTCAGGCTCGGTATAAATGAATGGTTCGTTTGCATCTATTTTGTTGCTTTGCTTCGTTGGTGTGATTGAACATGCTGTAATTAGTGAAGTTGCGAGCAATGCATATGCCAAAGGCTTAATCGTCATGTGTTTCTTCCATTAATTTATATTAAAAAAACTGCATGGGCATCAGTCTATGAAAAGACGTCTGAACATGCAACTTGATTTGGTTCGTATTATTAAAAATTATACATGAGGGTTTGTTGTCAATTCGTCAAGATTTGCGACTAAGCCTGTTTTTTAGTCGATACGCGTCACCAAATACGAAGTTTAATTGAACTCAACGATGTGAGCTTAGGTTTCGCAAGCTAATACCATTCAAGAAAACTTGCATAATATTGCGAGTCTATTAAAAAAATCATACAGTAAATATAATTTTTAGACCGATAAAATCAATATATTGCTTGATGATATAAAGTTTGCAATGCCATGCTTTAGATCTAAAGTTTAAATTGATTTGTGTAGGCGGTACTTTACTTTTCAGAGATGAAAAGTAACAAAAATCTTTCGCTCAACAGGGCACTTGCACTGCAAACAAAGCAGTGCTTTGTTTTTGCTCATATCGCCCTTGACTGACGGTGACATCCATATCACCAACCGCGATAGCGACGATAGGTAAACTTGGCTGATAGAAAAAGCAAAGCTTATTTCATTCTTATTAAGTTAATAATAGTGTTTGGTATAACCAAATAGCATCAAAAACACTAAAGTCGCTTTAGCCAACATCAACAGATTAGAAAATATCAATATGCCCTAAGCTTTTGATGGAGATTTTTGTGCTTCACACTCACGGCGAACATCTTCAATAATCTTGATTTCCTCATCGCTCAAAGGTTGTTCGATGGTCTGTTGTAAGTTAAATGAGGGATCTATAAGTGACAGACGTTTACACAAACTATGAATACGTTGTTCGTTTTGTTCAAGACGATCTAACAAAACACGCATACCTTCAAGCATTGGATCAGGCTGTTCTTGTGTCGCTGCATAAGCCTGAAACTCTGTATTTTCAAGTGGTGCTACATTTTCTTCTGGACAACGAGGTTCTGTTGTTATGCTTACAGCTTCTTTGTCTTTAGTAATAAATCTGGCTGGATTTCCAACTGCTGTAGCGCCTTCAGGAACAGCTTTCGTGACAACAGCATTTGAACCCACTTTAGCATTTTTACCGACCACAAACGGACCAAGAATTTTTGCTCCAGCACCAACCACGACACCATCGGAAAGTGTTGGATGGCGCTTGCCTGTATTCCATGTTGTGCCACCTAAAGTGACACCATGATATAAGGTTACATCATCCCCAATTTCAGCAGTTTCACCGATAACCACACCCATGCCATGGTCAATAAAGAAGCGCTTGCCAATTTTAGCACCCGGATGAATTTCAATTCCTGTTGCAAAACGACTAAAAGAAGACAAAATTCGTGCTGAAGTTTTACAATCTTTTTCCCATAATTCATGAGCAACACGATGCATCATCAGTGCATGTATTCCCGGATATGTGGTTAAAACTTCAAATGTATTTCGCGCAGCAGGATCTCGCGAAAATACAGCTTGGATATCTTCTTTAAGCTGTTTCAGCATTAGTTTTGATCCTCAGTTTTTGACTTTTTCCATGTACCATTCTTCAGGGCTTGTACTCGGCTAAAAATGCCCCGTAATAGATGATATTCCATCTTATCTAATTGTATACGTCCAAATAATCGACGCAAGCGTAAAGGTAGCAAGCGAGGATTTTTAGGATCTAAAAATTCAATTTCAGCCAACATTTTTTCGATGTGGGGATAAAATTGTTCCATTTGTTCGTGGGTAACAAGTGGTTCGTCCCAATGCATATCTTCTGAGTCTGTTACATGCATTACTGCTTCAGGGTCAACAGTTTTATCTGCAAGCGCGAGGGCAGCCATACGCATTTCATAACAGATCACCTGAATTGCTTGAGCAACATTCAATACGCCATAATCGCTATTTACTGGAATCGTGACATGGTAGTTTGCAAGTGCAAGTTCTTCATTGGTCAGTCCACAGTCTTCTCGACCAAAAACAACAGCAACCTCTTGTTGACTATGAATAACAGACTGCATGGACTTTTCTGCGGCAGGGCGAGCATCTAGCAATGGCCATGGAATGGTGCGACTACGTGCGCTGGTACCAAAGACCAAATGACAGTCTTTAATCGCATCTTCTAAACATTCTACAATTTCAATATGCTCGATTAAATCTGTAGCACCTGCTGCTAAAGCTTCAATATCAGGATGTGGGTAGGTCTTAGGTGCAACTAACACCAATTTAGATAAACCCATTGTTTTCATTGCACGTAATGCGCTGCCAATATTTGCAGGCAGTGTGGTATTGACCATCACAATACGTACATGACTTAAATGCTGTGCAATCACAGCATTGTCAAAAATGTCCATTGATGTTCCAAAGTTTAAACTGAGAGTAAAATTCGTATATTAGGAGTACTGGTTGGCATCTGCGAGATACTCATCCATAGCATCATCCATACTTGAGTTGTCTGGTGACGGTGCAACTTTGAGTAGGTTGAGCCAATTCTCGATGATCAACGGCTTTGGCCGCTTTAGACTTGACATGGTATTCAATATGAATGGATTCTTTGCCAAAATAATCACGTAATTTTGATAAAAGCTCATCTAATGGTGCGACTTTCCATTGTTGTCCAAAATGCAACTCAGCCGCTGCATAATCATAATCCAATAAAATTTGTATAGGGATGTGTTGACACATGTCCACATTACAAAATGGAAGCAAGATTTTTTGTATATCTGAGGCTAAGGTTTTGCTGATCACTTCTGGATTTAATTTAATCGCAATATTATTGGCACGCTTTTGACGAATTTCATTGAGTGTAAATGCTTTGGTTAAGCGCCCCATTGGACGATCAAAACCTTCACGCTCATAAATTTCGCCTTCAATCACCACCACTTTTTCGTTTTGAATAATGTCTTTAAAGCGTTGGAAACGCTCATGATTGGAAGAAACTTCAATACGTGCTGTACCATCATCAAGTGTGATGACCATACGATTGGGGAAGTTTGCAACATCGACCACTAAGCCAGCAAAAACAGTAGTTACACCACGACGTGTTGGTGTAAGATCATTAATTTTATGAGGGATAAAAGATTTCAACTCTGGTCGATATACATCAATCGGGTGACCTGTGAGGTATAGGCCAAGCGTATCTTTTTCACCTTTTAATCGTACTTCGTCTGACCAAGCTTTCACAGGTTTTGCTGGTTTACGTTGAACTTCTTCAACTTCACCGAACAGATCCATAATGCCTGTTTCACGGTTTGATCGGGCTTGTTCAGCCGCTTGAACTGCTTCAGGAAGTTGTGCCATTAAGCTCGAACGTTCAATCCCTAAACAATCCAGTGCACCTGCACGGATTAAGGCTTCCAAGGTTCGTTTATTGATTTTTTTCAAATCTACACGGTGGCAGAAATCAAATAAATCTTTGTATGGGCCATCTTGTTGACGTGAGTCAATCACGGACTGCATGGCTTGTTCACCGACACCTTTAATTGCACCTAAACCATAAATAATGGTTGTCGCATCACTGGCATAGAACTGATAGAACGACATATTCACAGATGGAGGCAAGACAACTAAATTGTTGATTCGACAGTCGTCAATTAAAAATACAATATTATCGGTATTTTGCATTTCTGAAGACATGACCGCAGCCATAAACTCAGAAGGATAATGTGCTTTTAACCACGCGGTTTGATAGGCAACTAAGGCATAGGCTGCCGCATGCGATTTGTTAAAACCATAGCCAGCGAATTTTTCCATATAGTCAAAGATATGATTGGCTGTACCTTCATCAATATCCTTTTTCGCAGCACCTTCAATGAAGGTGGCACGTTGCTTCACCATTTCCTCGACTTTCTTTTTACCCATCGCACGACGAAGTAAATCTGCACCACCTAAGGTATAACCTGCACAAAACTGTGCTGCTTGCATAACCTGCTCTTGGTACACCATGATCCCATAAGTTGGTTCAAGTACACCTTCGAGAAGTGGATGTAAATATTCAAATTCGCCACCATGCATACGATGGATAAAGTCAGGAATTAGATCCATTGGACCTGGGCGATATAAAGAAACGAAAGCAATAATTTCTTCAAATTTACTTGGGCGAGCTTCTTTGAGCATTTTTTTCATGCCCACGGATTCAAACTGGAACACCGCTGCTGTATTTGCATCAGCAAATACAGCATAAGCTTTTGGATCATCCAAAATAATATTTGTAATGTTTAAAGGTTGATCCGATTGAATTCGCTTATTGATATTTTGAACAGCATCTTCAATGACAGTGAGGTTACGTAGCCCCAAGAAGTCGAATTTAACTAAGCCAGCTGCTTCGACATCATCCTTATCAAATTGCGCAACTCGACCCGTACCATCAGCTTCACAAAGGATTGCTGAATAATCGGTGATCTTGGTGGGTGCAATCACTACACCACCAGCATGTTTACCTGTATTCCGAGTAATACCTTCAAGCTTAAGCGCCATTTCCCAAATTTCAGCAGCATCATCATAATCTGGATTAGATGGATTGGTGACGATGTCTTTGAGTTGGGGTTCCGCCTCAATAGATTCCTCTAAAGTTAAACCTAGAGGCTTTGTTGGAATCATCTTGGAGATACGATCTGCCAAACCGTAAGATTTACCTAAAACTCGGGCGACATCTCGAATCGCACCTTTAGCCGCCATGGTACCGAATGTTGCGATTTGCGATACAGCATCACGACCATAATGGCGTGCCACATAATCAATAACTTTATCCCGACCTGCGATACAGAAATCAATATCAAAATCGGGCATAGAGACACGTTCTGGATTTAAGAAACGTTCGAAGAGCAGATCATAGCGAAGGGGATCTAAGTCAGTGATTTTTAGACTATATGCGACAAGTGAACCTGCACCAGAACCACGTCCCGGGCCAACTGGAACCCCGTTGTTTTTTGACCATTGAATGAAGTCCATGACGATCAGGAAGTAACCAGGGAAATCCATTTTGTTGATGATGCCCAACTCATAGGCCAGTCGCTCATCATAAGGCTTACGAATTTCAGCCCAATCTTCATTTCGTGTTTCAACAGGATAAAGAAAGTCTAAACGTTCTTCTAAACCGATTTCAGACAGATGTTCGAAATAGGAGTGAATGGTATGGCCTTCAGGGATAGGGTAGTCAGGCAGATCATGGAAGCCTAAACGTAAGGATACAGAACAGCGTTTGGCAATTTCTAAGGTGTTTTCGATCGCACTTGGAATATCTGCAAACAGTTCAATCATTTCAGCAGAAGTTTTAAAATATTGCTCAGGACTATAATTTTTTGGACGTTTATCGTCACCTAAAACATAGCCATCAGCGATACAGACACGTGCTTCATGGGCTTCGTAGTCTTCGGTGGTGATAAAGTGAACATCATTATGTGCCACTACACCAATCTTATATTTTGCCGCAAGTTTAACCGCTTCTTGGTTAAAACTTTCTTCCATTGGACGCCCTGTACGTGTAAGCGCTAAATAAACACGATTACCAAATTTTTCAATCCACTGTTCCAGCAAAGGTTCTGCTTTTTCTGGATAAGAAGAACAAAGCATTTCACCTACATCACTGTGCAGACCCAGTAGTACGATAATTTCTTGTGATTGTTCAAGCACCCATTCTTTTTGAACGCATGGAATGGAAAGTTGTTGACCTTCAATAAATCCACGAGAAACAATCTCAGTTAATCCACGCCAACCTTTATTGGTCATTGCAAGCAGGGTTGCTTTATGGTTGGCATCATTGAGACGAATCACACTACCGAAAATAGGCTTAATGCCTTTACCTAATGCTTTATTATAAAATTTGACAGCGGCATGAAGGTTGGATAGGTCTGTGATGGCTAAAGCAGGCATGTCATCAGATGCAGCAGCTTTAATCAGATCAGGTATACGTACAATCGATTCCGTAATCGAAAATTCGGTATGAATACCAAGATGAACAAACTGCATAGACCAATCCTATATGAAACTGTGGGCTATTTTATCACGCTTAAACTCGGATGTGCTGAAATATAATCTTCGGGTAAAATTGAAACGCAAAATACAAGCATTTGAAATGTATGTTAATTTTATAAATTTTTATTTATTGGCTTTTAATTGCATGTAAATCCAACAATTGCTTTTAGCATAGTTTTGATAGCGGATTTGTTTAACTACTCTAGTTTTGAATAGGCACCATGATTCAAAAAATGAAAAAAATATAAAAAGCACACCAACAATTGAGTCAGTGTGCTGAATTAAGCACCGCGTAATCAATTTTAAATTGCATTAATGCCTAGAGTGCTTTTAAGCGCTCAGCGCCAATCCAATGTTTAGAGAATTGATAGGCTGCACGGCCTGAACGTTGTCCACGTGCCTGACACCATCTCAATGCTTCAGCACGCACATCTTCATCAAATGGCATTGCATCTTTTTTAAGATAATGTTCAACAATTTCCAAATATAGATTTTGATCCATTGGATAAAATGACAGCCACATACCAAAGCGATCGGATAAAGAAATCTTTTCTTCAATGGCTTCTTGTGGATGTAATTCTTTATATTGAGGTACATCGACTTTGGTTACGGGTGTATTTTCGTGCATAAACTCAGGCAGTAAATGGCGTCGGTTACTGGTTGCATAAATCACAAAATTACTTGAACCCGATTGTAATGAACCATCTAAGACACTTTTTAAACTACGATAATTTTCATCTTCGGCATTAAATGCCAAGTCGTCACAATAAACGATGAACTTTTCTGGGCGGTCTTTAATAATTTTTTGAATTTCAGGCAGATCAGAGAGATCATCCCGCTCTATCTCAATCAAACGCAAACCTTGTTTTGAATACTGAGTTAGCAAGGAACGTACAATAGAAGATTTCCCAGTACCACGAGAACCAGTCAACAAAATATCATTTGCTGGTAAACCATGTAGGAACTGTTCTGTATTTTGTAAAATTTTGGCTTTTTGCCTTTCGATTCCTTTAAGATCATCAAGGTGAATGGCTTTAGGGTCGTAAATAGCTTTCAGTTGATGATCATGCCAACGAAAGGCAATCGCTGTAAAGTCTGGTTCTTGTTTGGTTGCAGGTAACACTTGTTGTAACTGGTCAAGAACAGTAGATAATTTTTGGATGAGATTGTCAGGTAAATCGAAAGTTGCCATATCCGTTCGCTATTTTCAGAAATTACAATGTGTGGCTGATATTAGCACAGTAATTTTATTGAACTTATCTCAATAGTTGATCATTGCAACAGATCACTTGAATTAAATGACTTGTGGTAATTGATTATCTGCTTATTTTTAAGCATAGTTTATAGATGAGCCTTAATCCACGGATTAAAATCAAAGGAAAATTAAAAATGTTATTAGAACTGACTCAAGATTTAAATCCGCATCAAGCTTATCGAATCAAAAAACTAAAAAGAAAACTGAAGTATGCTGAAAACTACGAAGAGTGGAAATCTATCGCATTAAAATTGGATGAGGAAACCGGTGCGCAAGAGTGGAAGTTTGATAATGGCTCACCTTATTTTGATGCAGAAATTATTTCCCATCGTTTAAATCTTTTACGTCGTTATCGTCAGCAAAATCGCACACAAGATTTGATGTATATCTTGCGAGAAGGTTTTAGTCATGATGTTGCGAACATTGGACATCCGATGTTGTTTGCACATACCTATGTTGGCACAAAAAAAATTATTGAAGATTATATTGATGAAGTCAGTAACAGTTTGGCATTTATTGCATCAGAAGGCTGTCAGTCATTATGTTTGGAGAGTAAAAGAAACTTTTTTAAAAATTGTGAAAAGGCATATGGTCAACCTGCTTTGATGTTTTCAGGTGGTGCGACTTTAGGTTTATTTCATAGTGGAGTATGCAAGGCACTAATGGAGCAGGATTTAATGCCTAAAGTGCTTTCAGGTTCAAGCGCAGGTGCAATTATGACTGCGATGTTAGGCGTAAATGAACCTGCTGAGATTCCCAATCTCTTGTCGGGCGACCAATTCTATAGTGAAGCTTTTCATTTTCGTGGTTTCAAAGAGTTGATGAAAGGTAATGGTGGTTTTGCCGATGTGCGTTATCTAAAAAAATTCTTGATTGAAAATTTGGGCGATGTGACTTTTGAGGAAGCTTTTGAAAAATCAGGCTTAGACATTAACGTTACCGTAGCTCCTTATGATGTATCACAAGAAGATGCACGGATTATGAATAAATATACTTCACCCGATTTATTGGTTTGGAGTGCCGTCTTGGCGTCTTGCGCCGTGCCAATTTTATTTCCACCTGTACGTTTAATCAGTAAACGTTATGATGGTGTTCATACACCGTATTTAGCCAACACACGTTGGGTTGATGGCAGTGTACGTAATGACTTTCCGCAGGAGCGAATGTCAAGGCTGTATAATTTAAATTACACTATTGCCAGTCAGGTAAATCCACATATTGTGCCATTTATGCAGAACGATGAAGAGCGCTATCGTAAAGACTTATTGAGTTGGCCAGAACGTATCGTTCGGATGCAGGGGAGAATGGCTGCAATGGGCATAATGGATTTCGCGCGTGGCCGTATGGGACGCATCCCGTCAATGCGGCGTTTGCTTGATCATGGTTATGGGGTAATTGATCAGCGTTATTATGGTGATGTAAATATTATTGGAGACTATAGTCTTCGTCATTATAGCTATATGTTGCAAAACCCTCGTCCTTATTTATTTAAGTTATTACAACGAGAGGGAGAGCGTGCAACATGGCCGAAAATCTCAAGCATCGAGACACATGCGCGTATTGGTAAAACCATTCAACATTGTCTTGAAGTGTTAAACCATCCTATAAATCACGCTCAAAATGTTGGACAACTGTCGGAAGTATGAGTCAAGTTAAGCAAACACTTGCTACGCCATTGAATTCAATTCAAAGTCAAAAATTTGGTCGCCGTGTTTATCAGCTTAAACAGGGTGACCAATTTTTTTGGCTAAAGTTACAATTAAAAAATATCAATGCAGATTATGAGCAAGGGTTTTTAAACGAGTTAAATTGTTATACGCAATTAAATGCTTTAGAACGTTCAGATCAAAATGTACTGTGTGATTTTGCAATATTTAACCCATACCAACAATTTCAAATGGATGAAGCGGTGATTGAGCAAGCGATCTGGGTCAAGCATTGTGAACTGTTATTTGAATCGGCTCATGATCAATTCATCCAAGATGATATCTACACTAAACTGATGTTGAGTTTAGATGTGCTTGAAAACTTACATGACTACGACTTTATACATGGAGATTTGAAGCTACAGCACTTTCGTTATACGCAGCAGAGTAGCTATCTGATTGACTTTGAACACGCTTTTTGTCGTCAGCAACAACGACGTTTATTTAATGGGGCGACTCATGCAACGCCTCGTTATATGGCACCTGAATTATTTCATGGCCAAGCAAAATCATTTCAGTCGGATATTTATGCATTGGGTATTATTTGGCTAGAGTGGTTAAGCCAACAACGGTTGGTAGCAAAAAGCTATCAAGATTGGGCAATTTTGCATTGCCAACAGCTGAATGTATGTTTGCCAGACCGTTTTAAATATTTAGAGTGCATTTTAAAAAGCATGTTGAACAAAAAAATTGAGCAACGTTGCTCAAATATTTATCAAATAAAACAAGTATTAAGCCAAATCGTTTAAACAAAAAGCAGTATTTATACCTTTTGTTTTTTATTTAAACAAACGAGTGGTTTTTTCGAAAAAAAGGCTTGTCATAACAAAACGATCTCTATAATATACACAGCCATTGGGGACGTGGCGAAATTGGTAGACGCACTGGATTTAGGCTCCAGCGCCGCAAGGTGTGAGAGTTCGAGTCTCTCCGTCCCCACCAAGCAATTCATTTTGTGGCATCAATGCAAAATGAAATGTGATAGAGGATTGGTGTAATGGTAGCATGACGGTCTCCAAAACCGTTCGTCAAGGTTCGAATCCTTGATCCTCTGCCAAGATTTAGTAATAAAATTAGGGACTTATTTAAAACCCCTTTTTTATTGACACATTTTTGCCACATCATTTAAATTTTATTCCCACACTCTCCACATCTGCGATGGCTTCTTGTAATCTATCAAGCTGATCAATGATGTACGTGTTTACTTTTGAATGATTAAAAGCAGCAGATAATCTAAACCAACGCTTGCGATATTCTTTTGCTTCATCTAATCCGTTGTAGCTTTGAATTAACTCCCAACTTTCAATCAGGCGTTTAAGTTCTGAAATATAAGTTCCTGAATTCATAAATTTTGTACCGTAAATGTACCCATTCGATTTAACCGACCATTCTGGATTCGCTTCTATAATTATTTTTGTTTTTTCCCATCCAAATTCTTTAACAAATTTTATAGCATCCATAGCTTTAACCTTAATTCGTATTCAATTTAGACATTTCAATTCTGTTTTTGTCACCGTGCATCCACTTGGCATAGCGCTTCATTAACATTTGTAAGCTGTGACCAAGTTGATCGGCGACAAAAACAGGGTTAATTCCATCCATTAGCAACATGGTTGCATAGGTGTGGCGGCAGTTATAAGCAGGGCGGTGGCGTATGCCGCATGCTTTCATTGCATCGACAATTCTATTTCGGGGTGTTTCTTCACTAAAAAATGGTTCACCTGTTTCAGGACAAATCAATAAGTATTCGCTGACGATGCTGTGATCTTTTTTAAACTGAATCAATTGTTGTAAAGCAACTTTAGATCGCTCATTGAGATACACATCACGAGCATTGTGGGTCTTGGTGGTATTTTTTTCTTCACCACGTACACGTGCTTTGCTGATTCGAATTGTTTCATTGAACCAGTCAATATCAGATTGTTTAGATGAATCTCATATGCTGAGGGTGGATTTGTTGGGGGTGATGTTTCTCTTGGTGGTTTATCTCTACCAAAGCAAATTAATAAATCTATGAACACTTCAATGACTCAGTACTCTGGTGGAGATACCAATATAACAGTTCAAGTTACTGATTCAGGTGTTACTGCTTCAGGCGGTAGTACTCAAGATCAAAAACAACTTGGACAGATGATTGGCAATGCTGTACGAGCTATGATTATGAAAGAGAAGCGGCAGGGCGGTTTGTTGTCGAAGTAATTAATTTAAATACAAAACCCACTTTTTAAGTGGGTTTTTCTTTGGAAAAAATTTATGAAATATAATCTTATTGCTTTGGTGTTGGCTGTATTAATAGCTGTTATTTATTTTGCATGCTCAAAAGTTATTGCATCCGATCAGCTTCAAAACTTCACTGTGGCTTTCATTTTTGGTTTGAGTTTTGCGTTGTTGTTCCACAAGAAATCTAAAATTGTCTGTAACCAACATCAGCTTGGTCAGGAAATTGGTAATGCTGTACGAAGTGCAATAGCCAAGGAAAAGCGACAGGGTGGATTGTTGAGCTCAAAACATCCAGATGATCATTGTGCTACTGATATTGAGTCATGTAAAAAACGACTCAAAGATCAAAATGGTTTTATTAAAATCACATGGCCAAGATTAACTGAGATGGAAGTTAAATGGGATAAGCCTAAAAATGAGCAACCGTAAATTCACTCACTGCCAAAACTTTGAAGGTAATTCTCAATCCAATACATTTAAAGTCTTAACCAGTAAATTTGGTGATGGTTATGAGCAAAATGTGTCAGTAGGGATTAACAATAAGTCAGGTGTTTGGCAATTCTCTAAAAATGGTAAAGAGGCTTTAATTCGAGAGATTAAAGCCTTTTTTGATGATCATAAGGGTGCTGATTCGTTCCTTTGGGATTCACCCTTAGATGGTGAGGTACGTGTCAAAGCTGGTGAATATCAGTTGACTGCGCTCGGTGCTGGCATGTGGCAAATCTCCACCACTTTTACCCAAGTCTTTTACCCTTAAATCTAATCAACTTCACGCCCCACTCGTTGGGGCATTTTTGTGAGAAAAATATGACTATTCAGACAGTTAATTTAGGTGCTGCACCGAGTGGCGCTGGTGGAGACACGTTCCGTTCTACAGGCACAAAAGTAAATGAAAACTTCACTAATAATACGCATGCTGCAAGTCGCTATGTGGGTCTTAATGATGGCAATTTAGTTGAAAAACAGAATATTGGGTATGCAGCACTTACAGCAAAAACGGTAAATTTGGGTGGATCATCTTCACTTGATGGATTATCAGCTGGCGATTGCGTGTTTTGTGATAGAGATGTAGGTAAGCCAACAAACAGCCCAACTTACGATTACGCAGCAGTTTTTACTAAAAATTTAGATCCTGCGGGGGTATCTGGCAGGGTGCAAATAGCATTTGATTACCTTAATTCCAATCAAGCAATTAGAACAAAACTAAACAACACTTGGAGACCGTGGGCTTACTTTTATACAAGTTTAAATACCACTGTTGATTCGAACGGTTTTATTAAAAAAGCTTCACCAATTGCTCAATTATTTGCAGATAAGATTATGGCAAATGATGAAGCGTCAGAACAAAATCCAATTTTTGAGAAAGTTGGAGTTGGTCATTACCTAATAAAAAATACATTAGGTTTTGCAAAAGAAGGCTGGTGGATTGAAGTGCCAGTTGATAGCAATGGCAATCGTATTTGTGCTGTTGAATATCAAACTTTAGAAAATGGTGATCTTGAAATTAAAACATTCAAGAAAAAGCTTAATGAAGAAGGGGATATTGTTGCGAATTTAGATATGCCTATTGATATTCCAAACAACGCCAATGGCGAAGCACGTTGGATTGATGTGAGACTTCATTCAATTGCTAAACCTGTTGTCAGAAAAGTTCCACGAACTGAAAAGCAGGCTCGAATGGTTCAACAAGTGAAGTATGCACCGCAACTCACATATATCACCAAGTATGAAGATCTATTTGATGATGCTGGAAATCCAGTCATTGTGGATGGGCAAAAATATCAAAAGCCAGTTACTCATATTCAAACAGATAAAAATGGGACACCTATTTTTAACTAATCAACCTGTGGTTAATGATAAAGGTGAAACCGTATTTGAATGGGTGCAAGCTGTTGATAGTGAAGATAAACCGATCTTTGATGATGTGCCTGTGTTCGATGACAACGGCAATCCTGTTTTTGATGAGGTAACTTATGAGCCTCAACAGTGATTTTCAAAAGCTATATGCTGATGGAATCGTGACATTATTTGAATTAGACGCCAGCAAATTAGGAGCTGGCGTTTTACGTTTTCATGGGCATATTTCTTATCAAGATTGGGAAAAGATTTATACGACCATTGGTTCAAGCGGATTGATAGGGACTGATACTGGCTCAATTGGAAAAGTTTTTGATGTTGGAGCAGATAAAGTTTGGCAACGAAATATTATTTGGCAAGGTCAAACATTTTCTGCAATGTCTATTCAAGCCTCTGGCTTAGAAATGAACGGCTTTGTTGCATAAAGGATTTAAAGGCAAAGTTCTCCTAGGCGCCTCAAATTTAAGTGACAACTTGAGTATGAGGTCGGCCTAATTCTGTAAATTTATTTAAAATAGCTATACGGGCATGTACCTCATTGACTTGGCTTTGAAAGTTCCTAGCACTGAGTTTATCGCCTAATAATTTGATGCAATGCATCTTAGTTTCGACCAAACTTCGGTGATGATAGCCTGACCATTTTTTCCATAG
>WNDP01000089.1 GCA_009912575.1 Acinetobacter bereziniae
TTAGAGGAATAGCCACTCGATATGACAAGTTGAAACGGAACTATGAAAGCTCTGTTGCATTAGCTTGTATATTTTTATGGCTCCCCTTATAGGTTAAATTATGAACCCTAAATGTCAACAGACCCTAAAGAAAATTTGAATTGAGCATTTTATGAAAAAAGCCATTTTAAGCCTAAGTATAGGTATGATTTTATTTGCATCACATTTAACCTATGCGTCTACTGATCAAGAGAATGTCAGTATTTTAGACAGTGTTGCTGGTGTACAAGACTATTCAAGTTCTGATCCGATAGACGATAGAGCGCTTTATAGAGCAGAAGTAGAGCGCCTTTACCCACAATATATCAAAGAGGGTGAAGGCGATCAGTTATATTCAACGTTCTTAGCCGATTATCAATATAGAAAATTTTGGTCAGCATATTTTGATCGCTCTGTGCAATATTTGGATCTATATCAAAGCTCAATTCAACAAGAACAATTACGTAAAATCGATCCTAAGCTTTCCAAGCTGGATGCGATGTTATATGCAGATTTAACCACGATTTATCAATCACTTGATCAGATTCAAAATCACTTAAAACCCGTAGTTGATTTTAACCGTGTGATCGTCGATCAGATTAAATTTGATCAACCTTATCCATTGCTGGATGAGCAACAGGGCGGTGCCTATCGATCGGCATTACGTGACATGAATGGTGTTCAGAACGCAGAGAAGAAACAACTCGTTTTACTCACCCAAATGATCGACCAGTACCAAGATCGAGTAGATGAATTTGCAAAGATTGTGTCTAAACGCGTAAAAAAACAGCATGAGCAAAATATCGATGTGTTGAATCGAAAAGTGGCATTGATAGGGCATATTTATCTGCACAACTGCAAGGCTACGATGCATTTAAGGCGACTTATAGTGTATTAGATTCCTATGATGCTGAAGCGCATCCTGCCTACGCTAAAAAATTCCAACAGGCAGCGCAGTCAGAACAGAACATAAAAAAAGTGAATGCAATCATGGCAGCGATTGCGAAGCAACAAAGTCCAAATACAGCATTATCAGAAACGCAAGATCAGGTCGGTGCTTTACAAGAGTCTAGTCAATATTGTGATTCTCTGTGGAATGGTGAACAAGGCGATGAGATTGCAGGCTACTTAGGAAAAACCAAGCAACAATATATTCAAGATTGTCAGCAACAAAAGACCAAGATTCAACAATTCTATAAAAGTCAGGTCTTTTTGGACGCTGTCCCACAGCAAACTGCTACTTTACCCAATATGAATGCCATGGGAGATTATCGTCGATATGGGAATGATCTTTACTATACCGAAACAGAGAAAAATGCAGTCTATCGATTTAATCTTGTTTCATTCAAAGAACAACTGATTTATCAATATGCTTTAGCTGATGATGAAAGTGGTTGTATGCACAACATGTGCCGTGGTGTGGGGGCAACCGATGTGGTGTTGAGCCGTGATGGTCAAATTATCTATGTGGCATCTTTGGATTATGACCAAGTTTTTGCAATTGATTTAAACACTAAGCAAGTGCTGCAAAAGTTTAAAGTTGAACGTTATCCTCGCAAACTATTATTGGATAAACAGGGTGAAAATCTATATGTTTACAATGGTGTAGGGAACAGTATTTCACGTATCCAATTGAAATCAGGAAAAATCACCACAGCCGCATTGCCAGCAAATTATCAGGAACACTTTTGTCGAGAAATCGATATGGTGTTTGAGCCAGACCAAAAAAGCATTCGTATTTTAGGTGATTGGGCAAATCGTCCTTATATCTATATGAATACTGCTGATTTAAACTTTTTTGAATTGAATTTTGATGTACCACAAAAAGTGCTCTATCCTGTCGATGCCTATCGTTCAGTGGTAGAGTTTTATCAAGACTCAGAAAATCAGATCGGGATTTATGATCAACGGATTGCAGATTTGGTCAGTGTGATCAATGTGCAGGATGAGCCCTCTCCAGATCAAGACAAGCAAGAAGACAATCGCTATACATATCGAGATGTCTATACCAGAAGCATACCTGTCATGATGGGATATTTAGCGGATCAATATTTTTATTATGCTGAGAAAGCAAACTTTAATCGATTCAGTTTATTAAATAGTGCCCTAGATCAGCAAGACTTAGATATCTATTTGCTTAATCTTATTGATGAAACTCAAGAAAATCGCCAGAAAGTGGCATTTAAACTGCCGAGCAAACCTCAGCACATCGAACTGCTGGAAAATGGCAAAATTTTAATCTTGTTTGCTGAAAGTTATCTCGATGAGCAGCAAATTTTACCGCAAGTCTTAGTCTTTGATCCAAATGATCCTACAACGCAACAAGTCTTTGCACGCAATAAAACCAAACGCTTAGCACAATCGGAACTGAAAGTGATCAAGCTTCATCAAGAAGATTAAAATCATTTCGGGATGGGACCATCATGATTGATTTAAATGCATGAGCACAGGGCTGATGCATTTAAATTAAGATTTCGATAGTTTTCTTTTTCCACACAAATTGATAATACAAACCTTGCATTACACAGAGACTGAAAAAGGTCAGTGCAAGTGCATACCAAATGCCTTGTAAGCCAAACCACTGACTAAATAAATAAGCACATGGTACTTCGATCAATAAGATCGATAAAATGTTAAAAATCATCGGCACTGTGACTGTACCACTGGCACGCATGATGGAGGCAAAAATAGCACTTGCACCAAAAAATATAATCGACCACAACACAATAAATAACAATTGCTGACCCAGTTCAATCACGGATGGATCGATAATAAACAACGCCATCAAATATTTTGAACAAATATAGGCCAAGAGTACCAATGAACCTGTAATCACAATATTACTGACCAGTGCTGTACGGGTCACTTTTGCCAGCAATTCAGATTTGCCTGCCCCAATGGCTTGTGCTGCAAAGATTGAGCCTGCAATCGCAATGGATAAGGCTGGAAATTGAATATAGTTGAGAACTTGATTGACTGCACCATAGGCGGCTGTGGCGTGTGCGCCATGTTGATTGACCAGTCCGATCACCACTAAACCTGCCACAGAGTTGGTGACCATTTGGATACCTGTCGGTATGCCTAAACGTAAAATACTGCGGCTAAATTGCGGATGAAAGCGCACATGTTCGATTAATGCCACGTCGGGCTTCAAAGCATGGTCTTTTTTATTTAAATAGACAATCAAAAACGCGAGGGTAGAAATAAAACCTAAACCACTGGCAATTGCTGGAGCAATAATTCCCAGTTTGGGCATCCCAAAATAACCACCAATCAATACAGGAGTGACGATCACACCGACAATAATGGTGAGGCTGGAAGCCATAAGAGGCGTGGTGCTGTCACCGACCCCACGCAAAATGGAGGTATAGGTGATATAGATAAATAAAAATGGGCTACTCATTAACATCCATTGCACATAAGGTAGTGCAAGATGCATAATTTTCGGGTCGATTCCTAACAGCAATAAAATCTGCTTTGCGAAAAACACGCCTAAAAAGGCAATAATGGTTCCGCCAATCAAAGTCATAAATAACAATGCGCCAACAATGGTACGCACTTTTTCAATATCTTTGGCGCCCCAAGCTTGTCCCACCAACACAGTTGCCCCTGTCGAGAGACCAATCACAAAAGCCAGCAATAAAAATAGGATTGGAAAAAATACCGAAATCGCAGCAATTGCTTCAACTCCCAGCATCTGCCCGACAAAAATAGTGTTAATTGTCCCAGACAGATTTTGCAAGATATTGGTTAAGATCAATGGACCCAAAAAGATTAAAAAAACCTTCCAGAATTTGGGTTGGTGAAGCATGTCGGGACGAGCTGGCATCTTTTGTTCTACTGTCTATTTTCGAGTATCTTTATCTTATTGATAATATACAAATACTCAGTAAAAAGCCTGAGTATTTGAGTAACTCAAGCTTTATTTTATGAAAATTCAGAATTTTTTTGGTTTAAATTCGATTTAAAATTTCACAGGCCTGTACTAAAGTTTGATCTTTTTTGGCAAAACAAAAACGGATTAAACGTAAGTTTTCAGGGGCTTTCCGATAAAAAACAGAGACTGGAATCGCCACGATCTTGTGTTCTTCCGCAAGGAATTTGCACATCTCGACATCATTTAAATCTGGACGAATTTGGCTGTAGTCAACATTTTGGAAAAACGTTCCTTTGGATGGAATAAAGCTAAATTTTGAATTTTGAATACCTAAATTAAATAGATCACGTTTTTGTTGGTAAAAGCTGGCTAAGCTATCGATATGCTCAGGATGCTGTTGCATAAAATTGGCAAGTGCAATTTGTATAGGTGTGACACCACAGAAGTTGGCAAATTGATAAATTTGACGGAACACCTTCATCAGCTCAGGCGAGGCAATGCAATAACCTGTTTTCCAACCTGTCACATGAAAGGTTTTTCCAAAAGAACCTACGACAAAACTACGCTCTCTAAGCGCTGGAAATGACAAAGCTGAATAATGCTTTTCGCCGTCAAAAATCAGATGTTCATAAACTTCATCTGAGAGCACGATGATATTTTTATCTTGAATCAGTTCAATTAAATTCAGCCAGTCTTGTTTAGACCAAATTGCTCCAGTTGGGTTGTGTGGGGTATTTACGATGACCATTCGGGTTTTATCTGTGATTGCAGATTTGAATTGATCCCAATCTACAGAAAACTCAGGTGCGTTGAGTGGAATATGAACAGCTTTGCCACCGACCAATTGTACGCTAGGTGCATAACTGTCATAGCTTGGATCAAAAATAATCACTTCATCGTCTTGGTGGATGATGGCTTGTATGACACTGAAAATCCCAATCGTTGCGCCCGGTGTAATGGTAATTTCTGTGAGTGGATCGAGCTGTAATTGATCTCGTTTAAGAAAAAGCTGCGCCAGTTGTTGTCTAAGCTGTAGTAAGCCATCACCCGCTGCGTATTGGTTAAAACCATCTAATGTGGCTTGGCTCAACGCTTGTAGTAATGCAGGCGGTGCATCAAAGTCAGGAAAGCCTTGTGATAAGTTCAGCGCATTGAGTCGTTGTGCCATTGCGGTCATGATACTGAAAATGGTGACGCCTTGAGCAGGAAGTTTGGAGTGGATTTCGATCATGACCAGAGTGTTTTAATGAGGTTTGTGATTGTGAGTGTAACAGGTGATTTTTAACAGCAAAATAGGTTGTTGATGTTTGTGTGGGGAGAGAGATCAGCTAATATAATGTTTTGTTACATAATATATGTGGTGGGCTTGAGTTGTAGGAATGTGATGGAACCTATAAGTAAAAGGAATATATAGGCTTCATGTAAGAGATTTTATGTTGAATGGAGTAATTTAAATGACAAAATATGACATTATCGAAAAAAATATTATTATAATTTCGAAGATTATATTTATAATAGCATTAACAATTTACTTCAAAATGAAAAAATCAATATGGCAAATAATTTAACTGAAAGTAAGATTATGGATGTTTTAAATTGGTCTTATGAAAAAGCTGTAAATGGGGTTCCTGGTCTAGACTCTGCTTATGATCTAGCGGAAGATTATATGAAATCAAATGACAGTTTATACAGCCAAGCTAATTCGTTAATTAGATGGCAAAATACTAAAGCTGGAACATCTGGTTTTTTAACAGGGTTAGGTGGAATTATAACTTTACCTATAGCAATCCCTGCAAATATAGCTAGTGTTATATATGTTCAGATTCGTATGATTGCAGCGTTAGCTCATATGGGTGGGCATAACTTAAATGATGATAAAGTGAAATCATTAGTATTTGTTTGTTTAACTGGAAATGCAGCAAAGGATATTTTAAAAGACGTAGGCATTGTAGTAGGAAAAAAACTTGCAGAGAATGCAATAAAAAATATTAGTGGTAAGACGATTACTACGATAAATCAGAAAGTAGGATTCAGACTACTTACTAAATTCGGTGAGAAAGGTGTCATTAACTTAGGGAAGACAATTCCTTTATTTGGAGGAATTGTCGGGGCTACTTTTGATTCTGTTTCTACAAATACAGTTGGAAATATTGCTAGAGATACTTTTATCTCTAATTAATAAATTAAAGTTTCTCTAAAATTAACATAATACGCCTTATACAAAATGCTTGAATTTTTCCTATAGGCATCAATATCTTAGGAAAAGCCGTGCTAGAGTTCAGCGCACTAGAACGGTTTTTATTGATTATTCATATTTCACGCTTTATTAATCAAATTGTTACAATGCTTAAAAGTATTTAAATCTTTTATATTACTCAATATTTTCAGCATACGATGTCAAAAAATCGAACTATATAACGTCTTTACTTATGGCTTAGTGACCAGTCTTTTTACTTCTAAAGGTTCATCCTGAGTATTGGGGACATGCCCAAAGAAATATTTCTCCTTACTTTGAAAGAAAATATCAAAGCTTTGACTCATGAGTGGATCACACTGGCTTTGCTTCTGATAAATCACTGCTATTCGATTGATGTAATGATTGATCCAATCCGCTTCATTAGTAAAAGCTGAGTAGTCTTTGAGGTCTCTATATAGATCTTGTAAGTCAGTTGATATGTTTTCAATATTAGGGTGAAACAGCCAAACAGATATATCTAGTGGTTCAACGGCAATTAATTTGTATGGTTGTAATGGATCAAATCGTTCGATTTTATAAAGTTGAGCACCATTTTTACTGTAACTTGAACACAATAATTTCGTATTTTCCACTTGGAAATGATTTGTACCAATTTCTAACTCTCTCATCTGTCTTGAAATTTTAAGGCAATCAGGAAGTTTACGAATATCGGATTGAGCTAATTTTTTAAACAACTCGATAGATCGATGAATAACATGAGCTTCACCAGTACCTGTAATGATACCTTTATCCCACGAATAAACTTTTGAATCCATTTCAACCTTGAAATTTTTGTCCATTGAGTTTTGCAAAATAACTTTTTTATTATCAGCTGCAATGACCACGCTGTCATTTAACTGCATTGCAATGATAAAAGTCATACTTTTACCCTAAATTTTGAGTTATTGGTTTTTTATATTAAACTGAAATTATAAATTTCTTTACAAAAACTTAATAAATGGTGGGTTTATGGCAGGTGGTTCACAAATTATTATCAATAAAAATGGCGTCACAATCATTACTCCAGCAAAGTTTGAAGTAAAAGCTGGACAGCATGTTTTTAAGAGTGGAGAAAAAGTGGAAACACAATTGCCTTTCCTCCCAGAAGGTAGTGCATACAATTTACGATATTTATTTACTGATGATAATGGAGTTCCATATAAAAATACGCCATATACAGCAATCTATCCGAATGGGTCTGAAATAAGAGGTATGACAGATGAGGATGGATTTACATCTACATTTTTCTCAGATGAGGAAAAAGATGTGAAAGTTCATTTGGAGTTAAAATAAAATGGGTATTTCACCAAGAAAAATTTCAATTGCAAGAACTTCTATTCAAGAAAATAATACACAACATATTAAAATTACAAGAAAAAAGCAGTTGTTTTTATTGTTCTATACAACAGGAAATGCTAGAGGTGATAATTTGATGATTTACTCGGCAATAACAAGACGTATAAATATAAAAAATGAAAAGTGGTTTGATAAAAATCAGCATCTAGTCTTTTTAGTGCCTATACAAGATATAGCAGAAATCATTACTACAATAGCTAGTTCTATAACAAAAAGAGGTGGAATTGGAAATGTTGAAATCAAAGAAGTAAGTATTTTTTCTCATGCTTGGTTTGATGGTCCAACAGGTTCTGCCATTTGTACAATTGACCCTGTAAGTATCAAACAAATGGGATTATCTGGTTGGAGTCAAATTGATTTTCAATGGGCAGATAAATCAAGATTTGTAATGTTTGGCTGTAATAGGGCAACTGATACTAAAGATGCGAGAATTTTTGCTAGAGATCTATCGGAATGTGTTAATTTTAAGGGGATTGAAGTGTGGGGGCAATCAGCGCCAGCTAAACCATCTTATTATCCAGATAAACGTGATTCAAGTATTTTAAGAAATGATGACAAAGGCTGGCATATAAACTTTACATATATGGTTGGATCAAAACCAGGAGATGGTCTAAGAGCTACTAGAGGTGTGCCTTTACCATTTCCGCCAGCCCAACCTATGAAAAAATATATAAATGGAAAATTGATTGAAAGAGCTTTTCAAAATCAATTCAATGATCACGGTAGCCATTCATATCCTATACCTAACATAAAGGAAGTAAGCTTCTAAGACTGATTAAGGGTTTAACTATGGTTTTAAAGTTATTTACAATTTTTATAGGATTAATTGTCATGGTTTCATGCTCAAAAATATCTTCACAGAATTATGAAACAAAAGTAGATGTTATCTTTGATAAATCCATAGATAATAAAGATTTAAAAATTGTGGTGAATCCGTATGGATATCTCTTGGATGGATATGAGTTAAAAAAATATATAGGAAAAACTAGCAATCATACTGTTTTATTTAATGAAGGAAGAATGCAGAATTATAAAAAAGAAGATATAAATAATTTTAGTGATTATTATATTTATGCAAAATATAAAAATCAGTATGCAAAAATGAAATATACCAATAGCTTGGTAATGGGAAGTAATGAAACTGATATAAAAATTTTCATTAATATCTTTGAGAACTTAGTGTATTTATCTTCAACCGAGAATGATTCAAGCCCTGAAGCTATTCATCAAAATTCATTTAAAAATAAACAAGTTTTTGATCAAGTTGATACAAAATTTTTAAAAATTTTGGATGATTTAAATTAATAAATGTGTTTAATTCTTATGAAAAAATACTTTCCATTGTTATTTTCATATTCTTATTAAGAACTGCACAAGATATGAAAGAATATAATCATTTCCCTTTTCTAATTTACTAAAGTGTATCGTAATGAAATATATGGTTTTTTTGGCTGTTTTATTATCAATAATTGGTTGTAAAGATAAAAAGGTTGATTCTTTTCAATACGAAATTGTAAATAATGAGATAATTTGTTCATTGAAACCGAAAGAAGTTTTTGAGTCTAAAGAATTTGCAAGATTCGATACATTTTTTAAAGATCTGAATGGAAATCCTAATGATGAATTATCAAATAGTATTTATACACAAAGTTTAAAGAATTTATCAAATAAAAAGAGTAAATATATTTTTTGTTTTTCAAAAAAAGACATGAAATCAGATTTTTTAGAAACATATATTCAAGTTGAACTACAAAGAGGAAAAACATTTCGGCAATACGAATTTAGAAATTATTTTTGTTTAAAAAATAATAAGTTAATAGATTTTAGTGATAGAGAAAAAAGTATAGAAATGTGCCAATAATCTAGAATTTAGATATCAATAGGCTCTAGAGAATATCATAACAATATCTTTTTTAAATACAACTTTGTTAGCTTTAGAGTGTAGTAAAAGCTAAAAATTTCAACTGAAAACAAAGATATTTAGTCTTAAAGTTTATAGAGATATAAAATGAAAATTAAATTTATCCTTTTGGCTTTCATATTTTTTGATTTAATAGGTTGTAAAAAAACATATGAAGATACCTTTGAATATAAAATATTAGATCAAAAAATATGTGCTATAAAAAGTAAAGCTATAGAAAATGCTAATAAAATAAATTGGTTATTTCCTGAAGTTAGAAATTTTAATGGTGAAGTGATAAGTGAAAATTTAAAATTTGATAAAGATGATAAAAATTATCTATTTTGTTACAACCTAGACGAATTTAAAAAAGAAGTTGGAAGAGGACCAATTCAATCAGATATCAGCATTGAAATAGATTTAACTTCATCAGTGCAAGAATGTAATTTAAGAAATTATTCTTGTATTCTTAATAATAGAATAAAGTTAAATATATCTAAAACAGAGTTAGCAGAGATTTGTATTTAGTAAAATTAATATAAAAACCTTAAAAAGACGTACTTTTTTAGAAATAGAATTAGGAATTATTGCAGGATGGGGCGATAGTAAGGCTGAATTTATCGTTTGAAGAGACCGTAATGATGGGAAAATTTAAACATTCTACTTATTCCATAATTATTATTTTCCTATTTGGGTGCTTACTCACTGCATGCCAACCAAAGGCAAAAGACATCGAAAATAATTCAATGAATCAACAGACTTATATTCTGCATTTTGGTCCACAAGGTGTTCAAGATTTTTCGAAATATAATGATGGGCAGGTGGATCATCAACCTGCTGGCGCAAGCTTTAGAGAATTAGATTTTTCTCCTCCTAATCTGGGACAAGTAAAGATAGAGAATAGTTCAAATAGCTTGGTTATTGACCATGTTTTTTCCGTATTGGGGACACAATGGAGTTCAAATGATGGAATTCAAATATTTGATATTGATGTTGGTTTAAATAAGGAAGAATTTGTAATCCCTGAACAAGCATATCAAGGCTATGTTGAGTTAATGAAACGATTAAATCAAGCAGGATGGAATACTTATTTTGCTAGATATAACCCAAGAATAGCAAAAGAGGACAATATTAGATATTTAATGGAAGGGCATGACATTGTCGATATGAGTTATATATTTAATTTTGAAGAGTGGAAAAAAATTATAAACTCTATTGCAGGTAAGTCGATAGGTTACCGTTTATATGCAAATGGTATTCTTCTAGATATTAGCCTAAAACAAACGAAAAAAAATGAAGATGGTAAAGAGCAATATATTGTACGTTATAGCTTTCAAACAGTCCGTTATAATGAGCGAAACCTAATGTCTGATACAGATAAAATGACATCTAAAGAATTAGAGAATGCATTCAAACAAAGTTTAATTAAAGATAAACGGTCAAGAGAAATAGATGAAAAAGATATGAGGTCTCAAGGTTATCATATAGATGAAAGCTATATAGACCCTGATGTTTGGTTGTATGTTAAGTAGTTAATCTTATTCATATTAAAAGGCTGTATTTATGCGGTCTTTATATGGATATTTTGATCGAAATCATTGTGGGATTTGATTGCATTTTTAAAAAATCTGAATGATTTTAGTCTTATCGACTCAAACCTATTTTATAGAATGAATTAAAGATTAAATCGTTTATATCAGAGCAATAAGAAGCCTATAAGTCATCTATAACAAGTATAGGCTCTATATAAATATACCATTGAAAATCAGCCGTAAATCTAAGCAATTTCCGTCTGTCCCACATGGTGATAAGCACGATTAAAATAAACCAAGCTTTGATCATGTTGGCTCTGTTGGATCGCAACAATACGACAAATCAAAATCGTATGTGTCCCGACTTCTTGCATTTGCTCAATTTCACAATCAAAATTCACCAAAGCATCTTTTAAGACTGGTGCGCCTGTTTCTAACTCTGTCCAAGCACCATGTTTAAATCTTTCTTCTGGGCTTAACTTAGATGAAAAAGCTTTAGAAATATGCTGATGATGTGCGCTAAGTACATTGACAGTTAAAATCTTATTTTCAACAAAATGCACATGAGAGCTAGATGCCTTGTTCATACATACCAGTAAGGTAGGAGGTGTGTCGGTTACACTACATACAGCAGATGCAGTAAATCCATAACGACCCGACAAGCCTGCTGTGGTAATCACACTGACCGCACTGGTTAACAAAGACATTGCATCTCTAAAGTTTGTTGCTTCAATCATTATATTGTTCCTAAATTGAATCGTACCACTTTTAGATTTAGCGATACCTTGCTATTGCGTCTTGTCGACCATTTTAACTGGATCAGATATGCGTAGGGTAGATTACTGGATGAAGATCGGGGCATCAGTTTGCTTAGAAATATACCTCCAAACAAACTGAAATTGTTCCCCTTTATACCGAATGTTACAAGTGAAAACTAGCGAGAAAGCTCTTTACGCACAATTTCTGCACCTGCACTTAGCGCATTCAATTTACCTCTTGCGACTTGGCGAGAGAGTGGTGCCATTCCGCAGTTGGTTGAAGGGTAAAGCTTATCCGCATCTACAAATTGCAGTGCTTTACGCAGTGTATTGGCAACTTCTTCGGGTGTTTCAATGTTGTTGGTCGCAACATCGATCGCACCAACCATCACTTTTTTACCACGGATCAATTCAATCAAATCCATCGGTACGCGAGAGTTTTGACATTCTAAAGAGACAATATCAATTTTAGATTGTTGAAGTTTAGGGAATGCCTCTTCATATTGGCGCCATTCTGAACCCAGCGTCTTTTTCCAATCGGTATTGGCTTTGATACCATAACCATAGCAAATGTGCACCGCTGTTTCACATTTAAGCCCTTCAAGCGCTCGCTCTAAAGTTGCAACACCCCAGTCGTTGACTTCATCGAAGAATACATTAAATGCAGGCTCATCAAACTGAATAATATCCACACCAGCAGCTTCTAACTCTTTCGCTTCTTCATTGAGGATTTTGGCAAATTCCCAAGCCAGTTTTTCACGGCTTTTATAATGCGCATCATAAAGCGTATCAATCATGGTCATTGGACCAGGCAACGCCCATTTAATCGGTTGCGAGGTTTGCTGACGTAAAAACTTCGCATCTTCAACGAAAACTGGTTTTTGACGAGACACTGCACCTACTACTGTAGGGACACTCGCATCATAACGATTACGGATACGAACAGTTTCACGTTTCTCAAAATCGACACCATTAAGATGTTCAATAAAAGTCGTTACGAAATGCTGACGGGTTTGTTCACCATCACTAACGATATCAATACCTGCGTGTTGTTGCTCTTGCAATGACAAACGCAAAGCATCTTGTTTGCCTTCGATCAATTGATCATCTTGTAATTTCCAAGGTGACCAAAGTTTTTCAGGTTCTGCAAGCCAAGACGGTTTTGGTAAGCTGCCAGCAGTTGAAGTCGGTAATAAAATTTTCATAATCGATATCTTGTCTATTTAGGTTATACAGCAACGTAGTTTGAAGACCACTGCTCAAGGATGCTTTTGTATGGCTTGATGAATTGTTCTTCAGTAAATTTGCCTTGCTTAATGGCCAACTGACTGCGCTCTTCACGGTCATACACAATACGGGTCAGTGAGTAATCCTGATGCTTTAAACTTGGTTGATAAGTCTTTCCAGCAACAGAGTTCGCATTGTAAATTTCTGGGCGATAAATCTTTTGGAATGTTTCCATGGTGCTGATGGTACTGATCAACTCAAGGTTGGTGTAATCACTGAGTAAATCATCACGGAAATAGAATGCTAAAGGCGCAACACTATTTGCTGGCATAAAATAACGAACCTGCAAACCCATTTTTGCAAAATATTCATCAGTTAATGAATATTCGTCTTGTTGATATTCAACACCTAAAACAGGATGTTGATTTGCAGTTTGGTGATAAGTCTTGCAGCTCGACACACTCAAACAAATCACTGGCGGCTTACTAAAGTTTTCTTTATAGATATTTGAATTTACGAATGAGTTAAAAATATTGCCGTGAAGCTCGCCATAGTTGTCTGGAAGGCTAAATTGAGCTTTATCTTTATTATGTTCTAACAAAAGCACGCTGAAATCATAATCTCGTACATAAGAGGAAAAATTATTTCCAACAATACCTTCAATGCGTTGATTGGTTTGGTGATCCACAATATTGGTTTTCAAAATTTCTATTGTTGGGAAAGTTTCACCATTTCCTTCAATATCAATATCCACTGAAATAATTTCAAGTTCGACAGCATAACGGTCTGCTTTCGGATTATCCCAATGCGCCAAGGCATTAAAACGATTGTCGATCATCTTTAAAGTATTGCGTAAGTTGTCTTGACGACTCTCACCTCTCGCTAAATTTGCAAAGTTGGTGGTAACACGCGTATTGTCAGAAGGATGATAGTTTTCATCGAAACTAACGCGCTTAATCGTAAATGTAAACTCTTTACTCATTGTGATAACCCTAATTTCTGAGATAAAAACCTGAATTTATTTCATGCTCTTGTCAAATATTCCAATCTGGTGCTGAAAGCTACTCATCAATAATTTTTCACTGTTTTCGCATCGATAATGAGTATCTAAATTGAGAATCAATGATCATATTGTCTGTAGCAAGGAGCATGGTGTAATTTATACCCCAATCCAGACATGAATAAAAATGATATTAATTCATAAAAAGTTGAATAGAATTCATGATTGATAATTTTGTTCGATTAAGAACGACTTGCGTGATGAAATAGACTTACTGTGACTAAGTATTTCACAGTTTAAAATAATGGAATGATTACAAATGAGTCATATCCTGAACTGGGTGACTGAATATATGTATACGGATATTTGAACGGGTTTCTTTGCAGAGTGATTAAACGGCTGATTAGGCGACAATGATTTGAGTTCATTGCTGCTCAGGATCTAATTCAATAATAATGACATTTTGTCTCTGTAAAATGAGAACTTAAAAAACATAGACTTATAAAAAGAGGGTTGCTTCATGCATTTCGTTAAATTATTGATGGGGTGTTTCGTTTTTATCTTAGGTAATCTTGCTATAGCGGCTGATTTTCCAATCTATCAGCTCAAAGCTGCACAAAAATCTTCAAGATGGTATATGGAGCTGGAAATCGACCATGCGACCACATAAGTCTACAGCAGCAGACCATTCTGAACGTGGCTGTATCAAGATTAAAGATTTCATCAAACAACAAACAGATGAGATGCGAGAAAGCATTCCTCAAGAATGTAAAACTCAAATTACCAGTGATCAGCCGAATGAGGGGCGTATGGCTTTACAATGTTCAGATGCTTTCAGTGGATTCAAAGTCAATTATCGAGTACAACGTGTTTCTGCAAATTATTTAATTGTTGAAGCTGCAATGCCGTCTGATACAACGTTTATTCATGAATAAAAACCAGAGGGAGCATGTAAATAGCTGATGTTTTGAATAAAGAATTTAATCTTTTTCAATGTAATACTTTAAATCAAAATACAGTAATAATTTATATAATATTACTTATATTGATGATGAAGGCTCAATCATATACAGCCATTGATATTTAAGATTCTTTAGTCCAATCTAAATCTGACTTTTTAGATTAAAGCTCAGATTCATGTATAAAAAAATGCAATCAAATTACTTTATCCAACGCATTAAAAATTCTTTTAAATTGGTTTCTAAATCAATGCCTTCTTCTACAACTTCAAATCCTAAAGTTTTATAAAATTGCACACTTTTTGGATTTTCTTGATAAACATTTAATTCAAGTTCAGTCCTTATCGTTTGAGCATATTGGACAAGTGCTGTACCCACACCTTTTCCTTGATGCGATGGTGAGACAAAAATTGCTGCTAATTTATGGTCTAACAACGCAATAAACCCAGAGATTTGCTGATGATATTCAGCAAGATAAACTTCTGACATGGGAAGATAAATATTTTGCATTTTGAGTTTATGCGCTTTCCAATATATTTCGGGAATAAAGTGGTGAGCGATTAATGATGCTTCAAGCCATATTTCGGATAAAACTTTAAAATCATCAATACTGGCTTTTCTTATATTAATTAAAGGTAGCAATTTTTTCTCCAACTTTAAATGGGAATATATTTTATATAGGGAATAATAAGATCTATCTCTATTTTAAATGAGATATGGTTGACTTATGATCAGTTTATTATTATAAATTCTTTATAATAGTTTGGGTGAAATTAAAATAATGGAAAATAAATCAGTCACATATAAGACTTTATGGGTCTTTGCACTTATTTTGAGTTTGGGCTTTATTATTTCGGCAAGTGTGTTGGGATATGCTTTTAAACAATTTGGTGGTGAAAAAAATTCAATTATTGTAAAAGGGCTGGCTGAAAAACCCATCCAAGCAGATTCTGCACGTTGGGAAATCAATCTTCAAACCAGTCGTGCGTCGGACAGTGTAACAGAGTCCTATCAATTACTTGATCAAGAAATAAAGACCTTACAATCGTTCTTTGTTGAACATGGTTTTAAAGCCACAGAAATGAAATTAGGCAATAAAAGTTCACAACCCTATTATCAGGATGTGGATCAGGGTGATGGAAAAACAATTCGAGAATTTAGAGGTTATGTTGCGATGCAGTCGTTGGTGATCAATACCCGCGATATTCAAAAAATTGAAAAAGCTGCAAAAGATGCATACTTATTGGAAGAAAAAGGTATTTCAATTGAACAAAAACCACAGTATTTGGTTTCCAATCTAGAAGAAATCAAGATGTCATTGATTGCCAATGCCACAAAGAATGCTCATAGCCGTGCTAACGAGTTTGCAAAAGTGGGCGGTGTGAGAAAGTGGGTGCAATGCGTTCTGCAAGCCAAGGTGCATTTTATATCTTGCCTGAAAGCGGTTCAGACGATGACAGTGATTATGGTGGTGCATATGACAAAAATACCATCAATAAAATTGCCCGTGTCGTCGTCACGATTAATTATTCAATTGATTAACCAATCCTCAACGCTAAGTTTGAGCAAATTATGTTTTAACATCAGGAATGTTTAAGTAAAAAGAATGGGAGCTTAGCTTCCATTTTTAATTCATTTTATAGGTATGGTTGAATTGATTTCATCGTATTCATTTTCCTCGTTAGATCGCAAAATCAATGACAGCACGAATGACACCTAAACTTAAACCAATAAATGCACCTACGACTACACCATTCACACGAATCATGTGTAAGTCGCCACCGACTTCATTTTCAATTTTGGCAATCATTTCTGTAGAGTCCCATTCATGAATTCGTTGACTAATAAACGTAATCACTTTTTCACTATATTGATCGCTTAGATTAACAGCTATACCGCTGATTCGATCATTGAGTAGGTCACGAACAGATTGGTTTTGTACGAGGTTTTCTCCCACTTGTTGAATTGCAACACGCAGGTTCATCGCAATACCTGAGTCTGCTTTAAGCAGGTCAGATTTAATCGCATCACATAGAATGACCACTGCGCCAGTAATAAAATTCAAAACAGGTTCACTGTCTAAAAGCGCATTTTTGGTTTCGTTTAAACGTATGCTGGCATTGCTATTATTATCTGCCAATTGCACCATAAGTTGATGTGCCGCTTGTTCTATTTTTTGGCGGATTGGATGCTCTTCATCTGCCAGCATCGACTCAACTTTCTCAATAATTGAATCAATGGTGCGTTGCTCAACATCAATCCCGATCCAGCTTGCACCTTTGGCAAGGCGTGAAACGCCCAGTTCTTTAAACAGAGTTTGCGTGAGTTCACGTGTTTTTTCAGGATGAGTCATCATCCATTCATGGGCAATGTCGAGTCCACGTTGCAACACATCTTGATGGAAATCATTGTCTAAGACCGCACGAAGCATTTCACTGGCAAGTTGGTTCATACGGGTATTGCGAACCCATTGCACGCTGTTATTTTGGATAAAGCGCCCAATTTGATCTTGCCCAACAAATTCAAAAATTTTCGGTACAGTTTGTTGAATCACATCGACCACTTGACCATTGTTCTTGGGATGTGCCAACCATTGACCTACGGCTAAACTCAGATCAGTATTTTTTAAACTTCGTTCAACGATTTGGGGAGAAAGGAAATTTTCCTGAACAAATTTACCCATCGATTCCGCAATACGTGCTTTATTACGTGGAATAATTTCAGTGTGATCTTTTAGAAATTTAGGAATTGGGATTTTCCCAAAAGGATTGCGAAATAAAACGGTGATTGCATACCAGTCAGCTAGACCACCCACTACACCTGCTTCTGCACCAAGCATGAGGATATGAATAAACCATGCATATTCAGGGAGCAGCTTGGCAGTAATGATTAAAGCAATCCAAGCCATGATGCCCACAATCAATGCAATTGTGGCAAAGCGTTTGCTTCGATCTAGGCTTGGAATATTATTGGCGATTTCACTTTGTTCAATTCCGCTCATTCATTTTCCTAAACAAGTGTCTTTATCTTTATTTCTTTGATGTTACCGCATCAGGCTGTGGTTGTAGTACCTGTCCTGTCGGACTAACGCCATATTTTGCGCCTAAAGATTGCAAAATCAGACGAGCGTCAAAGGCATCGTTGGGTGAAGCTTTCTTATCTTTATAACATTCGATGGTATAGGAAATCTGCACAGGATCAATATTGACGACTTGTGGCATATCGTAAAATGGGTCATTCCAGAACATTGGGTGGCGACGATACCCCCAACCATATGGATAGTAGTTTGTAGATGGATAGACCACAGCTTTACGAGGAGGTTGCTGACTTCGATTGCTCGGATCATCTAAAACTTTAAAGTATGTGAAACCATTTAATAGCGTGGTTTGAGCAGCTTTGACGAGATTAATTTCTTCAGCGGTTCCAAAACTCATATTACTATTGCCTTGAAAACTAATGCGATAGCTATGGTCGTTGAGTGGAACTGTGGTGTATTGTCCAAGTTGGTCAAAGGTGCGTGGTTTGCTTGGCGTAGTGGCACACCCCGTGATGGTGAGTGCAGCTACAATTGTCAGACCAATCAGTGTTTTTTTCATCTGTTGCTCCTTGTCCATTTTTGTAGGATGGAAGTGAATAAATTTCTATGCGCTATAGTGTTCTAAGTTGATGGACTGACAATGAATTTCAAGAAGATTTTTGTTAAATCATCTAAGTTAAAAATGCAAAACAAAATTGATATGGTAAAAGCATGACTCAGGCAAAGGGTTGGTTTGTATAAGCCATAAATTTTAATTTTACATAGAAAGAAAATAACTCTAAATCAAGCCTAAGTAAAAATGAATAAAGTGATGAAAAATTTATCATCACTTTATAGAGGTGGATTTTTAGCACTAATTTGTATTAGTTCAGATCTGATCAGACATTGATCTTGAAAAAGAGAAAGTTACCCGTTTTGATAAAGGTGTCGAATCTTAATCAAACAAAGGTAACTTTCTTATGTTGCATACTAACAATCAAATCATTAAACACAAAGTAGGCTTACTCAATTTAGCTGAAGAACTTCAGAATGTATCCAGAGCTTGTAAAGTCATGGGTGTC
>WNDP01000009.1 GCA_009912575.1 Acinetobacter bereziniae
TAGCGCGTTGCAGTTCTTTATTTTCACGTTCCAGTTGTTTTATACGTTCTTGATCTGAAAGATGCTGTACTTTAACTGGATTTTGTTGATCCAAATATTTTTGATGCCAAACACGCAGTGTTTCAGGGGTACAACCTATCTTGGGAGCAATAGCAGTGATTGCAGCCCAATTCGATGGATAATCTTTTTCGGATTCAATAAATAACAAGTTGAACCGCTCTTTCTTTGATTTCAGGGGTATAGTTTGATTTTTTCATCGGAGTAGTTTCTCAGAATGTTGAGTCTCCGACAAACATGGTACGGTTCAATACAGTGCTGCCAAATGACATCGTGCTTCCCATTCCGCTTTCTGCATATGCTTTGGCCGTTTCATCCTAAAATCCTTTTAGTATCGATTGATCGTTATTCATTTTTAACCAGTGTTTCACCACGATACAAGTTTTAATTCGTGACTGGAGAGCCTTAGCAAGAGATTGCACAGGTCGAATATAAAAAATCCAAACCAATATTGATCTATTGATTTGGATTTAAAATTATCAATTATCATCTTTTATTGTTATTTATTTCTTTATTATTTGTTTTTATATTTTTATTATCACCTACTTCTCTTTATGATTATTTTTCAATAAAAAACTACAATAAAATTAATTATTATTTTATCTTATTCTTATTCATGTCTTATTATTTTTATAAAACTTAACTAGGCACTAATTTGGTAGAGTAACTTTTTACCTTTAAAGGTTAAATCCTTAATAGAAACAATGTTTTTATTATCTAAATATGAAATAGCATCATCAATCTCAATATAATTTTCTTCAATCAACCATGTAATATCAAATTCATTTAAATCAACCATTCCCACCAAAGAAATGGCTCGATTTTTATTATGTTGATTTTGAATATTCTTTAAAACTTCGCGTACTTTAATTAAATCTTTCATATTTTAAATCTCATCGTGCTTACAGGTTCTATTATATAAATTGGGAAAACTATTACTAGATACAAAAATGCCCTATGCGACAAAAATTGTCGCACAGGGCATTCAATATAAAGATCAACATTTTTGAGATATTTCTATTGCTAGAATAGCAATAAGATAAATTAAATATTATCTAAATTTCAGTTATTTAAAACCATCTCATTAAAACCGCAATTTGTAGCCTGTGTCTTGCTCCAAATGTTGTATTGCTTTTGAAAAGTCCATGGATGCTACATCTGCTTTTTTAATCAAAAAAAGCAACACGAATGTTGCTTTAAAGCTTGAGTCATTCAAGACAATCAAAAAAGAAGCTAATCAACGCATACGTTTTAAGTTATAGGTGACGACACCCCAAATTTCAAACTCTTGCCCTTCTTCGATGTAAATATTCTTAAATTCAGGGTTTTCTGCTTTTAACCAAACTTTAGGTGGATCAAAATGCTTATCAATCATTAAGCGCTTGACAGTAAAATCATTGTCAATACGCGCTATCACGATATCACCAGACTTTGCCGAGATACTACGATCGACGATCAACGGATCTTCAATATCTATACCCACATCCAACATTGAAAGCGAGTTTGCTTTGACGATAAAAGTAGAACTCTCATTTCGTATCAGATATTCATTCATATCCAAAGATTGTTCAATCGTGTCCTGAACAGAAAACGGTACACCTGCTGCAACTCTTTCAGTGGCTAAAGGGATTTGATAAACCTTATCATTTTTTGCTTGAACTGTTTTGATATTCATAGTCGAGCTAAAATCACTTAGCTGTGCATTGCTGAAATTTTTCAGTAACCAATTTTTGATAAAATCAACTTGGGATTCAGGCACACGGATTACTTTGGTAGGCTCACTGAATTGTGCTTTTCGTCCAGCATTGGCTCTAGCACCTCCATGTTCAAATTCTACTTTTTTAGTCATTTTTTATCCTGTATGCTACATAAAAACCAGTAAAATCAATATACCTTGAAAAAGTTACAAATTCAAGTTGACGGCAAGTTTTTTTTGAATAACAATAACCCTATCGATCAGTTTTGATACATCTCTTTGAACAAGGATGTCAAAGATAATCAATATACTTATCATAAATCAATAATTTACAATATAAGCTCTCTGTTATTTTATTGATTTTTTTTGAACAAGTTCTCTGGTCTTCGTTATGCACTTATTTGATTGATTTTCTATGTGGAGACATAAAAATGGCTACTCAACGTGATGCAATTCTTGGTTATGCTGATGAACAACATGCGTACTATATTCGTTTAATTGAAGACAATAATGTGCTTGGCAGTCAATATGGTTTGTTCTGTGAAAACACCAACAGTGATGATGCTGAAAGTATCATGACCACACTATTTTTAAAGAAATCATTTTGGCTTAACGGTTCTGAATTTAACGATATCGTCAAAGGATTAGAACCGCTTCCATTTTAAATTAAATATTATCCACCTAAATTGAATATGCTTTGATGTTCAACTTTAGTGAATCATGATCTATAGTTTGTGCGATTAAAATGCCGTTATATTCAGATGAATAGTACGGCATCTTAATGGTCCAATTTAACAACAAGTGTGAATTCAATTCATGAACATCACCTTCAAAGCACACAACGCTTATCCTCTTTATTTTTAAATACTCTATCTATTTCATTCTCAATAATTTCATTCAACACTATTCGCTTATGTTTTTATTTTAAATGCTTTTTAAAAGCATCATGTTTAAAACCTCTCAACTGTTTGAACACATCACTTGCTTTTTTTTATTTACTTCAACCTCATATCTTCTGCCTGATGGCACTCATTTTGCTTAATCAATATTACGTTTTTTAATAATCGTAATACTCAAGCAAAGAATGAGGATGACAAATATGGGTTATGTCGCAAAGGATATTGGTCAAAAGAACAAGCTGATCTTAAGCTTGTGTTCTTTTCTGATCCCTATATGTCTCTGGTGTGCTGTTAGTTATTTACCTTTTATTTGGCATCCACAAGTGCAAATTACCAATTCAGGAAGTGTTTCATATCTGCAAGTCGGAAGCCGTGTCGATAAAAATGTGTTCTATAGTGAGGCACAAAATGCTGTAGATCAAAATTCTGCACCACCACAAGGTATTTTGGTCAATCCAATTTACTTACCAGCTCCACATGAAGTTGCTAAAGCATTGGTGACTGCTTTTACCACGCCACCAGAACAACCTGATACGCCTTGGTTTCATCAAAGTTTGTGGCACAGTATTAAAATTGTTTTTTCAGCTTTTCTGATTTCCTCAATTGTTGGTATCCCACTGGGAATTCTTTGTGGCTTCTCACAAAAAATATCTCTACTCACTGAACCTTTTGTTGAATTCTTTCGCTATTTGCCTGCACCTGCATTCGGTGCCTTGGCTGTAGCGATTTTAGGGATTAATGATGCACCGAAAATTGCAATCATTGTCATTGGTACAATTTTTCAGCAAATTTTGATTATCGCTAACACCACACGCATGGTTGATCAAGGATTGATTGAAGCGGGTTATACCCTAGGAACCAATAAATTGAGAAGTCTGTTTCATGTCGTTATTCCTGCTGCATTTCCTGATATCTACCGAGACTTAAGGGTGCTTCTGGGTTGGGCATGGACCTATTTAATCGTCTCTGAATTGATTGGAACAACCTCTGGCATCACTTGGTTTATCACTCAGCAAGCACGCTATCAAAACTTTGACAATGTATATGCAGCAATCTTAATTATTGGGGTGATCGGCTTAGTTTGTGATTGGGTGTTGATGAAGATGGGTGAGCGTATGTTCGCATGGAAAATAGGAGCAAAATAATGAATGATTCAACTTTTAACGCACATGAATATTTTCAAAAGATCTATGCACGTCCTGTCATTTTAGAAGCCAAACAACTCAGTCAAGTATTTAAACATGGCAAGACTGAACGAGTGGTGCTAAAGCAGCTTGATTTAAAAATCCATAAACGAGAATTTGTTTGTGTGATTGGTCCTTCTGGTTGTGGGAAATCAACCTTAAGCCGTGTGATTGCCGGTTTAGATCCTTATCACAGTGGCGAAGTCTTGGTCGATGGCGAGCGTATTACGGGCCCTAGTCCTGAACGAGGTATGGTGTTCCAAGGCTATACGCTATTTCCATGGAAAACAGTCAAAGAAAATGTCATGTTTGGCCCACGAATGAAAGGTATCAGCCAGATCTCTGCCGAATCCCATGCACGTGAATGGATCAATATCATTGGTTTAGAAAAATATGAAAATCAATATCCTCATCAGTTATCAGGTGGAATGAAACAACGTGTTGCTATTGCACGTGCTTTGGTCAATGAACCTAAAATCTTATTGATGGATGAACCTTTTGGCGCATTAGACCCGTATACTCGCCAAAAGATGCAAAAACATTTGATGGATTTATGGCAAAACATAGACATCACGATTATTTTTGTGACCCATGATATGGATGAAGCCATATTGTTGGCAGATCGTATTGTCGCACTCAAAGCTAATCCTGGTGAAATCAAAGAAATCATTGAAGTCGATTTACCTCGTCCACGCTCAACAGACTTAATTAACAGCTCTGCATTTAAGCAACTCAGAGCTCGCGTTGATCAGTTAGTGCATGCTCAAGAAGATGAACTTGATCCATCACTACAAAATTTACCGAAAATTCCACGTATGACACCAGTCAGTACGGATAAATAAACCATAACCGCTTTCTTATCGCATTTGGGACGACCCAAATAGCTTAGTTCTTTGTTGGACGACCAACTTTGGTGATATTCATGACTAATCGCTATGTTTTACCACTTTTGGATATTTCTTTATTGTGTAGCGCTGATCGTAATGAACGCTTGAAAATCTCACATGCTTTAGATCAAGCTTGTAAAGATGTTGGTTTTCTTTATTTAAAAGGTGAACAATTTAAGCCTGAATTATTTGAAAAGCTCCATAAAACGGCGCAACAGTATTTTGCCCAAGATACAGCCTTAAAGATGCAGAATTATATCGGCCTATCGGAAAATCACAGTGGTTATGTGCCGATTGGAGAAGAACGTTTTGTAGAAAATTCTTATGACCTCAAAGAAGCTTATGATGTGAATTATGATCATCTCAGTTTGGAAGATCGACGATCTCTGGTAGGTCCAACACAATGGCCTGATGATCCTAGCTTTAAATTGCATGTTTCCGATTATTATCAACATATTAAAAAAATTGGGCAGCAAATTTTTCAAAGTTTTGCCTTAGCATTGGACTTGGATGAGCATTATTTTGATGCGCATATTTCAAAAGCCCCCAGCCAACTTCGTTTGATACATTATCCATATATTGCGGATATTCAGGATAAAGAAGGTATAGGTGCGCATACAGATTATGAATGTTTTACCTTACTTCTCCCGACTGCAGCCGGCTTACAAGTGCTCAATAAAGATGGGCAATGGATAGATGTACCATTGCTTGAAAATACCTTGATTATGAACATTGGCGATATGATGGAGATTTTATCCAATGGACGTTATTTAGCCACCAAACATCGTGTGAAGAAAGTGGCTGAGGAACGTTATTCTTTTCCATTCTTTTTCTCATGTGATTATGACTACATCATTCAGCCATTGATCAATCCTGAATCTGCTCACTATGCCCCATTAAAAGGTGGGGAGCATTTATTTAATCAAACAGCGCAAACATTTCAATATCTCAAAGATAAAGTCGCCCGTGGTGAAATTCAACTTGAAAATGCCAAACCACTTTACTCCTTTGGTTTAAACCAAAACGAGGAGTCAAAATGAATCTCATAACACTCTGTACTCAACTCAAAGTATCTGCTACGTCAACATGCCTACTCCCTGACTATTTATTGGGTGCTTTTCGCCGTAAAAGTATCAGCTTTGCCAATGGGCTCACTGACGAAACTACACTGGTCTATTGGTTTCAGTCTAAATCATTCACCATCGATTTACGTTTAAAAAGCCAAAACACAACACCAGTTTTGGAGCGACAAGGCTGGGTTGGCAATACGCTGTGGGATGAGCAGCAGCAACTACTTTCTTGGCAAATTACCAGTAATTATCAAAATCATGTTCAATGGCCTGAGCCTGCAAAACTCTATGCCATTGGCAATGCTATTTTAGAATTTTCCCCGAGCCATGCTTATGTTGAAGACTGGCGTCAGCAAGCAAAACGTGGGCTTTATCTGGGTTTACGTTTATTTAAAATTGACAATATGGATTTAAATATAAGCTACCCTGCGGATGGTGGCTTAATTATTTGTGATCATTTTATTGCCTTTGCACGATCACGCCATCCTGAGATCCAACAACGTTTAGAAATAGAGAAATCTTTGACCGAAGCCTTTGCTCAGCAAGATTTCACTATCCAAGATATCCAAGATTACGAAGTATCGGTGAGTTTTGGACAGCAAATGATTGATCTCAGTACCGTGACCGAGCAAGTTGGTACACACATGGAACTTGATCACTTTACTCAGTTGGATGACAACACATTGGTACAGTAACGCTTTATTCAAGGACAACGTTGCCAGTTATATTTCACCATTGATACTTTTGATCAAGATTTTTGTTTTTCCACAGAGACAGCAACATCAACTGCCAGCCTTGCTTGGTTTGATCAGGAACACAACCACCTTTTCCATCATGCAAAATTAAGTGTCTAGGAAGCATATTTTAGCCATGTCTTTTATCTATTTAATCATTGCGATTGTGGCAGAAGTCATTGCGACCTCTGCCATGAAAGCATCAGAAGGGTTTAGTCAGCTCTTTCCTTCGATCATCACCATCTGTGGCTATGCCGTGGCAATTTATTTCTTATCCCTGACAATGAAAACCATTCCAGTCGGTATTACCTATGCCTTATGGTCAGGCGCTGGGATTATTTTGGTGTCTTTGGTTGGTTTTTTTTATTATAAACAGCACTTGGATTTGGCTGCTGTTCTTGGGCTTTCACTGATGATTATTGGAATTTTAATTATTCATCTTTTTTCAAACAGTACAGAACTCACTTAAGTAAAGTTTATGCTGATGAAATTTTGAGGCTTACTCATTTGCCTCAATCTTCTTTTTTAATTACTTTTTAGTCACTTTGGATTGGTATTGAAATACATAATATTGAATGTACAGGTTTAAATATTGTTATGCTTGATTTGATCTAAACAATTAAAAGCCCAACTGAGTCAGGCGAAGATACGATTCAATATGAGTAGAGGAAGAAAATAATATGCGTTCGACTTAATTTGAATGAATTAGCTCTATGTTCAAGACGGTATCTTTTCACTCCTGAAAACTAAGGCATCATCCACACAAATCAATCAAAACTTTTCACAAAATACGAGACAGTGAAAACGACCTTATCTATTCATTTAAGTTTCCAGAATGATACTGCTTAGGCTATTAGTTGAGTTAGATAATTTGCGATTGGTCATAGAGATGTTTTTCCAGACCAATCCTATTGGCGCAAATCCCCTTATGGTAACTCTTGTAATAAGGTTGGATAAATCAAACCATCTACATTTTGCTCAGTTTTATAGATGCCATTCTGTACATTGAATTTATTCACATGATATGACGAACCATATATCGAATCGAAACCATTAGCTTTGCTAAAGACTTTTTTATTGGCTGAAATATCCAGTAAATGTGTACCATTCACCATCGTTTCGTATTGTTTTGGATCGACACCTGAACGATTTGCCATAATTTTGACAGCATCTGCATGTGTAGCTGGATCATTGATGTATTTCACCGTTTTATCCCACACTTGAAGAACTTTTTTCCACTGCTCTTTGTGGGTCGTTAAATGACTCATATTGACCGTCAATGTGTCATAGATTAAACCCGGTTTATCTTGCGATGTATAAATGATTTTTGATCCTGCAACGGCTTTTAATGCTTGACTGGCAACAGGTTGCCAAACTGCAATTGCTGAAATATCAGGACTTGAAAATACATGAGGTAATTGATTGGTTGCAGAATTCACCAATTTTATTTCATTGATTGGAATTTTTTGATCTGACGTCGCTGTTGCAAGCAGTAAATGATCCACTAGGCCCTTTTCAACACCTACCGATTTGCCTTTTAAATCCTGAATATGATTAATCCCATCTTTGGCAATAATGACATCATTTCCAGCAGAATAATCTGTTGCCATAATCATCATGCCTTGCGTACCGCCTGAAGCAGTCACCAAATTATCTCCATTGGTGACAAATACCGCATCCAATTGATTTGCTGAAAAAGCTGAAAGCGATGCGGAGTAATCAAACCATTTAAAATCAACATTTAATCCCGCTTCTTTTAACCACCCCTTTTCAATCGCGACTTGCCATGCAACAAATCCCGGCCAATCACTATAACCAATGGTAATCGGTTGTGCGTTTGCTGTGGTTTGCTTATTTTCTTTGGCCTCTGGCACTTTTGCTGTGTTGTCACAACCCGATATTAAAACCGCAGACAAAATGGATATAGATAAAAAAGATTTATGAATCATATCGAAACTCCCCCAACGTTCTCACAGTTAAATTTTGCATTTGATGGACTGAGTGACTTGATGTAGGCACGCCAACCACCAAAATGACTGATATCGACAGCTTCTTGAATCGCATGAGCTTCACAAATAAAGCCTTTCACCCATGTCCCATCTTCAAGCTGTAGATTGCCAATGCCCAGTGGTGCAGGAACTTCTGCGACGATTGCCCCAAAATTCGCCAACGGAATATCCCAAACTTCAACTTCGATCGCAGTACCATCAACATCAAATTGCAATCCCGGTTTCGGTGGAACGGTATTTTTCAAAGCAAATAGCTTATAGCTTTTAGCCGTTCGGGTTTTTGCGAGCAATGTCGCTTGCCGGGTTGTCAATTGAAAATTCAAAGGCATCGCTGAGAGATGCGCACCGACAACAGCGAGCTTTACCGAGTTTTGTGATTCAGTTTCAAAGCTTTTTTGATAACGATGTGATGAGGTGCCAAGAGTAAGTTCTGTAAGTGTTTGCCATTGTTGGGCAAATTTTGCCAAAGCTTGGTCATACCAAGCAGGTGCAATAAAAGTTACGCCACTAGGCAGGCCATCTGCACGAATAGCATTGGGTAAGGCAATTGCAGATAGATCAGCAAAATTTACAAAGTTGGTATACGCCCCCATATGTGAATTTTTATTGAGAGGGTCTGCTTCAACTTCACTGATCTGATAAATCGTCGGTGAAGTCGGTACCATCAATGCATCATAGGCTTGTAGTTGAAGATTAATTTTTTGTGCTAATTCAGCCCGTTGATACTCAGCTTTAAATGTATCTGTAGCTTTAAACTGATCAGCCTGCGCAATGATTTCAGCAATCACTGGATGCGTTTGTTGCCGAGAGACTCGCGCTTCGACAGCAACCGTTCTCTCTGCAACCCAAGCGTCATTATAAAGTGCTCTCGCCAAAAGGTTAAAATCCGTAAAATCAATAGATTCAACCTCATATCCAAGTGCTTGAACACGTTCTACGGCAATTTTAAATGCTTTCTCGGATTCAATATCGCCATAAAACTCGAGTTGAGCAGGTATCGCAATTTTTCCTTTAGAAAATTGTGTTGCAACATTGGCAGGATGACTACGCGAATAAGCATCTGTTTTATCATTAGCTTGCATCAATGTTGCAACCAACCAAGCATCATCACTGGTCAGTGCAAAAATTGAAATCACATCCAGTGTTCTACACGCAGGCATCAACCCTGTGGTTGAAAACCATCCCTTTGTAGGTTTCAATCCAACTATATTGTTATGACCTGCTGGAACTCGACCTGAACCTGCCGTATCTGTACCTAGACTAAAAGGTACAATTCCATTCGCTACAGCCACAGATGACCCAGAACTAGAACCACCACTGATATATTCTGGATTAAAGCTATTTTTTACTGCACCATACGGTGAACGTACCCCGACTAAACCTGTTGCAAATTGATCTAAATTGGTTTTTCCAACAACGACTGCGCCTGCTTTTTTAAGCTTAGCAATAACAAAAGCATCTGTGTTTGCTAAATATTCAGCTTCTTTACATGCACCTGTTGTATGAAAACCAGTGACATCAATATTGTCTTTGACTGCAAATGGCACACCATAGAGGGGTAGATCATCGCAATTTTGAGTTTTTAAATACTCAATTTGCATCTGTATTTGTGCTGAAGATGCGATTTCAATCCAAGCATGATCATCATTTTTTATGGTTTTAACATAGTCGATTAAACCATCAATATCGATTTGCTGATTTGCATACGCATTTTTCCAATCTTGGATCGTCCATAAGTCTTGCATGACCATACTCCTGATTTAATCATTTTGTAGAATCGGAGGCATCACTGCATCCATAAGTTCTAAATGCCCTTTAATCACGCCTTTGAGTGCAATAAATTGCTGACTAATTTGCTTGAGCTCTGAGCTTGCACCTTGCATCAACATCACCTGTAAGATTTTTTGCTGATCAAGTTGAATATGTAGTGAACTGATCACTTGGGTTAAAAACTGTTGTTGTAAATCAATTAGTTGATTTCTAAGTGGCATCTGCCCTGCATCATAAAGAATGGTTAATGTCCCCACCATCACTTCATTGGCTTGAACCTGTTCTGCAATCAAATGTTTGTTGATCATGTCCACAATTGCTTGTGATCGGCTTTCATAGTGTTGATCAACAATTTTCTGGTCGAGGGCATTGAGAGTCGTTTCAGGTACAGTAATACTGATCCGAGCCAACTTTTGTTTAGGCACAGTGCTATCCTTTTGGTTTATGGACTGAGTGTGTTTGTTTAATATACAGACCAGCGCGTACACTGAATAATTCGACAAAAAATGTTTTGAGCGGATGTACTTTTTTGTCTGCTGTTTTTACATGATTCATCGCACCACTCCTATGTAAGGGTCTGATGGCCATTCGCTATTTGTAAACATAGAAGAATAGACATCAGTATTACCAAATTAAGTTTTTGTATTACGCCCTATAGATGCAGAAAATGTGCCAATTTCTAAGCGTGCTTTTACTGCGATTGGTCAAAATTTATGACTATTTTGTGGGCAAAAAAATGCCCCATGCGCAGTGATGGGGCGAAAATATTCAAGTCGTTATATTCATCAATCAGATTTTTTTAAGTACGATTCCGCAATAGTATTTAATTATTTTTTAACCTAAATCTTCATTAAGCATGCCATGTGCCCAAATAGACAATGATTCTAAAACAGGCTTAAAAGAATGTCCTAAATCAGTCATTTCATAGACTACTTTGATTGGTGCTTTTTCTCCATACACGGTTCTAGAAACCAATCCACTTTGTTCTAATTGCTTAAGTTGCAGGCTGAGTGTCATTTCAGTAATCGTTGGCATCAGTTGTTTGATTTCATTAAAGCGTTTTGCTCCATCTTTGAGATAGTAAAGAATTACACTTTTCCATTTCCCACCGACCAAATCCATTGCCATACTGATATGACATGGATAGATTTTACCATTCATTTTTATTTCACATTTATTTTCAACAGGTTCCATTAATATCTCTAAGCTATCAACTTTGATAGTTATTGTACGCTTTCCATATAAAAAATATAGTGACTATTATTTTTATAGTTACTAGGTACATATTATGGCACTGCTGATTTTAGCGCATCCCTATTACACACGGTCGATTGCAAACAAGACCATTGTCAATGAACTGACAGACAAGTATCCAGATTTAGAAGTTCGAGATATTTTCCAACGCTACCCTGATTATCAAATTGATGTCGCAGCGGAACAGCAGGCATTACTGCGACATGAAACGGTCATTCTGCAATATCCAATGTTTTGGTTTAATATGCCCGCTATTTTAAAATTATGGTTCGATGAAGTTTTTAGCTATCAATTTGCTTATGGTTCACAAGGAGATAAATTGAAAAATAAAAAAGTTTTGCTGAGTATGACCGTTGGACAGTCAGAAAAAAATTTAATCAATGAACACGAAAATTTAATCGAAAGCTTTTTAAAATCTGTTCATCACTCCATTCAATATAGTCAAATGAATTTAAGTGGCACTTTTTTACTTTTTGATGTGTCCCCCTTATCTGGTCACTCAGCGTCTAAAATCAAACGGGAAGCGGTCGAACACGGTGACAAAATTCATAAGCATTTACTCACTACTTGATAAAAAGGGCATCTTAATGATGCCCTCTGTTTTAGTGTTGTTCTCTCTTTAGAGGTTTTTTAAACCACTGGTGCTAAGGTAAACAACACCTGCCCTGTTTTAACTGTCTGCCCTTTTTCGATGGTAATAGTTTCAACTTTCATTCGCTCAGGCGCGATGATTGGAATTTCAATTTTCATGGCTTCGATCACTGCAAGGGTTGCACCTTCTTCCACAATGTCACCTGAAGCACATTCAATTTTCCAAATTGAACCGGGCATATGTGATTCAACTGCACACCCCCCTTGCGGGATAATGACGGCTTCTGCATCGTCTACAGCATCCAGACTTTCAGAAACATATTCTTGTAAACCAGCAGCATGCCAACGACGACGTTCAGCTTCAAAATTGGTTTGTTGCGTGTGTTTAAATGCCTGAATGCTGTCTTGATTTTCGGCTAAGAAGTCATTGTATTGTTTAAGGTTGAGTACGCCCTCTTCAATTCGGAGTTGCAAATGACCTGCTTTAAAATCTTCACGCATTTTCAGCAATTCTGACTCGGAAACTTCATAAAATTTCACCTGATCAAAAAAGCGCAATAACCATGGTTTACCCGCTTCAAAATTTGCGTTTTGACGATAACGACTCCACATTTGTGTAGTTCGACCAACAAACTGATACCCACCCGGACCTTCCATTCCATACACACACATATAGGCACCGCCGATACCCACAGCACTTTCAGGTGTCCAAGTTCGAGCAGGGTTATATTTGGTCGTGACCAATCGCTGACGTGGGTCAAGTGGCGTGGCTACAGGCGCACCTAAATATACATCGCCTAAGCCCATCACCAAATAATGCGCACTATATACCACATCTTTCACTGCTTGCTTAGAAGCTAGACCATTAATACGACGGATAAACTCGATATTATCAGGACACCAAGGTGCATCTGGACGCACAATTTGGGTGTAGCGTTCAGTCGCTAACTGCGCTTGTGAATCTTCCCAAGCCAATGGTAAATAAACTGTTCTTGAAGGAACTTGCATCTGATCAATATCAACGAGTTCAGCTTCAGCACTTTGTAATTTCTTTAACAATTCCAATTGATCAACTTGAATTGAATCAAAATGGATCTGTAAAGAACGAATACCTGGTGTGAGATCAATAATCCCTTGAATATTTTGATCTTTTACCCATTGCATCAAGGCATGAATACGGAATCGTAAATTTAAATCTAAAACCAGTTCACCATATTCAACCAATAAATAACTGTTTCCTGCGGGTCTATAGCAGACACTTGGCAACTTGCCTTGCCCCTCTATATTCGCGAGTACAGCATTGCTTAAAGTTTCATGCTCAGGCTGAATCAGAGGATTGAAATCAACAGTGGTCGTGTCTGTAGCGATTAAACTTTGATGATATTTTTGGTCGAGACTTTTTGCCTGCACATAACCTACAGGTATAAATTTGACTTTATCTCCTGCCTTCAACTGACCAATTTTCCAAAGTTCAGAATGAATTACTACTGCTGGACATACAAATCCGCCTAAACTTGGGCCATCAGGTCCCAAGATAATTGGCATATCTCCAGTGAAGTCTATTGCACCAATTGCATAGGCGTTGTCATGAATATTGGAAGGATGTAAGCCAGCCTCACCACCGTCTTCACGTGCCCAATCTGGCTTTGGTCCAATCAAACGAACCCCTGTACGGCTGGAGTTATAATGAATTTCAAAGGTATTGGTAAAAAACTGATCAATGTCTTTTGTGGTAAAGAAATCAGGAGCACCATGCGGACCATACATTACGGCGATTTCCCAAGTTCGGCTAAAGCTTGGAATTTGATCTTTGGCTAAACGCTTACTGTCTTCAGAACAATACTCGGTGATTGGAAGCATATCCCCAATCAATAAATTACGACCCGCATGTCCACCAAATTGACCTAAGGTAAAGGTTGCTTTTGAACCTAAGTATTCTGGAACGTCAAATCCGCCTTTAATCCCAATATAACTACGGCAACCTGTGCTAATCGTGCCACACTTTAAGACTTGAGATTTTTTAACATTGATGGTTTGCCACATCGGTAGAGCGATACCATCAAGTGTGGCAGCAATCTCTCCACCTGTAATGACAATTTGACTATCACAATGGAACTTTAAAGTTGGACCTTGTAGAGTGCATTCTAGTCCTGCTGTGTTGTATGGATTTGCTAAAAGTTGATTGGCAACATTTAAGCTTAAAGGGTCAATTGCACCTGAGGGTGGTACACCTACATCCCAGTACCCTAAACGACCTGTGATGTCTTGAATCGAAGTCTGAATACCTGATTGTAAAACTTCAATTTTTTGAGTTTTCCATGCAAAAGTATTTAAAAAGCGTGTGGTTTGATTTCCTGATTGGAAAACTTCGCCTGCAATAATATTCTGCAAATACTCCAAATTGGTTTCAATACCCGCGATTTGAGTTACTGCAAGACTGGCTTGCATTGCGTGTATTGCTGAGTTTCGATCTGTTGCTGTGACAATAATTTTGGCCAGCATTGGATCATAAAATGAAGAAACATGAGAACCCGTTTCGACCCAAGTTTCGACACGCGCCTTCGAATCAAATTGCACATGCGTCAACAATCCAGCACTGGGCTGAAATTGCTTAATCGGGTCTTCAGCATATAAACGTACTTGGATCGAATGACCTTTCGGGACTAATTTTTCTTGTGGAGCAGACCAGTCACCACTGGCTAAAGTCACCATCCATTCGACCAGATCAACACCATAAACTTGTTCAGTCACCCCATGTTCGACTTGTAACCGTGTATTCACTTCCAAGAAATAGAATTGCTCTGTTTCTGTGTCCATGACAAATTCAACAGTTCCTGCCGAACGATAATTCACCGATTGCATCAGTTGAATTGCAATTTTTTGAATGTATTCACGCTGTTCAGCATTTAAAAGAGGTGCTGGCGTTTCCTCGATGACTTTTTGGTTACGGCGTTGTACAGAACAATCACGCTCTCCCAAAGCCAATACCTGTCCTACACCATCACCAAAAATTTGTACTTCAATATGTCGAGCATGTTGCACAAACTTTTCTAAATACACACCTGCATCTTTAAAGTTTGCTTGAGCGAGATATGTGACTGTTTGATAGGCATCTCTGAGTTCAGCTTCATTCCAAACCAAACGCATCCCAATACCGCCACCACCAGCGGTGCTTTTCAGCATGACTGGATAACCGATCCGTGTAGCTTCAGTAATGGCTTCGTTTTCATTAGCCAGCAAAGCACTTCCTGGCAATAACGGGACATGGCTTTGAATTGCAAGTTCACGTGCAGTATGTTTTAAACCAAAATCCAGCATTTGACTGGATGTTGGGCCAATAAAAGCAATTCCCTGATTTTCGCAAAGATCACAAAACTCCGCATTTTCAGATAAAAATCCATATCCCGGATGAATTGCCTCAGCGCCAGTTTGTTTTGCAACTTCCAGTATTTTTTCAATATTCAAATAACTCTGTTGCGCAGGCGCCGCACCAATACAAAATGCTTCATCTGCCAAGGTCACATGTAAAGAATCTTGATCGGCTTCTGAGTAAACAGCAACGGAAGCGATGCCTAATTTTTTCAGTGTACGTATGACACGACAAGCAATTGCGCCACGATTGGCAATGAGAACTTTCTTAAACATGATTAAGCCTCCATACCAGAATGGACAATCAATTGAATTTTGGTTGGGTTATAGCCATTACATGGATTGTTTAATTGAGGGCAATTCGAAATCAATACGATCAAATCCATTTCTGCTTTAATTTCAACATATTTTCCCGCTGCCGAAATACCATCAGCAAAGGTCAAATGACCTTCAGAACTCACAGGGACATTCATAAAGAAATTGATATTTGGACCAATATGTCGAACATTCAGTTGGTGTTTTTGTGCAATCGGATGCTTAGCCAATGCATACATAAAGTTATTACGGCAACTGTGCATGGGATAAGTCTCATGTGCATAACGTACTGTATTACTTTCACATGAACATGCACCGCCCAATGTATCATGCCGACCACAGTTATCATCATGAATCACACCAATCGCACGACCAAGATTGCTATATAAAGTGCTGCCTTTTTCTAAATATATATGTTGATTGATGGCCAAAGTGTCTGTCGCACTATAACGTTCAGCGGGGTTTTCCGCAGATATGAACAAAGTATCGACTGCTTGATTACCTTCCAAATCAACAATGCGAAAATACTGCCCTTTTTTAACTTCACCCATCCATGCCTCACCTGCAAGACACACCTCATCAACAAGTACTCGGTCTAGCACTCGATGCTCGATTGAACTAAATATGGTCATGATCGTTGCCCCTTTATACATTGATGTTATGTGATGAATGGCGTGCAAAATAACGATCATTATTGTTAAATGCGCGTTGATTTTGTGGACAAGAATCCCGACAAATATCATGTTCTGATATAGGCAAGGCAGCAAAAAGACTTAAAGCAATAGCTGCTGGAGCATAATCCGCAGAATGATCTAAAGCATGTGGTGCAGCGGATAAAAACACCCAACTATCCATTTCAAATCGGAGCTGAATGATTTGATCCTGATTATCCGAAGCCACATAACTCAATGCGCCTGTTTGATCTGGACTGACTTTTGAAAATAGATTGATCGTGGCACTTAAATCAATTTGTCCCAATGAATACTTGCTCATTTCGATCAGTAAACCATCCAAACCATTTTGATACATCTGATTTCGGGCATCTTGAAAACCTTTGGTTCCAAAAGTGCGCTGAATTTGTTCAGGTCGACTTGCACCACATAAAACATCATTCCAACCATGATCATCATGAACAATTGATGCCAAGACTCGTCCCAAATCAGAATATAAAACATGACCTTGTGTTAAATATGCAGTATGTTGACCTTTTAAACTGTCAGGCATATTGAAGCGTTCGAGTCGGTCATTCGCATTGACACAGAACAAAGACACATTGGCATTTTTAGCTAAAGCTTTAAGTTGAAGTACAGTTCCTTTTGGAATACGACCTGACCAGTGATGTCCACCCGGTAATTTTTCAGACCAAATCTCATTCTGATCATGATAATGTGTCGTGTTCATAGCCACTCCTGTTCGGATAGTTGATTGACTTCCTCCCGGGCTTTTATCCCTCCGTGTAGTTCTTGCGAACCGTGAACTCTCGGTCCAGACATATTTGCATGGCACAAATATCGGAACCCTAGATCACTTTTTATAGTGCTAAGGAATGCAAAGGCTATGCCAATTCAGTATTACGATTTTCAGCTTTTGTCATACTTATTTTGAGCAATATGAGTGCGTTTTAGGCTTATTTTAAAAATGAAGCGCCATTAATGATCGAAAATCGTTTTGTTTAGATGAAGAGATTCGATAGCTAAAGCCATTAAAAAAAGCATTCGGTCATGACTTTGCTGATTCAAAAGCTAGTTTTAGCTTCTTGTCATTTCGAGATTTATTTCAATGCTTCTGTTTGGGCGCTTGTCAGCCTTAAGGTGAGTATCAATACGTGAGGAAAACAATGCCATTCTTTCGTTCATTGATATGAAAACATCAATGAACAGAATTCATCAAATTTAAATGAATGCCACCACTACTTTTATATTTAGATGTTTTGTCATAAAAAATTTAACTTACTATTCAACTAAAATTTTATTTTTCAGGACTTTTTATTATAGAGTTTGCTATTGCTATCAATTCATTTTCGCTTAAATTATAAGCATTTATCTGGTAATAATTTCTATCACTAACAAAAGTTAATTTCTGCAGCATTTCTGGTGGTAATTTTTCATAAATAGCAGGAGTATCGTTAGCAAGTGAACTATTTAGAGCCTCTTTAACCAACTGCTGAGTTGATATTTCTGGTTTTAAATGAATTTGTTCTATCTCAATCTTACTTTTATTATTTTCATAAAGTTTATATATAATATACCACTCCATCCCTTCCCTTTGTTATAGGATCCAAAATTTTGGACACCTGTCAATTTCAGACTGTATTGTTCTAAAATCTCATTCGGCGTACTTTTAAACCCATCAAGGTCTTTTACCATTTTATCTAAAGTTTTGTCTCTTAAGTTTTCTCTGGCTTTTTCTAAATCACTAAACTCATTAGTTTTCACGCCACCACTGAGGCTCCCCTTGTCATTTAAATTTTTTAATGCTTGTTTGATAGATGCTCTGGTAATCTCATCAAAATCATTTAAAGATGTATAAACAACTCCGTTGGCTAGTCCTTCTTTCATGATTTTTTCGAACTTGTCTTCGGTCATATTCAAAGCTATTTTTTTGTTAAGTTCAGAATTTAAATTTTTACCACCAGCCCAATTATCATTTTTTCCAGAAACTTGTGATACAACTTGATTTTTTTCATTTTGGCTAGTCAGACTTATATTTTTCTCATTTTGACTCACTTTTTCTTTTGTTGAAAGGTACATATATCCTATGAAAAAAATCAAGAATACCCATATAACAACGAGTAGCTTATTTATACGCATACTCCATGACCATCCTTGTGATAAATTAAAATTTGTTGTTTAGGTCTTACTACTGTGTATGGCCTTAATTACCCTTTAAGGCTCTGAAAAATATTCATAAATTTTATTTACGTCTAAAACTTGCCTTTAAATTGAATCTGTTGTTCTTCGATAATTTGCAATAATTGTTGTTCTACTTCGATCATCATCTCTTAGCCTATTGATCATAAATCTATTCTGCAATTCTCCAGTGACTTTACAAGATCGTTGAAGCTTATATAAGATCGTTTACATACAATAGTCGACAAAGTCCCCCTGTTTTTTAGATGATCTAATCTCGCTTGTTTCACTATGATGAAGGTATTTATTTCGTTGTCTAGTTTTCCTCCAAAAAACTTAACTACGGCAATGACCATATTGCATATAATTGCTGATAAAATCAGACCAATATGCGAAATTTCCAATTTCTTTTTTGACATATTGGATCTGTGCTTGAGTGGATCATAGTATTCTTTAATTGCTTTAAATGGCTTAATTTAGACAATAGCAAGGTTGCTACTGTCTTAACAGTCACTCGATTTGCTTTAAGCCGTTTTAAATGTCCGAAAAATTATTTTATCTAATAATAACTTGCTCTTTTCTTGGAAAATTTATCCAACTGTTTAAGAAAACCATCAAAATAATCTTTTTCTTTTTCTTCAATCCGATAGCCTGCATATAAAGTTCGGCGTAAACCTTCAGGTGCAACGCAGTCGAGACGTCGAGACACCACCCAGCCTTTTTGCTCATATTCATTTACCACCCAATCTGGCAAAGCAGCAATACCATGACCACTGGCAACCAACTGGATCAACATTTGAGTCAGATCTGTAGTACGAATATGTTTGGGCTGAATATTGGCAGGAATAAATAGTCGAGACATAATATCAAGACGATGCTTATCTACAGGATAGGTCACCAAAGTTTCTTCTGCTAATTCCTGAACCGTTATTTCCTTCATACGCACCAGAGGATGGGTCTGAGATAAAACCAAACGTGATTCATATTCAAAAATTGGGAAATATTCGATGCCTTTCAGTGCGATCGGATCAGCAGTAATTAACAGGTCAAACTCACCTGTTTGCAATAATTCATGTGGATTTGCTTCAAAGCCAGAAGCAAAGTCTAAGTCTACATCGGGGTATTGTTGACGATATTGATTTAACAACGGCATTAACCATTCAAAACAACTGTGACATTCAGAAGAAAAAACAATTCGTCCAGTTTGCCCGTGTACGATACGGGTAATATCAGATTGAGTAATTTGTACTTGAGGCAAAATATCATCTGCCAATTTTAATAATCTTTGTCCTACATTGGAAAAACTGACAGGTCGTGAACGACGGTTAACCACTTCTACACCAAACCATTGATCCAGCTCTCGGAGTTGATGCGACAATGCCGATGGGGTCAGACACAGATCTCCTGCGGCTGCCACTAATGAGCCATGCTCACGAAGAGCAGTCAGTGTTTTTAGATGTCGAAGTTCTAACATTCAGTCATTACCAGATGAGTTTGTGACGCAGATTATTGCCTGTAGCATAACTGATTCACTGAAGTTATGTTTAATTATTTTCACCTATTGATCAATATAATTATTTTTTTTCACTTTAATGCACAATGAAATAATCTGCTACGATATTCTATTGAGCGTTTAAAAGTGCATCAACTTTAAAATAAACCACTGATATAACAATTAAAATCCTCAATAAAAAAGGATTTAATATAAAATCATTCAGCTTGACATGAAAACATTTCACCTAATCGCAATCCTATATTGCATAAAAACTTTTACAATAGTCAATTCATCACTTTTTATATTGTTCAACATGACGCTGGAACGAAAAAAACTCGAATTACCTCAAGGCCACGATAAATTGTTGCTTCATTCATGCTGTGCGCCGTGTTCAGGTGAGGTGATGGAAACTTTAATTGAATCAGAAATTGATTTTTCGATCTTTTTTTATAACCCCAATATTCATCCTGTAAAAGAATATTTGATCAGAAAAGAAGAAAATATTCGTTTTGCCGAGAAACACAATATTGAACTTATCGACTGCGATTACGATACCGACAATTGGTTTGCCCGTGCCAAAGGCATGGAAAACGAACCTGAAAAAGGTATCCGCTGTACCATGTGTTTTGATATGCGTTTCGAACGAACAGCCCTATATGCCTATGAACATGGTTTTCGCTTAATCAGTAGTTCCTTGGGTATATCTCGTTGGAAAGACATGCAACAGATCAATGGCTGTGGAATCCGAGCAGCAGCACATTATCCTGAAATTGAATATTGGGATTATAACTGGCGCAAAAATGGTGGTGCGCATCGTATGATTGAAATCAGTAAACGGGAAGAATTTTACCAGCAGGAATATTGTGGCTGTGTGTATTCATTACGTAATACCAATCGCTAGCGTATGAAAAATGGCCGTGATCGAATCAAATTAGGTGAAAAATTTTATAGTAATGCTATGGATGAAGAGCACTAAATTTAGCTACTCTGCCTTATACCAATTTTTCCAAGAACTGGTTCCTCGTACCTCGATCGGTACGGTTGGAATCAGTTGTTCTTTTAACAGTTGAATTTGATCTACATCACGCGCTAAACGGGATTTGACCGAATGAATGCATTCCCTGTCGCCAAACTCACAGCGATCTAAATCGGTACCACCACAAGGGCCATTGGCTAATCCTTTGGGGCAAGTTTCTGGGCAAATATATAAAGTTTCAGCCAAACGACATTGTCCACAGCTTTCACAGCCTAGCAAATAATGCTTACTTAAATATTCAGTCTGTAAGAGCACTTTGGCGGCAGCTTTTCTGTTCCAGAAGCTGGCATTAAAAATAAAAGTACCAATCCCTTTCACAAAGCTAGACTGAAACATAGCACGATGAATCAGGTCTAAAAACTGATATTTTACCTTGTTGTTTAATGCTGACTTTATCCGTTTAACCGCAACTTTTGGTCGAATTTGTTCACCCTCTGCCAACTGCCACAATTGATTCCATAGCATCTCGCATTGAGACAAATTCAGGTCGCGATATTGTTCAATATACTGTTCTAACAGCATTTGCTCATCAGTTTTATGACATGCAGAAAGGTGTACCCCGGCATAACCCAAATGCTGGCAAATCAGAATTTGTAAAGCACAGCGCTTATACGCATTTTCTGAGCATTGATTGACTTGATCCTGTGCTAAAACCTCTAGCATATGCGGGGTGATCACGATACCAGCAACTTTATGCTTCACCATAAATTGTGCTCGCGCTAAAGTCAGTGGCATGACACAAGCGAGCGTTTTTTGGATATATTTTTCTTGGGCTAAAAAAGTTTGTAGTTGTTTTAAAGCAGACAAATCAAAACCCAATTGAGTAATGATGTAGTCTGCACCTGCATTTAGTTTCTTATTTAGTTTTAAATACTGTGCTTGTTGTTCAGCTGGCGTATATTTAAAGGGATTGAAAGCCACACCGATATGGAAACCGCCATATTGTTGAGCAGCCATAACCGCATTGACCGATTCTAAATAGCGGGTTCTTGCATGTTGCCCCTGCCCATCATGTTGTTGTTTAAGCTTATCACCAGTAAGTAACAAGATATCTCGTAATCCGACTGAATCTGCTTTGCTTGCTTTAAAAATAATTTAAAATCATCAATGTCTCTCCCCTTACCTGCATAATGTAAAACTTTCTCGATATGATCTGGATATGCTTGTGCAGCGATCAAAGGGGCAATATCCTCATCAGAACGCACACGATCAGATAAGGTCATACAGGCTGGAAAACCAGCCAAACTTTCCCTTACAGGCAGTACCTGATTTTTTGTAGGGAGATACTCTACTAAGCAACAAAATTGATTCTGCGCAAAATACTGGGAAAGCCTAGACATAATTGCAAATGTAAAAGGATAAACAACAAAAAAATTAAGTCAGAATTATAGATTGTTTTGCATCAAATTACTGTGCTTAGACACAATTTTATATTGGATATAATTTTAACGCTCTATTATTTTTCCTTGATTCATATAAAGCACTTGCGCATTTAAATAAGCCAACTCATCGGCATGATGTGTCACATAAATCATCGGCAATTGAGTCTGGGTTTTTACCCGATCAAGAAAAGGTAAAATTTGCTGTTTTAAGTGTTGATCCAAACCTGTTAAAGGTTCATCTAGTAATAATAAATCTGGAGAAGACAACAGTGCTCGTCCAATTGAAACACGTTGCGCCTCGCCACCAGAAAGTTGATGTGCATTGCGCTTAAGTAAGTTCCTCAGCTCCAATAAATCCACAATCTGCTCAAAAGCAAATTTTTTATCGAGATCAGTGCGTAAATGTTCGGCATATTTTAAATTCTGTTGAACATTCATATGTGGAAATAACCATGCCTTTTGAAAAACCAAAGCAATACGGCGCTGATGCATCGGGACACGAATTTTTTTCTGATCATCAAATAATACTTGTTTGTTCAGTAATATTGAGCCATTGCTCGGTTGTAATAACCCAGTGATATTTTTAAGTAAGGTTGATTTACCACATCCTGAAAGTCCCATGATCCCGAGTAATTGTTGTTGCATGTGCAACTGTACCTGTAGATTCAAGTCAGCATATTGAAACTGAAAATCACATTGCAGCATCTTTGCCTCCCAGTTTCCGCTGATACTTCTGCAAAATATAATAATTTGCGATTAAAGCAGAGAAAGCGATTAACAAAGACAGCACCACCAAACGCATGGCAGCCTGCTCGCCATCAGGTTGTTGAATCAAGGAATAAATGGCGATTGGGATAGTGCGGGTTTCATCTGGAATATTCCCGACAAAAGTAATGGTTGCACCAAATTCCCCCAAACTACGGCTAAAACATAAAATACTCCCGATTAAAATACCGGGTAGCGCCAAAACCAAACTAATACTTCTAAATACCTTGAATGGACTGGCACCCAGAGAGCCTGCCACCTGTTCTAATTGCTGATTGATCATTTGAAAAGACAATCGAATCGGCTGTACCATGAGTGGGAAAGCCACCACCATCGATGCCAAAACTGCACCTTTCCAATTAAAAGCCATTTGAATACCGAGTTGATTCAAATATTGACCAATCCAACCCTGTGCACCAAATAAGATTAAAAGTAAATAACCTAAAACAACTGGCGGTAAAACCATTGGCATTTGTAGTAATGCTTCAACAACAAACTTCAACTTAAAGTCATAACGCGCCAGTATCCAAGCCAGCATCACTGCAAAAGGCAGGCAGAATAAAGTTGCACAAGTCGCAACTTTTGCCGATAAATACAGCGCACTCCACTCTTCAGGGCTTAACATAGACGATGGCCTTAAAGTGTAAATCCATATTGAAGCAGTATTTTTTTAGCTTGCGGATTTTTCTTTAAGTATTGATTAAATTTGACTGCAGATGGATTATTTTGCCCCTGTTGAGTCAAAGCAATCGGATAGACGATGGGTTGATGGCTATTGCTTGGAAAAACACCTGAAATTTTGACTTTTTTACTGATCAACGCATCTGTTTTATAGACGATTCCCACCTGACACTCGCCACGTTCAACAAATGCTAAGGCTGAGCGAACATCGTCAGTGCCAACAATTCGACCATTCAAACTATCGAGCCAATTCAATTTAATTAAGCTTTGTTTGGCATATTTACCTGCAGGTACAGACTCCATTTGTCCAGTACACAAGCGACCTTGAAAGGATTGCGCAAAATTGAACTGTGGTACAGCTTTAAACTGTTGCTTACTTTGAACTGGGCTAATTAAAACCAACTGATTAAACAGAAAAGGCTTCACTTGGTTGTGTTGAATTTTTTGTTTTTGTACCAAGTAATTCATCCAATCCTGATCGGCAGAAAAGAAAATGTCGCTGGGTGCACCTGCTTCAATCTGCTTTGCCAGAGCTGATGATGCACCAAACACAGGCACAATTTTAATCTCAGGATTTTGCTTTTCATATACTTTGGCAATATCTGTAATAGCATTGGTCAAACTTGCTGCCGAATAAATTTTAACGGTTTCAGCATGTGATAGCGTCGAAAACAGCGTGAAAGCAAGCACAAAATTGATTGGTCTACGCATTTTTTTGTTCCCTCAGTTTTGGATGAATAACACAGGTAAAATCTGCCCTTTCTGTATCTCTTGCTCTGCAGGAACCCGTACAATACAGTTGGCATGGATGAGATTACTGAGCATATGAGATTGTTGTTTTGCTAAACTTTTTAAACTTAAGTGACCTTGTTCAAAGACAGCACTCATTCTTAAAAATCGTTCACGTGCATCGGATTTAAGCGTGTGACTGATGATGCCATTTTGCCAATGTGGGGGAGATAGATGTCCTTGCAAAGCGCCAAGTAAAGTTGAAACGTAGACTTGCATACCGATATAGACCGCAGCTGGATTTCCCGGTAATGCCAATAAATAACAATGACGTTGATCTTTGCGCTGATATTTAGCAAACAGCATCGGTTTGCCAGGTTTTTGTTTGACTTTCCAAAAAATTTGCTCAAAACCTAACTTGAGTGCAACAGGTCGAACAAAATCATAGTCCCCAACAGAGACACCACCAGTACTAATAATCAAGTCATATTGATTTTTGAGTTCGTCAAACAAATTGAGAACTTGTTGTTGTTGATCATCAACATGGATCACATCTATGCTTTGATTGTGTGTTTGAAACCATGCCTGAATCAAAGGTCCATTTGCATCAAAAATTTTACCTGAGTTTAAACACTCGACAGTCTCAGCAACTTCATCACCTGTAATCACTACAGCAATTTTAGGGTATTTAAAAACCTTTAATTGTTTTACTCCTGCCATACTCAGCGCAGCAATCACTCCCGTATTTAGCTTCTGACCAGCAGGCGCAAGTCGCTGACCTTGCGTCACCTCTTCACCCTTCTCACGAATATCTGCATATTGTTTTAATTTTTCATCAATTCTAATCACTTGTGCGCTAAGTGCTTCCACAATTTCCTGACGGGCAACTGTAGTAGTTCCTATCGGTATTTGACTTCCTGTGAATATTCGTAGAGCCTGTCCTTGTAACAGTTTCACATCGACTGTTTGCCCTGCACGCACCTCACCCACAACATCAAACTGTGTACCCGCTTCTATCGGTTCTTGACTAGATAACGCATACCCATCAACAGCACTTTGCGAAAACAAAGGTAAATCAATCTTTGAAAAAATATCATCTGCAAGATATCGATTAAGCGCTTGGCTCAGTGGTAAAACCTCTGTATCTAAACAATGGCTATGTGTCAAAATAAGCGCTAAAGCTTGATCAATAGAAATTAAGCCCTTCTCTACACCGCAACCATAACTAACAACCTGTTGATTCATTGATAGCCTCCTGCATGTGGAATATTTTTTTGCACATCAAAGAGATGAACCAAAGCAGGTAAAATCGCAATCAATGATTCTTGCGCACCTTGTCTACTTCCCGGCAAAGTGATGACCAAGCTTTTTTCAATATAGCCAGCAACCCCACGGCTTAAGGCAGCATAAGGTGTACGGCGTTGACCAAAACTGCGTGAAGCTTCCATCAAACCGGGAATTTCACGCTGAAGTAAGGGTTGAATGGTTTCCACAGTAAGATCTTTTGGCCCTAATCCTGTCCCACCCACTGTTAAAATTAATGGATATTGATTTTTTTGTTGTTCAATTAAAGCCAATAATTGTTCAGGCGAATCAGGAATCACTTGATAGTCAATTCCCAAAAAATTGGCTTCTTCGAGGATCTCCAATACATTTTGCCCAGCAGTATCTGGTTTTTTCCCTGAAGCAACAGTATCAGATAAAACAATAATTGAAGCAGTCAAAGGTTCTTTCAATACACGCGTAAAGTGCGATTTCCCACCTTTTTTCTTCTGTAATTTGCATTGATCTAGGCATAAGTCCTCGGGTTCACAATGCGGTTTCAACATATCGTACAAGGTTAAACCTGCCAAACTCACTGCTGTTAATGCTTCCATCTCTACGCCAGTTGGACCTATTGTTTCAACTGTAGCCATGATCACCACATGAGTTTCATTTAACTCATATTCCACATCTGCACGATAGATTGGCAAAGGATGGCACAGTGGAATTAACTCATCGGTACGTTTGGCTGCCAAAATTCCTGCAATTCGGGCAGTTTTTAATGCATCACCTTTTTCAGTATTGCCATTTCTTAACAGTTCGATGCAATGCGAAGGTGCATGTAATATCCCTGTTGCAACCGCTGTACGATAGCTTTCTGCTTTCATGCCCACATTTTTCATTACATCTTCCTTCTATTGCGATATTTTCCAAGGCAAATCGTGTTGTGCTGAATATGCTTTACATATGCCATTGATAAATAGTCTGTTCACTAGTCTTGTTCAGTACAGCGTTTTGATCAGGATCTGACTGTAATGATTTATGTGCTGAGTTTTGATGCTGCTCATGTTTGAGATGATTATGCTGCGGAGGATTATGTTGGCTATGACCATGTTGCTGATGATTGTGTTGTTGAAAATCAGGATTATGCTGGCCAGATTCACCCGAATGATGTTGATGTTCACAATGCTGTTGCATGTGGGATTCATTATGTGAAACTTGACTTGATCCTACATAGTCCTTACGGATACAACAGCCTGCAACATATTGGCTACTTCCATCTTGATAAAACTCTTCTTTCCACACAGGAACCTCATGTTTTACTCGCTCTACAGCTTCTTCACACGCAGCAAAAGCTTCACGACGATGTGCTGCATAAGCCACTGCAATAATGGCTTTTTCACCAATATCCAAAGTCCCAATCCGATGGATCACTCGAACATAAGGCACAGCAAACTGCTGTTGGATTTCTTGTTCAATTTGACGAATCATTTTTTCAGAAACAGGCGCATAGGAAGTATATTTTAATGACTTAACCGCTTTACCTTCATGATGATTCCGCACAGTTCCAATAAAAAAACCAATTCCACCACATTCAGGAAAGTTTTGAATCGGGTCAAAACTTTCTAGGCTCAGTGCTGAATCCTGAATACGGTTAAATTGTTTGAGACTATGTTTAAAAGTATTCATATCAACCTCCAGCCACTGGAGACAGTAAAACCACGGTACTGTCTGATTCTAATAAAGTTTGACGTGGAATAATGTCTTCACCAATCGCGCAGGCACAACGATCAAGCAATGATTCTGCCTTGGGATAACGGCATATTAGGTCATCTAAAACGTCTGAGATTGTCATTCCAGATTGAGTTTGCAGACTTAAATCTGAAGGTAATAAACGTTCTATCGCACCAAAACATTCAATTTTAATCTCAATCATTGGCGATGATTGCTTTGAATCATGGTCTATTGCTATTTTTGAAAGAACGGAAGAATTCAACATATTAACCTCCAATCATATACATACTAATTTTTCGGGATGGGGAGTGATCTAACTTTGCTTCTTGAGCGATATCATGAAAACCTCTTTTTTTCTGCCAAATATAATCAGTCAGAGTCTGTTGAAGCTGTAAATTAGACTGCGAATTGAAAGTCTTAGGAAAAAATGTAAAGCGTTGAGGTAATCTAGCGTGCACTGCAAAAGATATGGCTTTCACCGAAGGTGTTTGAGCGAAATATGTTGGATGCATCCGAGCTGATGATTGTTGTAATGCTCTAATCTGTGCCTTGAGGGCAATACCTTGAGGGGCAAATAAACAATGAAAGAAATCGCCTTGTGCTGTCAGACGCACACGATCACAACTACCACAAAATGAATGAGTGATGGTTGAAATAATCCCAATCGGGTAACCATTAATTAAATATTGTCGAGCAGGCTCAGAGGATTGCCCCTGTTGTAAGCTAACTTCAAAATCTTGCTTTAATTGCGCTAAGATATACTGTTCACTCACAACATCTGCTTGTGTCCAATCTCCTGCACCATCTAAAGGCATAAATTCTATAAAACGCACGATGCAATTATTTTGAATCGACCAATGCGCCAAAGGTAAAATTTGATCTTCATTTTTACCTTTCATGAGTACCGCATTGATCTTTATTTTTAATCCGACCTGTTGTGCAACACGAATTCCTTCAAGTACAGGCAATAATTCTTTTTTGGTCAAATCTTTAAATTGGCTAGGTTGCAAACTGTCTAAACTGATATTTAAATCATCAAGCCCTGCTTGTTTTAACTGCACTGCATATTGTTTAAGATAATAAGCATTGGTGGTTATCGAAACTCTTTTTAAACCCAGTTTTTTCAATTGTTGTAAATCATCGATGAAATGTACTACACCTTGACGCATCAACGGTTCTCCACCTGTGATACGAATATGCTCGATTCCACGCTGCACCATAAACTCGCAAAAAACATACAGCTCTTCAAAACTGAGTAAATCATGTTTTTTGATCCACTCAGGATGTTCAGGCATGCAATAAACACACTTAAAATTACAGCGATCAGTCACTGAAATTCGAAGCTTACGCTTGATGCGACCATGTTGGTCGATAAAAGCAGTATTCTGTTTATGTGGTGTCATTGCATTTATACACACATCCCTTGAAGCACTGTTTAAGTTCAAAATGTTTTTAAACTTGAAATTTGCGCTATTTTCTTAAGTTTAAAATTGCAAAAAGTGTTCCAACTTTGATCATTGCGAAGCGAAGCGAACTTAAAATAAAACCACTGTTGTTGTTTTTTACTAAAAACTAACCCAATGATTTCAAACAATAATCTATTTTTTAATACAACAGTTTTAATTGGCGATATTGCTGTAGCTCATCTAAAGAATTAATACTGTGAAAAAATAGTGCATGATTTTCAAAAGCTGCCTTTTGAGCGTGCAAATCACTAAAACACTGTTTTAAACTGCGCTGTCCCTGTTCAAGATGAGTGCGTATCGTGACGAATGCACTACGCTTTAACAGACAGAATGGATATAACGCTTTGCCATTGATCTCAACATAAGCCACCTCTGCCAAAGGGACACGTGCTAAAGCCCGATGTAATTTCTCAATCACCTGTGCTGGAACAAATGTCACATCGCAGGGCACAAACAACACATAGTCAGATTTCACATAAGACCATGCACTTTTCATTCCCATGAGAGGCCCTAAAAAGCCTTTTTCATCATCTTGATAACAATAAATATTGGGAATAAGTTTTTGATAAATCGAATAATCACGATGACTGTTGACCCAGACTTGTGCAACTTGATGTTTCAGTTGTTGATGGATTTTTAGCAACTGAATTTGATCATCAAACTTTTGCAAAAGCTTATTTATTCCATTCATACGTCTTGCTTGACCACCTGCAAGGATCACCAAATCAGTTTGAGGGTATGTCGACAGCTTTGTTGTTATTGCACTATTTTTTTTCATTCTATTGCCTCCGCTTGACAGGCTTTAATCAGTCCACGTATCTCAGGTAGACAGGAACCACAGTTACCACCTGCTTTTAGGCATGCAGTTACTTGTTTTTCATGTTGGATATTTTTTTTCTTTAATGGTGGCAATAATTCGATTTTTACCCACTTTAAAACAACTACAAACCAGTGGACCATCACTGTTTGCTATCGACATGGCTTGCCCTGCCAAAAGTGCTTTTCGGTGCATTGCGCTGAGTCGTTCACGCTTAAATAAACTTGCAACCCAATCCCGATCAGGTAATAAAGCTTTTGGTGCGATATATAAACTCGCAATCAGGCGACCATCTTTTAACACCACACTATGACTCATATGTGCGGTTTGATCTTCTAAATTCAGCCATTCAAAGCTTTCATCTTGAAAAGGTAAAAGCTGTTTTAAATGCTGGGTAATTTGCTCAAAACGACGCCGATCTGCCAATTCATAACGTATCGCCTGAATGGTTTTAATTTTGGTCCACCAAACTGTACTTTCTATACTGTTTTGAACTAGATGTTCATAACCCACTCATACATAAAACATGCCTTGCCATTGTGTATAGAATGGTTGAATCATCACTGGAGTATGCTTGAATTCAGGCTCTCCTGAGATCGCATCAACAACTGGATTGACCACTTTTCCAATCCGTGCATCTGATGCAAACTGATCATTCCAGTGGATTGGCGCAAAAATTTGTCCACGGCGAATGTTATCACTCAGTACCGCTCTTAAAACACATAAACCCCATGCGGATTTGATCTCAACCAGTTCACCGTCCTTCACCCCATACTTCAGTGCATCATTAGGATGGATTTCACAAAAAGGTTCTGCCTTATGGCTAGACAAATTTGCAGAAAGACCCGTGCGAGTCATGGTATGCCACTGATCACGAATCCGCCCTGTATTGAGAATTAAAGGATATTCATGTGTTGTTGAACGCACTGGATCAATCGCTGTTGTGGCAATAAATTTGGCATGTGCATTGGTATGGCTGAATTGCCCAGATGAAAATAATTGGGCAACATCCTGCTGATGTTCCGAATCCAAAATAGGCCACTGTACTAGTGCAAGCGTTTGATATTGCTGAAATGAAAGTCCAGTTAAACCTGCCAAATTAAAATATCGAAATGTGTCAGTCTCTGAACAAGATGACAGTCTTTGGTTTTGATAAGCGGATAACTGTGCATGTTCTTTAAAAATTTCATGGCTATTTTCAAAATCAAAACCTGAGAAACCCAATTTTTTTGCCACTTGCGACACAGACCACCAATCTGCTTTTGCCTGTTCAGGTGCTGCTAAAAAAGCCCGTTGTCTTGAAATACGCCGTTCAGAATTGGTCACTGTTCCATCTTTTTCGCCCCACCCCAAAGCGGGTAAAAGCACATCTGCAAATGCTGTAGTGTCGGTGTCTTTACATATATCGGATACCACCACAAAATCACATTGAGTTAAAGCACGTTTAACCTGATCTGCATTGGGTAAACTCACCACAGGATTGGTTGCCATAATCCAAATGGCTTTAATTTTCCCCTGTTCAACTGCCTCAAATAAATCTACTGCTTTTAAACCCACCTGTTGAGCAATCGTTGGACTATTCCAAAATGTTTGTACCAATTGTTGATGATGAGGATTCTCTAAATCCAGATGTGCGGCCAACATATTGGCAAGCCCCCCACCTCACGTCCACCCATGGCATTCGGTTGCCCCGTCATTGAAAATGGCGCCGCACCTAACTTTCCAATTTTTCCAGTCAACAGATGACAATTGATGATGCTATTGGCTTTGTCCACACCTCGAGAGGATTGATTAACTCCCATTGAAAAAAGCGTCATCACTTTTTCTGTGTGTGCAAATTTTTCAAAAAATAACTGTAATTTTTCCTGTGAAATTGCTGTTTTTCTCGCAACATTTTCTAAGCTTGATTCCGTTTCAGCGCTTTGTAATGCTTCGTTCAACCCTTGTGTATGGGCATTTACAAATTCGGTATCGGTATAGTTATGTTGATATAAATATTGGAGTAGCCCATTAAACAGTGCGACATCTTGTCCAATTTGAATTGGTAGATGTAAGTCAGCTGCTTCGCATGTTGCGGTAAACCGTGGATCAATGACCACCACAAATAAATCATCTTGTTGCTGTTGTCTACGCTCTTTAGCTTGCATGATTCGTTGATACAATACAGGATGGCACCATGCTGTATTTGACCCAACCAAGACCACCATGTTTGTATGTTCAAAATCCTCATAACTGGCAGGAACCAAGTCTTCACCAAAAGCACGTTTATGTGCCGCAACCGCCGAAGACATGCATAGCCTTGAGTTGGTGTCGATGTTGGCTGTTCCCAAATAACCTTTAACAAATTTATTGACCACATAATAATCTTCAGTCAATAACTGCCCAGAGACATAAAATGCAATACTTTCGGGCCCATATTGCTGGATATAATGTTGAAATTTATCTGCAATCAAATCAGTTGCAGTATCCCAGTCACTCTCTTGACGTCCTGTTTTACCTCCAAGCATGGGGTGTAAAACACGTGTTTCCAAACCAACAGTATCAGCAAGGTTACTTCCTTTGATACAAAGTTTTCCATAATTGGATGGGTGATCAATATCTCCTGCAACAGATAGCTTTTGCCCAAATGCAGTCTCTTCAACTGTTGCACTCACACCGCAACCTACACCGCAATAAGGACATGTGGTGTGGGTGGTTTTGATGTTAGTTTCTGTAGAGCTATGCAGTTCCACGACAGGGATACTATTCATTTCTGCGGTGCTCCTTATCTTGTGCATGGAGTAAACAATTTTTTAGAGGTTTTCATTCCCACGCTATAACTTGACTGGATCAATAACATTCGTTCACAACGAAGTATTCAAAAATTTGAGAAGTTAAATGCTGTACTTGCCTTAAACAACACTTGAGCTGGGCCATATACAGCGTGAGTGGGATAAAATCATGAATAAAATTAGCCTGCTTTTTTCAATGCAAAATCTCGACCAAATAGCAACTTATTGCGAATTGCAGAAATCGGAGTTTGATCAGCAATCAACTCTGCATACCATGCACCGTCTTCTGTATCTCCAAATAACACTGCACCCACAACATGATCTTTTTGAATAATAATGCGTTTATAGATTTGTCGTTTTTCATCATTCAACACAATATCTTCAAAGCCCTCATTCTCTTGGCTATTTTCGATATCAATACGTCCAGCAGAGAAAACATCACAACCACTTACTTTTAGTTGAGTTGGAACAGTTGGTGCTTTAAAAGTCAAACTGCCATGCTCTGCCAAATGTGATGCACAGATAAAAGCTTGCCCCCATAGTGGCTCAACCAAACCAAAGGTTTGCTGGCGATGTTCAATACACTCACCCACAGCATAGATACTCGGATCATAGGTTTGCATGGTGTCATTGACCAACACACCACGATTGCAACGTAATCCTGCACTTTGTGCTAAAGCCATATTTGGACGAATACCAACGGCAAAAATAACCAAATCTGCATCCAATATCGTGCCATCCTTTAAGCGCACTTGACTGACATGACCTTCCTCACCCAACAGTTCTTCTGTATTGGCTTGCGTGATAATTGAAATACCTTTTTGCTCGATTGCTGTTTGCAACATTTGACTGGCTTTGGCATCCAATTGACGGTCCATAATACGATCCATCAAGTGTAAAACTGTGACATTCATGCCACGTTGTTTTAATCCATAAGCAGCTTCCAAGCCCAATAAGCCACCACCAATCACCACCGCATTGCGTTTGGACTGACAATATTCAAGCATCTTGTTGACATCATAAATGTCACGAAAACTCAATACTCCTTTGAGATCAGAACCTTGAACAGGTGGGATAAATGGTTTAGAACCTGTGGCCAAAATCAAACGATCATAATCCACCATTAAACCTTTTTGGGTGTAGATCTGCTTACGAGGGCGATCTATACGCACGGCTGGATCACCCGCGATGAAACGAATATTTTTATCGGCATACCATGCATGTGGGTGTAACATGATGTCTTCTATCGTTTTATCTCCCGATAAAACAGGTGACAGCATAATTCGGTTATAGTTCCCCCATGGTTCTTCACCAATTACCGTGACCTCGTAGCGCTCAGGTGCCATATCCAACAGATCTTCTAAGCAACGCATCCCTGCTAAACCGTTGCCAATCAGAACCAGCTTCATTTTTTCCTGAGTCATGCCATTGTTAGTGATATAGGTTTTTTGTGGCGTTGGGCTAATCCAAACCCGACCATTTTCGATCTTGCTTGGGAAGACCAACAACTTTTGGTCTTTGTCTTCTAAACAACGTCCTGTGGCGAGACTAAAATGTTGCTTGTAGATGGGTGAAGCTACGACACGCTCACCTTGAAGATCACCAATAATTCCACGTGACATCACAAATGCTTGGCTAAATGGGTCTTGGTTACTGAGCGCATATACTCGCTTTTCATTCCCTACACGAAAAATTGCCACTTGTTGCTCATTCAACAAAGCACCGACACCAGTATTGGGTGTGATATCGTCCAAAGCACAAATATCCAACCAATCTAATTCATTCATTTCTTTTAAAATTGTCATGAGACTCTCCCTTATCTTTAAGCTTCAACTACAGGAATACGACTAAGATCTCGTTCCGCTTGTGTTTTAGGGCGAATTTGTCCACGAACCTCTGTAAATTGGATATGTGGGTCTTGTTGTTGTTGCGACTTGGCATTGATAAATGTCACAAAACGCTTACGAACTTCAGGATCTTCAATTGCAGTACGCCATTCATCTTGATAAGTTCCAACCACATGGCTCATACGGCGCTCTAATTCTGTCGCGATGCCTAAAGAATCATGTATCACCACATCTTTTAGATAATCCAAACCACCTTCCATATTGTCACGCCACACTGAAGTACGTTGTAAACGATCGGCTGTTTGGATATAGAACATAAAGAATCGGTCAATGTATTGAATTAAAGTTTGCGTATCTAAATCTGAGGCCAGTAATTCGGCATGGCGTGGTTTCATTCCACCATTCCCACAGACATAGAGGTTCCAACCCTTTTCAGTTGCAATCACTCCCACATCTTTACTTTGTGCTTCTGCACATTCACGGGTACAGCCTGAAACCGCCATTTTTAATTTATGTGGTGAACGTAAGCCTTTGTAGCGGTTCTCAAGAAAGATCGCCAAACCTACAGAATCATCTACACCATAGCGGCACCATGTACTGCCTACACATGACTTTACTGTTCGTAATGACTTTCCATAGGCATGTCCAGACTCAAAACCTGCATCAATCAGTTTTTGCCAAATTTCAGGTAATTGATGCACTTGCGCACCAAACATATCAACACGTTGTCCACCTGTAAGTTTGGTATATAAACCATATTCTTTAGCAATTTGACCAATGGCAATTAAACCATCTGGCGTTACTTCACCACCTGCCATACGTGGTACGACAGAATAAGAGCCGTCTTTTTGGATATTTCCCAGATAATAGTCATTGCTGTCTTGCAGTCCAGCATGATTTGCTTTCAATACAAAATCATTCCAGCATGAGGCTAAAATATTGGCGACTGTTGGTTTACAAATATCACAGCCCAAACCATGTCCATACTGTTGAATCAAATCATCAAAGCTTTTAATTTCATTGACCCGAACCAAGTGATACAGCTCTTGACGAGAGTAAGCAAAATGCTCACAAAGATGGTTATTGACTGTGACGCCTTGACGCTGTAACTCTGATTTTAAAACTTGTGTAACTAAAGGTGCGCAGCCACCACATGCCGTTGCAGCTTTGGTGCATTTTTTCAACGCGCCTAATGAAGTCGATCCATCAGCGATTGCTTGACATATATCTGCCTTAGATACGTTATTACACGAACAAATAGTAGCACTATCAGGCAATAGATCGACTCCACTCCCACCTGCTTTAGCAGCAGACTGAGCATATCCCGGCATAATTAAGCTTTCTGGATTTTCTGGAACAGCCAAGCCATTCAACATCATTTGCAATAAATCATTATATTCTTTGGCACAGCCCACCAGTACTGCACCTAATAATTGTGTTTTCTCAGCATTGACGACGATTTTTTTATAAACCATCGCATCTTCATCTGCGTAGAAGTAGCTTAAAGCACTCGGTGTCATGGCATGCGCATCGCCTACGGATGCAACATCTACTCCCATCAGTTTTAACTTGGTGCTCATGTCTGCACCAGCAAAGGCACCACAACTTTGTTGCATCACGTGTTTGGCTGCAATACGTGCCATATCATAACCAGGTGCAACCAAACCATAAATTTTGTTATTCCATAATGCACATTCACCAATCGCGTAAATGTCTGGATCTGAACTTTGGCAATAGTCATTGATCACAATACCGCCACGTTCACCCAAGACTAAACCACTTTGACGGGCTAATTCGTCACGTGGGCGAATTCCTGCTGAGAATAAAATAATGTCTGTTTCTAGTTCAGAGCCATCACCAAATTTCATCACGTGTGTGCAGTTCTGACCTGCTTCAATCGCAGAAGTGGCTTTTTGGGTATGTACTTTTACACCCAGATTTTCGATTTTTGCCCGTAAGACCTTACCGCCTAAATCATCAATTTGAACAGCCATAAGACGAGGTGCAAACTCAACCACATGCGTTTCAAGGTCTAAATCTCTTAAAGCTTTTGCTGCTTCAAGACCAAGCAAACCACCACCAATAACAACACCTGATTTGGCATTTAAACTCGCTGCTCGAATTGCATCCAAGTCATCAATGGTTCGATAGACAAAACAGTTTTCACGCTCATTTCCTGGAATAGGTGGGACAAATGCATAAGAACCTGTGGCAAGTACCAATTTATCATAGGCAATGACATCTCCCTGATTGGTGGTGATACGTTTATTGACTGTATCAATTGCGATGGCTTTGGTACTTAAACGAAGATCTATGCCATAAGCATCAGCAAAGTCTGTGCGACAAAGGGTTAAATCTTTTGCAGATTTTCCAGTGAAATATTCTGTTAAATGCACCCGATCATAAGCGAGGCGTGGTTCTTCTGCCAAAATCGTAATTTCAATTTCATCACCCGCATGTTCCAACACAGATTCAATAAATTTGTGTCCAACCATTCCATAACCAATCATGACAAGTTTCATCTTCATTCTCCTCAATTCACTTTTGCTTTAGTTATTTGTGACTCAATTAAGCCGCACTGTTGTGTTTAATACTTGTGGTCGCATTTTGTTCCATGCTATTGCGTTCAAGTACAGCGGCTTCAAATAACTTTTGCTCTTTCTCTTTATGTTCAACTGAGAAGCGGATCATCAATACACAACTCGCAGCGATCACCACTAAACCGCCCAATACCATCAATGTGGTTTGAATATCCAACATGCCTTTTAATAAAAAACCCGCTGCGACTGCGCCCACATTTCCACCAGCGCCAATGATTCCAGCAACACCACCCAATGCATCACGATCGATAAATGGCACCAGTGCATAGGTTGCACCACAAGCCATATGGGTAAATAAAGCAAATACTGTCATTGCAAGGATCGCTAAAATCGCTGTATTCATTTGTGAAAACACGATGAGAAAAACACCTTCCATCAAGATCATGGCGAACAGTACTTTTGTACGACCATCTAAACCTTTCTTGGTCGCAACTTTGTCTGAAACAATGCCACCGAAAGCACGTGCAAAGAGTGCCAATAAACCGAAAATACCTGCCGCCATTCCTGCTTCTTTTAAACCAAATTTAAAATGGTCTACGTAATACATTGCGACAATATTATGGATGAAAATTTCTATCCCAAAGCATGCTGCATAAGCACCAAATAAGATCCACACACGATAGTTTTTTTGCAGCATGTATTAAAATCGCCATACCGCCTTTCTTGTCACTGCCAACCTGTAGCCCTTGTGCACGGAGTTCTTTAAAATTCCCTTGTGGTGCATCTTGCGTGAACTTCCAGTACATCGCCCCAACAATCAGCATCAGCACACCCGGTACAACCAGTGCAACTCTCCACCCCATCACTTGCTCTACACCGAACATAACCAATGCAGCAAGCATCAACGGCATCAATGCTTGAGTTGCACCACCACCTGCATTTCCCCAACCTGCGGTTGTTGCATTTGCTGTACCTACGACATTTGGGGCAAACATGATACTGGTGTGGTATTGCGTGATGACAAAGCTGGCACCAATTGCACCAATCAATAATCGAAAGAATAAAAAGGACTCATAACTATTTGCAGAAGCCACGCCAAATACTGGAATACTGCCGATAATCAACAATGCCGTATATGTTTTACGTGGACCGTATTTATCACATAAGGGGCCAACGATTAGACGGACTAAAATAGTGATGGCAACAGCAGCAATATTGATATTGGCGATTTGATCTTTGGTTAAATGAAATTCACCCGCAATCACAGGCATTAAAGGTGCACAGGCAAACCATGCAAAAAAGCAGACAAAAAAAGCGAGCCAACTCATATGGAAGGCCCGCATTGCTGCGCTGCTGAAACTAAACAGATTAATTTTTATTGCTTTTTTAGCATCTAAATTTGAAGACATAGCTTCGATCTCCTGAACTGAACGCACATAAGTTGCTGTTATGCACAAGGCATATCAGTAACGATCAGAACGGACGTCGTTGGCCGTCTTGCAAATTTTGAAAGTCTTCTTTGACTTACCCATGTATAAGCATAGTTCGTGCCAATATCTTTAACCCACTGTTTTTATATTTAATTTTATTCCTTTAGGTTTTATCAAATAAAAATAATCATGACTTCAGAATTAAAATATAAAGACTTAAACACTAATCTCCCCTTTATATTCATTGCACATGCATGTTTAGAATGCAATTTGCTTCAATAGAGTGCATTTTATTTTTCCCTTTTTCCAATTCATCATCCACAAACCAATCCATCATTCATAAACAAGTCAGAATGCTGTAAAAGAATTGGCATCTAAATTGCTTATTATTGAGTGAATCTTTTTCTCTAGATACACTCAAGTCGTTGCATGTCAAAATTAAAAATTGCACTCATTGATGATGATATAGAACGCGCATCTTTTATCAGATCATCGTTAATCGAACATGGCTTCGAGGTTGTCGCTTGCCTAATGATTGACCATTTAAATAGTACTGACTTACAACAGTTACATGCTGATGTAATTTTGCTCGATATGGATCATCCTCATCGTGACATCATCGAAAGTTGCGTCAGTCAGTTTGATTTACCCACTGTTTTATTTACCAAAAATTCGCAAAAAGACACCATAAAAAGTGCTATTGAAGCTGGTGTAACTGCCTACATCGTGGATGGAATCGATCCTGAAAAGTTAGAAAGTATTTTAGAAATATCAATTGAACAATTTAAAAAACACAAAAAATTGCTCAAAGATTTAAACGAGACCAAATGCAAACTTGCAGACCGTAAAGACATTGAAAAAGCAAAAGTGATGTTGATGCACATGCACCAAATCGAAGAGGAAAAAGCATTCAGTTTATTGCGTAAAAATGCCATGAGCCATCGTATGACAATGGGCGAAATGGCACGAAAATTAATTGAAGCACAGGCTTTGCTTCAATCCCAATTTAAGGAATAAGCTATGCAAGCACTGGAAAAAACTGATATTCAATTCGGCTATATTGCTTTACTGGACTGCACTGCAATCCTTTGGGCACAGCATCAAGGTTATTTCACTGCGCAAGGTTTAAATGTCACATTGGTCAAAGAACCATCTTGGGCAAGTTTGCGTGACCGTTTGGCTTTTGGTCTTTTAGATGTAGCCCATTGTCTATCGGCAATGCTTCCAGCCGCTGCAACAGGCAATGATCAATTGGGAATTCCTTTACAAAGCACATTGGTACTCAGCACTAATCGTGCTTTTATCAGTCTGAGTCAAAAGCTCTGTTATGATTTAGACATTTCTGCTCAAGATACGCCACAACAGTCCGCAATGAAAATTGTTGATTCAATCAAACAAGGTCATAAAGTCCAACTGGCGCATGTATTCAAACAATCCATTCACCACTATTGCTTAAGAGAATGGTTGGCCTTGGCAGATTTAGACATTGCAAAAACACATCAATTGTTAACACTGCCCCCACCTTATATGGTTGATGCCATTTCAACTCAACTGATTGATGGTTTTTGTGTTGGTGAGCCTTGGAATATTCAAGCACAAATTCAAGGTCATGGTCTGGTAGTTGCGGAAAGCAAGCAAATTATTCCTGAAGTCGCGGACAAAGTTATGGCCACCACTCAGGAATGGGCACAAAAAAATCCCCATACTCTGCATGCTCTTGAAGTTGCCATTCAGCAGGCACAACAAGACTTAAGATCACTTGAATCTCTACAACAGGTCTGGGAAATGTTAGAACGCAGTGAAATTATCCGTTTTAATTGCTCTCATTTGATTCATACCCAAGCTTTTCATAAAATTCAAAATATTATTCGCTCTTTTGGGATGCAAAATGCGCCCAAAGCTGAAGATTTTGAATGGATTTTGCAACAGATGTGTGAGTGGGAAAATTTAAAATTGGATCAATCACAAATTAAAGCGATTGCAATTCAATGCGTTGGGAAATGTATCTTAAATCGTTAGACCAATGACCACGTTAAATACACAAGTTTTTTTATATATGTATACATATGAAGCTTATTTAACCTATCACTCATAAGGCTGAGTACCATTTTTTGTTCTTAGCTCGAACATTCACAACACTCTCTCAGCACGAGACTTTAAAATGAGACTCATGCTGAGAGAAACGGATTAATACTTAAACTTCACATTTAAGCGCACCATCATTGGATCTCCCCAGTTGACCAATTGCGCATTCGGTGTTGTTCCAGCTAAATATTCTCGATCAAATAAGTTTTTAATACTCAGCCCTGCACCCCAATTTTTAGCTTCGTATCCTGCATTAACATCAAACAATGCATAACTTGGTAGATAAACAAAATCAGAATTACGTTGTGCAGTTCGAGAACTTTGATAACGAATACCAGCACCGATGTTCCAACCCAATTTATCTGGACTAAAATAATATTGAGTGGACAATGCGCTGGCATTTTTAGGCACATGATTAGTTCGCTTGCCAATATCATTACTCATCACGCTTTCAGTCACTTTTGCTGTAGGGATATAACTATAGTTCGCTGAAACATTCCATTGATGGGTGATTGCCGCAGCCAGTTCGGCTTCAAAGCCTTTGGTGACTTGTTCACCTGTTTGAATTGAAAAGTTTCCTGAAGCATCTGCTTCAGTGACATTTCTGCGGGTTAAATCATAATAGGCAACATAACCTTGTAAACGTTGATCAAGTGCCTGTAATTTAACCCCAACCTCGGCTTGTTTACCCTTTTCAGGATTCAGCAATTGTCTGTTTTCACCGACATCGGTCACAGGCATAAAAGAGGTGGAATAGCTGATATAGGGGGCAAACATATCATTGATGCGATACATCACTGAGCCACTACCCGAAAAAGCACGATCTGAATTCTTTATATTGGTATTTTTTAAAATATTGTCAACTTCAATCTGCGTCCAATCATGACGACCTGATAGCCCGATAATCCAATGATCATCCACTTTGATGGTATTACGAAGATAGAGTCCTGCATACTGACTATAAGTTAACTCTTGAGTTGGCGTACCTAATTTGGTACTGGTGATCCCATACACTGGACGATCTGCATTAAAAGCGTTGATGGTATCGGTTCGACGTGCATAATCACTACGTTCTCGCATCATATCAACCCCAATCATCACATCATAATTGACCTTTCCAAGATCAAAATTACGTTGCAAATTATTGTCTAAGGTATAGTTCAGGTCCTGTTTATCTTGGTTGTTAATTGCACGTTTTATTGTCGGTAATATATTGCTTCCTGATGCCAATATTGAATTACCTTGCGTGTCTGTTTTAGTGATCGCAAAGTTCTGTTTAAACACCCAGTCATTGTCAAAATAATGGGCATAATTTGCGCCAAGACGATAAACATCGACATCATAACCATGGTCAGGTTCACCAAAAAATAAGCTTGAAGGATAATTTTTATAATTGCCCTTGCTATAAGGAATGCCTTGTTGACGGATATATTCACGATGTTGATAGCTTGCAATAACCGAAAGATCGTTATTATCACCTAAGTCAAAATTGTAAGATGGTGCAATATATTGATTTTTAAAATAAACATGGTCTGTAGGATCATCCTGATCAGATACTCGCCCAACAACTCGAAAAGCACCTTTTGCACTATTATTCGGTGCATAGTTAAGATCAAATGTTCCTTCTTTTAAACCATAACTTCCATAACTCAATGTCCCTTTAGAGGAAGTTTCAGCTTGTGGACGTTTAGTGGTTAAATTTACCAGTCCTCCGGGCAAGGCGAGCCCAAAGCCCACGGAAGTTAGTCCTTTAACCACTTCGATTGATTCTAAACCTGAAATATCTTCAGCACGTAAAACATTATCGGATGCCTGTATCCGCAGACCATCAATAAAAGTTTGCGAACTTGAAATCTGCCCACGAATAATAAAGTCATCCCACCCGCGACGACCATATTGTCCTGACGTCACCCCTGCAACACCTTCTAATGCCTCCGCAACAGTTTTCGTTTGCTTTTGTTCAATCTGTTGCTGACCGATTGCACTAATCGACTGAGCTGTTTCAAATAAAGGTGCATTCGATCTTAAAACAGCATTTGCTGTTTTAGCTGCATAAGGTTGCTGATTATTTTCTGCTTGAACCGTAATAGTGGGTAGTTTTTGAGTGTCTGCTTGCTGTTCAACACCAACTTCAGTTTGTGCATAGGAACCCCTTGCCATGATGGCAAGCACAGAAAATGTCAGGGAGGATTTATTAAATTGCATTAAACAACAGCCAGAAAAATTTAATCGCAATTATAATCATTTTCATTTAAATTTATAATAATTTTACGCTAAAAAGAAACGTTTAATCATGCATATTTCACTCGTTTAAAAAATTTTATAAATGTTTTAATGTGAATTAACCCTTATTGTTTTTTAAACTTATAATATCTCTCCAAGAGCACCTGATAGATAAACATTAGAATAAATATATCGTTGTTACTAGATTTCAAGCAAATTCCTCGATCGTTTATTTATTTTAGAAGTAAAATATTCTGTCAATTTTTTAAGCATTCAATACCAAAATTCTTGATTGCTTTCGATGCATTTAGTTTTATCTATATTATGAATGCCCCATGCATCCTCAAAAAATGAGAGTTAAATACGATCCAATTCTCTATATTTTCTCAATCATAAAAAATTTGATTATCAAAAAAAACTTTATAAAAAGCGTAAAAATACTATTTTAAAATTTATCATTCATGTAAAAACTCTAATTATTTCATTAATATTTTTTGACTCGTTATATTTAGTTTAGGTTTCAATAGGATTGACAGTATTCAATAGAATATTTATAGTTAGCCACCATACTATATGGCAACTAACAAAATGAAGCTTAAACAAAAATACCAAGCCCTGTTGGGTGAGGCAACTAAACAAAACATTGCAAATATTGAATGCATACAGCTATGTTTTCAAACGCTATCCCTTGCTTCTTTGATTGACCATGACTGTGCAATACAACTTGCTCCGCATGGTTTAACTGAAGGTCGTTTTATTGTTCTATTCTTATTAAACGCAGCACCTCACCTCAAGGTTTAGCTCCAAAAGATATTGCTGAGAAAGCAGGAATTACTCGTGCAACTGTGACGGGTTTATTAGATGGATTAGAACGAGACGGGCTCATTACACGCATTGCAGATCATCATGATCGTCGTGCTTTGCAAATTCATCTCACGGACAACGGCAAACACACAGCAAAGACCGTATTTGAACAACATAGCCGTTGGATTGCCCAAATTTTTGGCAACTTAAGCTTACAAGAACGCATACAACTTACTGCACTTTTGGAGAAAGTTTCTCAAAACTTGATTCATAAAAAAGAAGCTTAAAACATCAAAATCAAATCACACACAATTAAAATTTGAAAACCACTGAAAAAAGGAAAAACGATATGTATCATTATCTCGTTGAATTATATACACCAAATACCACTTGGCAGGCTCTTCCAAATGAACAACGAATGGAATATCTGACTAAAGTTGGCGAGGCTTTAGGAAACTTATCAAGTATGGGTGTTGAAGTTTTGACTCTGACAGAAACCATTTCTCCAATCGACCAAAGTACAGCTCATCAATATTTAGGAATTTGGCGTTTTTCCAATCCACAAGTGCGCGAAGCACTCCTTGATGGTATTCGTGACAGTGGTTGGTATCAATATTTTGACCACGTGAATGCTGCAGGTGCTGAAGCAGATTTCCCTCAACATATCCATGCTTTGGTCAATACTTGATTGAAAGCTTAAAATAAAATTCACGTAAACGAGTGAAGAAAAAATTATGTTTTAATTAAAATTTATCCACTTTATCGGCTGAATATTGCTATTCCAAAGTGGATAAATCTGAGTGAAGCTTCTCCGTATTTGTTTCTATACCTTGCCTTTTGCATCAAAAGGCAACAATAAACAACTTTTAAATTTTATTTGTATCATTGAAAAGCCTTCATGGCATTGGAAGGCTTTTCAGATTAACGCTTTGAGAATCAATTTAATACTTTAATCTAAATGTACAGCTACTCTTTTGGTTGTTTTATTCTTGCGGGTCACCAGTAGACCACAAATTACCACGATAGAGGTTACCCCCAAAGACAAGGTCGTTTCATAACTGTACTGAGCTGATAAAAACATATAAGACAACACACTCATGATCACGATAATCACAAACCAAGTCAGCCAAGGGAACACATCCACATTTTAAAACTAATCTGCGTACCCATTCTTTCCAGTTGATGTCGTGAACGTAATTGCGAAACAGCGATCACCAGATAAACCACCAAAGCAATAGAGCCTGTAGTTGACAGTAAGAAGCCAAAAACCTGCCCTGGGAACATATAATTCACAGCACAACAGATCAACCCGATAAAAGTCGAAGCAAATACAGCAATCGTTGGTACACCTGAACCATTAATTTTAATGACCAGTCTCGGTGCTTCTTGGCGTGCTCCTAAAGCAAACAGCATCCGTGAAGAAGTATAAACAGCTGCATTCATACAACTCGCAACCGCAATAAATACCACAATATCCATAATTAGTTTAGTTTGAGGAACATTTAGGCTTACCAGAACATATTGAAATGTACCTAACTTTTGTAAATCTGGTGAACGCCAATCGACCAAAGCAACAGCCAGAAAGATCGAGACAACAAAGAACAAGATAATGCGATAAAGCACCAAATTGGTCGCGCGTTTAATTTTTTCCTGTGGATTTTTTGACTCCGCTGCGGCAATGGAAAGAATCTCAATGCCAAAAAATGAAAATGCTGAGATTAAGATCGCTGACAACACACCGCCCATGCCATGAGGCATAAACCCACCATTGGAAAATAAATTTCCCACACCACTTACATCACGAGCCAAAGGCCAAAGTCTAAATACTGCTGTTGCACCAATCACAATAAACAATAAGATCGCAATCACTTTGATTAAAGCAAACCAGAACTCAAACTCGCCAAAACTTTTCGTGCTAAAGAAATTTGCAAGACTCAGTAAGATAATAAATCCAAAAGCATAGATCGCACTGGAGACTTGTGGAAACCAAGCATGTAAAATTTCTGCACCTGCAATCGCTTCAATGGGGATCACCAAGACCCAAAACCACCAATATAACCATCCAACGGTAAAGCCTGCCCAAGGACCAATTGCTTTACGTGCATAGGTAGAAAAAGAACCTGTATCGGGTTGTGCAACAGCCATTTCTCCAAGCATGCGCATAACCAAAAAAACAATCACACTGGTAATAATATAAGCAAGCACTGCAGCAGGACCTGCTTTGGCAATGGCAGCCGAAGAACCGACAAATAAACCTGCGCCGATGACGCCACCGATACTAATCATCGTAATATGTCGGTTGGAAAGGCCTTCACCTAATTTTGTTGTTTTTGCACTATTCATATTTTATTCCTTAAAATAATCAGCAGCCGTTCCCATTTCAAAACTGTGCTTTGTCACAATGCTTTGGAAATGGTGCTGCGCATATCAAATCGTGAATTACATTTTTAAATTCCTATTTAAAAATAAAGATAGAAAATCATAGATTTTCTCTCTCAATAGCAACATTAATTTAAGGTTGGCATCGCAAATTGTTTACTCTCACGAATCTGTGCGGAAGGCCAACGTTGGGTAATGGTCTTACGACGTGTATAAAAGCGCACACCATCAGGACCATAAGCATACAAGTCACCAAATAATGAACGCTTCCAGCCACCAAAGCTATGGTAGGCGACAGGTACAGGCAATGGTACGTTCACCCCTACCATTCCCACTTGAATATGGTTGGTAAAATAACGTGCAGCTTCTCCATCACGTGTATAGATACAAGTCCCATTTCCATACTCATGTTCATTGATCAGTTGCATCGCTTCTTGCATGGTTTCTACACGCAAAACCTGTAAAACTGGACCAAAAATTTCTTGTTGATAGCTGATCATATCTGGTGAAATTTGATCAATTAAGGTCGGTCCAACAAAAAAACCTGTCTCATAACCTAAGGGCTTCGCATTGCGTCCATCCACTACAATTTTAGCACCTTGTTGCTCCGCACTTTGGATAAAAGCTTGAACTTTCTCTTTATGTGCTTGTGTAATGAGCGGTCTAAAGTCATTTTGCTCATCCGCATAATGACCAAACTTTAATTGTTGCATTTCGTGTTTGAGTTTTTCAATGACGAGATCTGCAACCTCATCACCGATAGCAACAGCTACTGATAAAGCCATGCAACGTTCACCTGATGAACCAAAAGCAGCGCCTAACAAGGAATTAACAACATTATCAATATCCGCATCTGGCATGATGATGGCGTGGTTTTTTGCACCACCCAATGCCTGACAACGCTTGCCTGTAGCGCTTGCTGTCTTATAAATGTATTCAGCAATAGGGGTTGAACCCACAAAACTAATCGCTTGAATTTTTGGATGATGAAGTAATGCATCAACTGCTTCTTTATCTCCATTGATGACGTTAAATACACCATCTGGTAAACCCACTTGTTTCAACAATTCAGCTAAATATAGGGCTGCTGATGGAGTATTTTCTGAGGGCTTTAGGATAAAGCAGTTGCCGCAGACAATTGCCATTGGAAACATCCACAGTGGCACCATCGCAGGGAAATTAAATGGGGTAATTCCAGCAACGACACCTAAAGGTTGAAATTCACTCCATGAATCAATATCAGGCCCAACATTTTTGGAAAATTCACCTTTCAAAAACTCAGGTGCTCCACAGGCATATTCAACATTTTCAATACCGCGTTGCAACTCCCCTTTGGCATCATGACAAATTTTGCCATGTTCCTGACCGATTAACTCACAAAGCTTATCTGCGTTTTCTTCTAGCAATTGTTTAAACTTAAACATCACTCGAGCACGCTTGATTACAGGGGTATCTCGCCATGTAGGAAAAGCCCGTTGTGCAATCTCTACGGTATGATTCACCAAAGTGCTGTCTGCAATCGCAACATATTTTGCAATCTGACCTGTTGCTGGGTGATACACAGCTTGCTTTTTTTGAGTCTGGGTTATCAAATCACCTTGAATAAAGTGCCCGATGATATCAACCGTTCCAATTGTTTCTGTAAAATCTGTATCTGATGATGTTTGACTAAAATTTTCTAAATTATTCATCACTTTTCCTTGTCTACCGTCATTTTCCATAGGATTTGATTACATCTACAAGACTTATTTCACTTGGTATAAGGCATCTCCAACAGCATTCATCAATCTGGATAGCTGTGTTTCGCTACTGTTAAACATGGGGCCAAACTGAATGGTGTCACCACCAAAACGAACGTAAAAACCAGCTTTCCACAATTTCATTCCAATTTCGAAACCACGAATTGTCGCATCACCATCGCGTGGTGCGAGTTGCAATGCGCCGATTAATCCACAATTACGAATATCAACGATGTGAGGTGCTCCTTTTAACTCATGAATCAGTTTTTCAAAACTTGGCGCTAAAAGTGCAGACTGAGAAATTAAGTTTTCTTTTTCGATAACATCCAAGGTTGCTAATGCTGCTGCACAAGCCACTGGATGCGCTGAATAGGTATAGCCATGGGTAAATTCAACCGCATGTTCAGGTAAATCCTGCTGCATAAACGCATCGTAAATTTCATGACTCGCCACCACCCCACCCAAAGGAATTGCACCATTGGTAATTTGTTTAGCAAAGGTCAATATATCTGGGCATACCCCAAAATATTCTGATGCAGTCCATTTTCCGATGCGTCCAAAGCCAGTAATGACTTCATCGAAAATCAATAAAATATCGTGTTGATCACAGATTTCTCTAAGCCGTTGTAAGTATCCTGTAGGGGGCACAATACAGCCAGCCGAACCAGATACAGGCTCAACAATCACAGCAGCAATATTGGAAGCATCATGTAATTCGATCAGCTTGAGCATTTCATCTGCCAGCGCTATACCACCTGTTTCCGCACAGCCCTTAGTGAAACTTAAATGAGCTTGTAAAGTGTGTGGCAAATGATCAACATCCATCAATTGACCAAACATTTTACGATTCCCACCGATTCCACCTAAACTGGTGCCTGCAACGTTTACACCATGATACCCACGTGCTCGCCCGATCAATTTAGTTTTACTTGGCTTGCCTTGAATACGCCAATAAGCACGTGCCATTTTGATTGCTGTGTCTGCGGATTCTGAGCCTGAATCCGTAAAGAAAACGTGTTGTAATTTTTCAGGCATGTGCTGAATTATTTTTTCAGCCAACTGAAAAGCCAACGGATGACCAAACTGGAACGCTGGTGAATAATCAAGTTTTGCCAATTGCTGACTAACTGCCTGCTGGATTTCAGATCTGGTATGTCCAGCACCACAAGTCCACAGACCTGACAAGGAGTCATAAATTTCACGCCCTTGACTGTCAATTAAATATGATCCTTGTGCAGCAACGATCATACGTGGGTCTTGATGGAAATTACGATTTGCAGAAAATGGCATCCAATAAGCCTGATAATTTAAATCCATCTGCACATTGGATGAATGGGCTTCCGATGCGTAGTCACGGTCCATTGCTGTATCGATATCAAACATAATCACTCTTCTTGTTTTGTGGTTATGTCTTGAGTGTACAAAGCGTTATAGTTTTGATAAATTCAAAATATCTTGAGTTTAGATATAAAAAAACAAAACTAAATGAAATCGAAAAAATTAAACCAAGTGACTGATTTTGATATAAAGTTGCTAAAAATTTTTAAAACGGTATGTGATTGTCACAGCTTTACTGCTGCCGAAAGCATCCTTGGGATTAGTCGTTCTGCCATCAGTTTACACATGAGCGATCTTGAAAATCGCTTGGGCATTCGGCTTTGTCAACGAGGAAGAGCTGGCTTTGCTTTAACGGATGAAGGTCGAGAAGTTTTACAATATATTGAAATGTTGACTGCTTCGATCGAAGACTTTCGCTCCAAAATCAATCAAATGCACAATCAGCTTAAAGGTGAATTTAACATCGGGATTATTAACAATCTCGTGACCATGCCGACTGCCTATATCACCAATTCTTTAGCACAATTGGCGGAGGAAAATACAGAAGTCATGATTAATATTAGCATGAGTACTCTTTCCGACATCGAATGTCGTGTTTTGGACAACCGTTTACATGCTGGTGCAATTCCTCTGGTCAACCCACTTTCAGGCTTGGATTATTTCAACTTATATCAAGAAAAATCGTATTTATATTGTGGTGAAAATCACCCATTGTTTAATCATCAAGATCAGTTCAGTGCCAAGGATTTAAAACAGTGGAAAACAGTTCTTCCCAATTATGCCATCAGCCCCGAAGCAATGAAGTTACATCAACTATTAAATTGCTCAGCGACTGCAAGTGACCGTGAAGGCATTGCATTTCTGATTCTTTCAGGAAAATTCATTGGTTTTTTACCCGATCATTATGCTAAAAAATGGGTCGAAGATGGCTTTATGCAGCCAATTTTGCAAAATATTATGCATTATAGTACGCCTATATGCCTAATTACACATAAAGGTAAAAATGTTAATATTATTTTAAAAACATTTATGGAGATATTAAAAAAGACCGTTCAGCCGATTAAATAACTGAAATATTAAAATAGCATTTAAAATAATAGAACTTAAAATACATCCTGTTTTAAACTCGGCTGTATTTTAAGTTCTATATATGAAATAAAATTAGTGTGATATATTTAACATATTATACTGAGAATCGTTTTAATAATAATCGACCACCAATATCTTATGTAAATGACTTTCCAAATCTTCAACTTTAACATGAACCATGCTATTGCTGTGCTTTTCAACCAAGCTATTGAAGTTGAGGCTGTCTACGTTTGCCTTACTTTTTATTGCATCTACGGTACTGTCGATCATTTTACAATTTGAATTATTTGAATCTTTTTCACATGTAAATTCTACAATATTGCCGTAAAACTGTATCTCCTCTGCAGATGTATTTAAACTCAAAATTGATGTACTAAATGTTATTAATAAAAAGCTTAGTTTTTTTAATTAATTCCATCTCAATCCCCTTTAAAGAAATGGTGTAGTTAATTAATTACATAACCTCATTATTAATACAAGATCATCCAGTCGATAAATAAAAATATAATTCAAGCAAAATATGATTTACTTCAATTAATCATATTCAATTGTGACGGTTGCCATAGCTCTGACTTTTCCAGGCATGACTTTGGTTGCCGTTTGATAATAACGTGCAGTCATTGGAACATTGTATTGAATGTTGTCATTTGACTTTAAAGTACCCAATTCCAGTTTGTCATTTTTAACAATCACACGATTGGCATTTTTATATTGAGAAAGCAATTGTACGCCCACACCAGATGCACTGGTGCCTGATGAGTTGGTATTGGCAAGTACATTTTGCATACCGGTGCCTGCGGCATCATAATCAAAGCTTAGGCTGATTTTATTGGTCTCTTCATAACCTGTTGGGTTTTTGCCCCCATTACATAAAATATTCAGATCAAAAGCCTGTTCACCTTGTGTAGAACCCACACCTTTAAAATCTGCCTTATTCACGGTTGGAAGATTTACCGTTTTATTGATATTCCCCATGATTTCACATGAAGACGAAGCAATCGTAATGGCATTTCCATAAACCGTACTGGTTAAGAAAGGCTGATTTGGATATCCAATCACGTTATAACGACTGTATTGTCCCGGAACCAATGCTCCCGAACCTGTCGAAGGTGCAGTTTTAACAATTTCAACAACAAAGTAACCAGGAGATAAACGATAAGTTGTATTTCTATTCAACCCACGTGTATACGGATAGTAGCCTGAGAAGTTAGAGTTATCAGCGGCTTCTCGATATAAACGAATGCCAATTCCCTCAATATTAGTGCTGTATATTGAATTACCTGATGGACTTAAAGGATAATTCTGCTTTAACACAGCTTCAATCGTGCCTGCGCCAGAATCACAAGAATAAGTCGAGCCATTTGATGTGATTGGAAATGTCGCTTTTCGTAGAATGGTTCCTACTGGGTCGCTGGGTCTCACTACAACACGGCCTACAGACATACTCACATCTTGTGGTGTAAATCCACGTTGAGGTGCACAAGTTGCATAAGCCCCTGAACTCGCTGTTCCAGCCAAAAGCAGGAGAAAACTATTTAAAACTTTGTAGTTCATTGACACACACCTTCCGCCATGATCATGTTTTGCTTTTTGTCTGCTGCTTGCGCTGAAACGTCATAATGAATGCGACATTGCTCATCGGCATTTTCGCCCCATTTGACTGTTACTGTATCTGCAGTCGTATTGGCTCTCAAGTAAACCATACTGCCCTGCGCAACCATACCTACATTTTCACCTTTTGTATCAAATACTTCTGCTGCAAAAGGTAGAGTGTCACCATTCTCTTTCATACTATGGATATAAATTGCCTTGCCCAGTTTAGTCACAAAACTTACTTGTGAAATTGAACCTGCATATGGCGCAATTCGTTGACTCGTACCATCTAACTCAACATCTGTAGACATGCCTTGAGGGTCAAGTGTGATGTCATTTAAACGATATGGTGTTACATAAGGAATAACGGCATAACCTGATTTATTAATACTTAAACCCGTTGCATTATTCACTTTTGCACCTGCTGCCTCTGGTGCATAAACCAAGACCATGGTTTGTCCCTGATCTGGTCCAAACAAAACGCCTTGAGGATGAGCAACGATGCTACCACGTGCAGTCAACATGGCTTGTTCATAACCCATCCGCGATACTATAAGAACCGCCTACAGTCGAGTAGTTTGTTCGATACTGCGCATTCAAGTTGGCGCTTGGATTGTCGCCATAACGTGTTGATACAGATGTACCATAATTGAAGCGATCACCGACAACACCACTTACACCCACTGTGGCATTATCTTGCGTCATGATTGAGTTTAGGTTCGCTGAACTTTTCTTAAATGACAACGGTAATGATAATGTGAGCATATACTCTGTATCATTATTGGTGACTTTGGTGGCTTTGTTTTCAATATTACGATTGATTGCAGATAAACCATAAGTCAAACCACGATACGAGTTGCTATAACCAACCTGATATTGACGTGTAGTTTCTTGACGATTCCAATAATCTACCCAAGAACCAGTAACATACATGTTACCCCAACCTTCTGGCAGTCCTTGATTCAAAGTGATCTGAAATTCACTTCGTTGTTTACCTACATGTGCTGAACTGATGCCTTTATTATCCAAATCTTGAACTAAAATAGCATCACGCAATTTATAAAAGTTTTCTGTAGAGTAACGATAGGCAGCCAAGGTCAAGTTGGTATCTGTAGGCGTAATCAATTTACTGTAACTGATTCGGAAACTTTGCCCGCTTTCACTTTTACGGCGCTCGAAATCAGCTTGAGAATGAGTCACATCGAGTGCGATGGCACCGATTGGTGTAGCAAAAGCACTACTACCCAATGTTACCGCAGAATAGTCTTCTGAAAACTGCACACCACCATACGCTGTAATGGAGTTATTGATCCCACGTTGATATTTACCTTGTACAATAAATGGATCAAGGTCGATATCTTTATCACGGAATTGTCCCATAGAAACGGAATAACGGCTCATGCCCGGACGAAGCATTTGAACTACAGATGCATAAGGAACCGAATAACGTTGAATTTCACCATTGGCTTCTAAAATAGAAACTTCAAGCTCACCACCAAAACCTGTAGGATAGAGATCATTGATCTCAAAACTTCCCGGCGCTACCGTTGTTTGATAAATAAGTTGACCTTGTTGACGAACTTCAACCTTCGCATTGGTTTTTGCATTTCCGCGAATACGAGGTGCATAACCAATCATACTGTTTGGTAGCATACGATCATCACTTGAGAAATCGAAACCTCGATAACCAAATGAATCAAAAATTTCACCATCAGTGAAGCTTTCACCTAAGGTCAAAACGCCTCGGTACTGTGGAAAGGCACGTTGAACGTAAGTGCTGATCGCGTCATAACTCGATTTAGAAGTATGATCAACTGTGGTACGGTCTTGCCACTGCCATTGACCATTATGACGTAGTTGCCAACCTGCTAAATTTGCGCCTGCTGTTACTGATGTAAAAGCATTGGTGGTTTCTTCTCCACCTTGTAGTTTATTAAATGTTTTATATGCGCTGGCATTATAAGAAAGAAAAGCCGCATTAATCCCACGATCCCAAACACTTGGGTCGACATAGCCTTGTGCATTTTTTTGCATTGCTACTTGTGGAATTGAAATATCGACACGTAAACGTGATGTATCAAATTCATAAAATGAATCCTCCACCCACTGTTCAATTTTCTGACAACCTGCTGGATAAGTGCTTTCGCCTTTTTTCAATACTTCTGCTCTAACGCCATATTCTAAAAGTTGGCTTGAGTTAAAACAGGTAAACGCATTTTTATTATTTTCAGTGGCTTTAAACACCATACGATGCTTGCCAAACCAATTGCCGTTGACATAAATATCGACATTATAGTCACCCGGCAAAACTGGATTACCATATTTAAAACGATCTACATCTATTTTTTTAGCGTCGCCAATTAAAAAAGCCGAATCAAATTCTGCTTCAGCAGCAGTCGGAGACTGTTCAGTCCCGTCTAAGTCAGTTTCAGTTGCATTAACTAGAGCTGGAATGCTAAGTGTAATTACCCCACAAGCCATATAATAACAAATATGTCGCTTGATCCACTTATAGCTTTGTTCATTTTTTTGCATAAAGAAGTCTGCCTATTGACAAATGAATAGGTTTTTAATTCGCTAACTCTCAGTTAAATGGAATGATTAAAAGTGTTTCATCATTGTTCAAAGGTGCTTTAAATTTCTCATGAAAGAGAAATCTAAAGACTTGCTTATCGAACTATTGAAATTTGATATTGCGCTCTACACGGCCACCATAATCGTTGATCGTGGTGAAGGTCATTTTGGTGACATTTGCGCCTTTCAGATTTACAGTCCCATCAGAAAATGGTTTCAACATTAATCCTTCTGCAAGTAAATCAACACGTTTACCTGCCTGCTCTTGCATGATTGAGGTCAAGGTAATATAAAATGGTGTTGGATTCTTAATGGTCAAATGTGAACCGCTATTGCTCCACTGCAATTTTTCTGGTGCTAAAACAACATCTTCTTTAATTCCGCTTGGGCGGTAGAAAAACTTAATACGTGAACGAATTGCAAGTTGTAAGAAGTTCTCTGGTGCTACGTTCTGCTCTTTAGCAGATGGCTTCGGTGGAATATCCAAAATATTCAACCAAAACAAAGTCTCTTGAGTTTTACTCAACTCATTTGCCTTAGGCATACTACTAATACGTAAAGACTGACCTTTTTTAGCTTCCACACGAGAGATCGGTGGTGCAATCATAAAAGGCGCTTTTGACTGATCAGGTGTAGACTTAGCGTCGCCTTCATCAATCCATGCTTGAACCAAAGCAGGTTTGTTTCCGTTATTACTCACTTGTAATGACAATTACATTGATAATATAGACTGATACATTAATGTAATAGACTGAGTTTAATTTTAAATAGATTCTATAGGGCAATTTACTTAAACATATCAAAAACTATGAATCAGCCTCCTTACTCAATT
>WNDP01000090.1 GCA_009912575.1 Acinetobacter bereziniae
TGGAAGTATTAAACAGTTTGTAGTTGATCAAGGAAAAATTAATGTTGGCTCAAATGGAAACAACTTAGGGCTGGGCGGTAATAACAATAATGCTGATTATGTCGATATTTATGCCAAAGCAGTTGAACTGAATGCCCAAGTTCATGCCAATCAAGCCTTACAAGTGGTTACGGGCTCAAATACGATTAGTGATGACTTAAGTTCAATTACGCCCAATCAAGACAATAGCACTACTCCAACATTTGCACTGGATGTGAAAGCACTTGGTGGAATGTATGCCAATAATATCTTTATTATCGGTACGGATAAAGGTTTAGGGGTAAGCAATGCCGGGACTATTCAATCCCCACAAACTTTAGTCATCACCAGTGCGGGTAAAATTGAAAATACGGGTGCAATACAAAATACCAATCCACAGGATAGTTTACTGAGTATCAGTACTGGTGATGGGGCTGATCTAGTCAGTAGTGGTTCAATGATCACCAATGGCAATTTATTCTTGGAGTCTGGTCAGAACATCATTTTGGATAAAGCCCGCTTGGAAAAGCATGGTGCTGATAACCAAAATATTATTTCTGTGAGTGCTAAGGGTGATGTGAGTTTACAGAATAGTACGAATGTCCAAAACTTTGGTGAAGGAGGAAATTTATATATTGATGCGAGTAATATCAATCTTGGTAATGATATTAATATTGGAGTAAATGGTTCGATTTTTCTTGATGCAAAACAAAATTTGAATGCAACTGCAGTTAGAAACATTTCAAGTATCTATGATATTAACCTCTCTGGAGGCGATTTATTAACACTTAACAATACACCTGTTTGGGCAAATTCTGGAAATATAAATTTAGGTACGACTAAGCAAAACTCTAATTTAGCCGTAAATTCAACTAGCTTAAACGCTGAAAAAGATTTGAATATTTATGGAGCTGGTACAGTTTCTATCAATCAGATAGGTTTAGATAACGTTGGTGCAACGACTAAAACTAAAAATTTTAATATAAGTGCTCAAGATGATTTGTCGTGGAAAAATGCAGGTAATTACTTACCTGTTTTTACAGGAAAATTAGACTTAAGGTCAAATGGTAAATTAGATATTTCTGGAACTCAATTCCTTGCAAATGAGGGAATCAATCTATTCGGGAAAGAGTTGATCATTAACAGTCAACTTAAATCAAATAAAGATATCAACTTAACTTCATTTGAAAAGGATTTAAATCTAAATCAGGGAGCAAATCTATCCGCAGCTACAGATATTAATGTTTCTGCTTTTCAAGGCCATATCAACGCTAAAAATTTAAAAGCCAACTCAACAAGTGGTAAAGCTTCATTTATTTCATATGGAAATAATAATATACAGTCTGAAGTAACTGGTGATACAAGTCAGATAAATGCACAAAAAGGGATAACAATTGCATCAACAGGTTCTGGTGATGTAAATATCAGTTTAACTTCAGTTGAATCAACATTAGGTGGCGTTAAGGTCCAAAGTACAAACAACACTAATATAAAAGACACGAATATTAAAGCTCAAGGAAATGTCGAAATATTTGCAAATCAAAACTTGGTGTTGAGTGGTGTTAACTCAGATTCTTCATCCCATACAGCACTAAATGCGAATAAATTATTTATTAATAGCTCACCAGACTTCCTTGGATTATCTCCTTTATATTCAGATAAAAGTGTTAGTCAATTAAAGTCTGATGGGATTTTATCAATAACAAATAAAGATGGTAGCTTATATGCACAAAATCTAAAATTAATTGGTGGAGCTACACTTATTGAATCAGGTAATTTTGTTACAAATAAATCAGTAGAGGTTAATGCCACTGGAAGTGAGTTTTTAAGGTCTAATCCAAATTTAAATTCTTTAGATGGTGATTTATCTATACAGTCTGATTACGGATTAAGAATAGATCCAAAAGCATTAAAATTGAATGCAACTGGTGACATCGATCTCATATCTAAAAATGGAGCAACAGCGTTAGTTGGATACGCAGGTACAAATGGTCAGGGTTCTGAAGAGGTCGTGAATTTAACTACAAACAATGGGGGAATTACTTTATAAGGTGAGTTTGTAATTTTAGAAGGCGCAAAATTAAACGCAAAAAAAGATATAAAGATAGTAGCAAATAGAGACCAGATCACAATAAACGGCATAAAAAATAAGGTTAGTAATTATGTAAGTAACAAACACATTAATAATGCAAATGCTGAGAAAGCTTTATTACAAGAATCTATAAATGTTATACAGGCTGATTCTGATTATAAGTCTTTACTTAGCAATAGAGATAAGGTGTTAGTAATACCTAAAGCAGATAGTTTGGTTAGGTCTCTTAGCCAAGTTAAAGAAAACTTGGAGAAAAAATATCCAATTAAAATTGATGTAAAAGCAGAGTGGGTTTCAGTAAAAACCAAAAGAATTAAAATTCAGGTAACTAATGATTTAGAAAAAAGAAACTCTGATCTTGATAAACTAGTTACTTTTTTAAATGCTGGCGTTTATGGGGACGAACATGTTGCAGCAGAACTGACCAGTGAAAGTGGTAATATCAACTTGACTTCAGCCAGAGGAGTATCGATTAGTGGATCGGAATTAGTATCAAAAACAGGTCTCATTGATATAGAGGCTCAGGGTCTGTTATATGAACCTTATAAAATAACAACACAACAGCCCAATGGGAAGCCTCAACAAATTAACGCAAGTATTGTGATCGATGGTACTGTTGATCTATTTGAAAAAGGCAATCCAAATGATGGACGATACACCTATGTGTCTAAAGTTAATCCTACAATACTTAATGCATTTAATGGAGTTAATATAAGAACGACAGGTAGAGCTGATGGGAATAATTTGGTTTTACAAGGGACTGGTATCACCTCACAAAATGGAGATGTTAAGATTGAGTCATTTAAGAATATACTATTCGACGCTGCACTTGAGCAAAGTTACGATAAATCAGGTTCACAGCAAATAAAAACCTCTTGGTTAGGACTTAAGAAAAAGTATATCAATACAAAAAGTGTAAGTGAAAATCTAGCTGCTGCATCCGTTGATATTCAGGCCAAAAATATTTCGATAGAAAGTAAAGAAATCAACAATCCAAATAATAGTATTGATATTTACTCAGGAAAACTTGATGCTACGGGAAATATTTCAATACGCTCAGGTGGAAATATAAATTTCTATACAGTGAATAGTTCATCCTCCACTATTAGTGATATTACAAAAGAATCTTCCTTTGCTGGAATTAAATATAATGATTCTAAAACCAATTCAAGTCGTTCACAAATTTCGCAAATACCGGTGACATTAACGGCTGATTATATAGGGGTGAAGTCAGGTTTTGATACACGCTTAGTGGGTACTGAATTTAACTACCTCAGTGGTGCACAAATAGAATCTGGCGGGAAGATATTCATAGATCCAGCAATAACAAAGATTGAAGACGTTGTTCAAAAGCAAAAAAAATCTATAGTTTGGCAATCAATGCAAGATAAAGGATCCGTTATTGAGACTGGAGCTTTACCAAGTTTTAATGGGCCGACTCCACCTGTTTTTAAAGCAGATGGAGGGATAAGTGTGCAGATACCTGTGGGTGAAAATGATCAGAATAAAGTAGAAATTAGAAATGAAATATTAAGATTAGCAAACCAACCAGGTAATCAATATCTCAAAGACTTTGTGAACCGCAATGATGTTGATTGGAATAAAATTATTCTGGCCCAAAAGGGGTGGGATTATAAGTCTCAAGGTTTAACCGGAGCAGCTGCTGCAATTATTGTGATTATTGTTGCAATTGTTACCTATGGAGCAGGTACTGCAGTGGCGGCAGGGACTGGAGGTACAACAGTTGGTTTGGGTGCCAGTATGATAGGTACAGCTGGTATCACAACAACCACAACTGCAGGAGTAACGACTATAAGTGTTTCGACATTAGGAACTATGGCTAATGCAGCTGTGGCTTCGATTGCAACACAAACGAGCATTAGCTTAATTAATAATGGTGGGGATGTCGCTGCAACATTTAAAGAGTTAGGTAGTAAAGAATACATAAAAAGTTTAGCAACTTCTGTCGTTACTGCTGGGGTAATTGATAAGCTTGGTGGTACAAATTTAATGTCACAGTTAAAAGGTACAGGAATAACAGATCGAGTTGCTACAAATTTAATTAATTCAACAGCATCTGCATTAGTGAATTCAGGAATAAATGGGGGGAGTCTTTCAGATAATCTTCAAACTGCGTTATTGTCTGGTTTTGCTGATGCAATTCAAGGTTTTTCAGCCGAAAATATTTCTGGTCTACAGAAGGGAACAAATTTAGATTTAGACTATGTTATCCATAAAGTAGCTCATGCAGCAGCTGGTTGTGTGACTGGAGCTATACAAAAAGACTGTGAGGCTGGTGCTTTAGGAGCTTCTCTAGGTGAGATTTTTGCACAAGCAATTACAGGAGATAAGTTTAATTATACTGATCAAGAGCTGATTAAAATAAAAAATATTAGTAAAGTTTTTGCTGCATCTGTTGCAGCAGCTGGAGGCTATGATGTGAATATAGCAGCTAACTCTGCTGAGAATGCATTAACAAATAATTGGCTTGGTACACAGCAAAAATTTCAAAAAGATTTAGAGTATGCTCAGGCTAATAGTTTAGGTGATGTTGCTGTTTATGTTAAATATGGCACTTTAGATAGTGTGCAAGATAAATTAACTAAGGCCGGATTTGCTGCGGGGGTAGTCTATTCTGCTGGTTCTGATGCTAAGGGCATTGTAGAGGCTATACTTAGTCCAGTGGATACATTTAATGGGTTAAAATCCATAATAACTGATCCAGAAGTTAGAGCTCAATTAAGTGACTCAGCATTTGCTAGTTTAAATGAAAAAATGCAAAGGATAGATAATAATTTAAAAACTGGAGGTTTATCTCAAGCGAGTCAAGTAGGCTATGATTTAGGGACCTTAACTTGGGAAGCTGCAGGATTACTTGTACTCGTCAAGGGAGCTGCAACAGCAACTGCAAAATTAGGAACTAGTGGTGTAAAAATAACACAAACTACAGCAACTGCAGCTAAAAACGCAGCGACTTATAATATGCCAGTCATTACAGGAATGTCAGCAGTTCAATCACAAAGAATCATTGGTACTTTACAAGCCGCGTCATTTAACATTAGAAAGTTTAACGATATTGTTTTGGATACTCGATTACCAGATCCCGCTGCTGGATATGGATATAAACCGAAAATTTTAGAGGGTGGTACACCGAATAATCAATATTCACATGTGAATGGTTATAAATCTGAGCTTAAACTTGCAAATGAAGTAGCAAACACACCAAATCAAATTGTACTTAAGTACGGAGATGCTATAGGTCGAAATGGTTCAGATATTATATCTGTTGATGTAAGTACTGGTCGAGTATATCTTTGGGATGCAAAATATCGTAGCGCTAATTCAAAATTAGGTATTTCTCCAACTTTTGTAAATGCCAGTTCTAGAACTAACGCTATTGAAGAAGCTAAGAATGCAGTTAGTAAATCTAATTTACCGCAGAATATCAAAGATATTTCAATCAAGAATTTAAATGATCAGACTTTTACAACTTACACTGTTGCTACGGGAAATTCAAAAAATTCAGTTGTATTTAGTTGTGTTAATAAAATTTGTAACTAATTAGAGGTATAAAATATGTTCGATCCAAGGCAGATGAGAGATGTTTATTATGAATACCAATTAGGGGCAATGGAAAGAATAAAGCTAGAATGGTTCGATCCTCAAAAACCTGTTGGAAATTATGGAATTCACCTTTTAAATAATATCATTTCAGGATATTTAGTTAATTTAAAAAATGAAGTTGATATCTATTTACCTACAGTACATGAATGGTTGGATTTTGCAATTAATAGAAATGAAATCTTTGGAGAGGGTGCTAGTGTTGATTTTCATCACGCACGTTTATATATGCATAAAGCATTAGCATTATGGTTGTCTAATTCTATTAATGCCGAAGAAAATTGGGAAAATTCATTTAAAATTTGGTCTAAATTTGATGATCCAAGTATTAATATTTATCCGAAGAGATCGATTAAAACAGACTTTTTAGATGATTTTTTAATGTTATGTGTCCAATGTAAGCAGTACCAAGCAGGTATAGTTCGTTTTGAGCAATATCATGGTAAGAAAGGTATCTCAATTAAGCGTAAATTAACGCCAAGAGAATACGGTTATTTATTATGTTTAAATCATTTTGATCCGAAATATACTGCTTTAGAACTAGCTGAGTGTGGTGGCAAAATGCTCAGTCGATATATGGAGGAGCCTTGGCTACGTATGGGGCTTTATAGTTATGCCGCTACTTGGCTCAAAATAGTTTATTGGGATCATCAAGTTACCACAAATGCATTTGATACAATTCAAAAAGCATATGAATGTATGCCAAATACTGAACCACTTTAATCAAATAAATATTCAATTAATGATTCTTAACCAAGTAGAGTATAGAAATGAATAAAACGTTATTAGATATATTTACAGCAGCATTCCTTTTAACGGGTTGTGCGTCTGTACCTATAGCTAATCAGGAGCTAACAGCATCCGCTAAACAATTTAAGCAAGCTGAACAAGGAAAATCTGGGTTATATATTTACCGTACTGGTGGGTTTGGTGGTGCACTGAAAAAAGACATAAAAATCAATGGTAACTGCATTGGTGAAACGGCTCCAAATGTTTTTTTTCATGAGGAAGTTCCAGGCGATCAGGAGTATACTATTTCAACTGAATCTGAATTTTCACCTAATGACCTTAAACTTCAAGCCAAGAGCGGAGAGAATTATTTTATCAAACAGTATATGAGACCAGGTCTAGTAGTTGCTGGAGCAGGTTTGAAATTAGTAGATAATGCTGAAGGTCAAAAAGCTATACAAAAATTAAATTTAGCCGAAAAGGGAAAATGCAGTAAGTAGAATTTTCTCATCGTATTGAGTAGTTAATGGAAATTTGTGTAATAATTACAATAAGAGATCATATCAGATATGCTTTTAGGTGCTAGGCAGAAAAACTGACGGATTGTAAGTTGAATGCTTAGTACCTATGCTGTGCAAACCTACTGAAATCTTAATAGATTTTTAACGATGTCCCATTTTATTAATGACCCGTATTGGAACCGTATAACCTTGATTAATTCTAGGTCGAGGTTCAAGATAATGTGTTAAAGGATGAAGCTTTTTCGGATCGGCATATTCACCTACTTCAACACCATAGACTAACTCAGTAATAGGTTTTTTTGTTGTTAAATCAGTTATCCAAAATACACAACCTTCTTGTTTATTGGGGTTCATTTCATAGCCAATTTGATATGCCTTTTTTGCTTCAAAATTCGCTTTGATTAAATTGGTATACTTAAAGCCACCACGTCCACACCAAACTTGTATGTCATGTTGACCTGCAGATATTGTAAGTGGATTACTAAGGTTTTCAGGCCCGTTCTCCACTTTTTTTTGATCTATAGCAAATACATAAGCGATTGTGTCTGCAATATATTTACGCTCAAACATATCACCGATTATTGTTGCTGTCTGTTCTGAGGTAGTTGGTTGAGTATAGTATTCTATTGGCGTTATATTTTTAGGTGTGCTTATACAACCGGTAAAGAGTAGAGGGAACGAGAGCAGAAATACTTTTAATGATAAGCGCATATAAAACTCATTTATTTGTTAATGATGACTGGGACATAATTTTGTTGAGGTTGATTTGCTACTGTATGAGCAAATTGCTTTTCTGTTATCACCTCACCCGTTGTTAAATTTTCAATCCAAAACTGAATGCCTTGTTTATAGCTGTTTTTATCCGCTTGATTGGTTTTGATTTGATATTTTTGCCCTGTTTGAGCAGTAAAATTCAGCTCACCTGAAGAAAATAATTGCTGAGCATCAGAGGTGAAGTGAACAGTTGTCTGTGTGGGTAGAATGGAATAGGTTTTATTCCAGTCTTTTGATTGGTTTAATGTGGATTTGCCATTGATTTGATTAATATAAATACGAGCTTTTATGAACTTTAAAGGGGTGCTGGTTTCTTGAAAACCTTCAATTGTTGCGAGTTGTGTTGAATCAATATTTTTAGGCAACTGATAAAGTAATTCTTTAGGAATCTCTGCAAAAGTGAATTGTGTAAAGCATAAAGTGACAATCAATATTGTTTTAAAGAATTTATTATTCATACAAAATTAAGCCTATAACGTTAGAAGCTATCTTTAGAACTTTACTATAAGTAGTCATTAGTGAGTATATAACTAATGACATTGGTCCAGCAGACTACATTATATACTTTTAAGGTAACTTATTCTGAATTGATAATACAGTATATAATTCATGCAGAATGACATTTTTTGACGTGTATGGAAAAGAGATTCATCTGATGCGAATGCAGCTGAATTCACAACCAAAACTTAGCAAGTGATTTATGCTGAACATATTCCACTGACGATCACAGATTTAACCGAAGACGAAAGTGCCAATCAACAGTTTGAACAACTGATTCAGGCACGCAACCAAATCGAAAAGCATCAGGAGCAATTCGACTTACTCAAACATCAACTTCAGGCCAAGATGCAACAGGCTGAACGAGCAACATTCTTAACAGGTTCAGTGACGTGGAAGAAATCTAAAGATTCGGTCAGCTTAGACAGTAAAGCTTTACTCAAATCACATCCTGAGTATATCAATCAGTTTCCACCAGCCAAGCACGGGACACGGCGTTTTCAGATGTATGCCATGGTGGATAAGTCAGATTTTATCCACAAGCATCACGAAAATACCAACAAGCAAGCTTATATCAGCCCATGCCCACAGCATGGGCTTTTTTATGTTTATTTAATTTAAACGAATGAGGAAATCAACATGATTAAAGGTTTAGCCATTACACCACCAATACTTGGCAGAAATAGTAACGGCAAGATGGTAGAAAAGAATGGTAAGCGTCTGCCTGAAAAGGATGATCAATTCACGATTACCAGTCAAATCCAAGGCAAAGATGGATGAATAAAGCATCCACTCGATGAACCACTCCGAGTCAAAGCACAAAATCAAAAGCTCAGAACTATTCCTGTACGGATTAACTTTAATGATCCTGAACTCAATCTAAGGGCAGAGTACAGTTTATTTGATCGTCAAACAGGACGTCCTGTATGTGTGGGCAATGGAGAAACCTGCCAACGCTTAACCCAACAAGGGGTAGTACAACACCCATGCCCATCACCTGATCTATGTCCATTAGTACTAGGCAGACCCTATTGAAAACGAAATAGGAATTAATGATTTGATAGAAAATGTAACTTTATTAGATGGTACAGATAATGATGATTTGAATGGTAGTTAAAATGAGTTAAACATTTTTAAGCATTTAAGATACAATAGAATAGGGATAGTTTGAAAAAGGTTTTAGCTTCAGCTAAGAAAAAATTATTCTACGTTGAATTATATTAAATAGTATATATTTTCTTTTTTTAAGAGGGATTTATGGGGGCTATAACAACCGAAGCTAGTGGAAAAATAGCAGGTTATATCTTTCAATTTCAAAGGGCTTTATTTCGTCTTTTAAGTAGTGATACTTCTAACTTAATAGTTGGTATTGAAACTGAAGATGATGTGGTAGAAATCATTCTTGATGATCAATTAAGTCTTAAAATTACTTTAGAACAAGATAAACATACAGTAAATTTAGATAAAAATACATTTCAGGATAGTAGTAAAAATCTTTGGCACAGTTTGCATATCTGGCTAGATAGTATGGACGAAATCCAGAAGGAATTTTCAATAATAAACTATATTTTAGTGACCAATACAGAAGTAAAAGAAGACTCTTTTGTTCATCAATTAGCTGCAGCTGAAAGTGAAAATGAAGTCCAAGAGTGTATCCGTCTTATTAAAGATATTGCTTCAAAATGTATCGATGGAAAAGGCAATGCGGAAAAAATTAAAACTGTAGCAACTTATCCAGAAGAAAAATTAAATTTTTTGATTAGAAATTTAGAGTTAGGGGACATTAATGCAACAAAAGATGAAAGTAACTTAAGATTTGCTACACAAAATTTGTTTCACTTGCCTGATGATTATAAACAGTATGCTGAAGAGATATATCAGAGCTTAATAGGCTTTATGATTCAATTTTGTCAAGAAAAATGGAAAAAAAAAGATTCAGCTTGGCTAGATAAATCAAGAGTTAACCAAAGGCTTTTTCAAGAAATAAGTATTAGGAGGGTAAGAAAATTTATTGAGAAACCATTAATGTCAACTAGTTATAAAGAATATCTACAAAGTGATAGTCGTGAACATTTATTTTTAAAACAATTGATTACTATGGGAATAAGTGATGTGTTTTGTGATCAAGCACTTGAACATTATTGGGGGTTTTATTCAGAAAAAGTTAGATTAGAAGATGAAGGGGAAGTATTGCCATCAGAATGGGATGAAAGAAACTCAGGGCTTTATGATAGGTGGAGGTCAATTTTTGTGGATGAGCAAACATTTAATTTAGATGTTGATGAAATTGGACGAGCTAAAAAGGTAATTCTTAAAACTCTTGATCCGAACTATTTGGCACCATTAGGACAAAATTCTACAGTACATAACTACTTTACTAGAGGAAATTATCATTACTTAGCAAACACTGATAATGCTCCTTACTTTGTTTACTGGCATGATTTATATAAGAATAAGGAGTAAAGGTAATGAGTGGGAAAAATTACTTGGATAAAAATCTTATTCAAAATAGTGCGTTGGCTTGTTTGCTAATAACTTATTTTGTAAAAAAATATGAGATTTTAAGTGCAGATTTAGATAGACCCGACCTATTAAAAATACTTTTAGTACTCCCGCTAATATGGCATAAAGAAAGCTGTATACTTATAAATAAAAGAAATAATACAACAAAATTACTTGACAAAATAGAGACTGAAAATCAAGTTTATATAATTTCTAACTTTAAGCGTTGGCCTTCTGGTTATAAATATACAAGTGCTCCAAAAGAAATGATTAGTGCAATTAATAGGTTGGCGTATTGGTTTAAAAATCATAGTACAGCTGAACTGTATTTAATGTTGTTGGGTAAGTAAAATGAAATTTTATTTGGAAAAAATTATACTTTGGCCTGTTAATAAAGTTAATAAACTTGAAGTGATAGAATTTAGTATAGACAAAGTCAATGTAATTCATGGAAGAAGTGGGACGGGGAAATATTCAATTATTTCAATTATTGACTACTGCTTAGGGGCAAGTCGGTGCTCTATACCTGTAGGATTAATTCGTAATGAAGTTGATTGGTTTGGCGTAGTTGTATGTATAAATAATAACAAGGTTTTGATTTGTAGAAGAAGTCCGCGAAACAAGCAAGTAAGTAGAGAATTTTTTGTGAAAAGCTTTGATGTTAATGCATTAATTCCAGAGAATTTAGTCTCTAACTTTAATGATTTAAAGCTAAAGAATTTATTCAATAATCGAATTTTAAAAATTAGTGATTTACCACAAACTACAGATGAGGAAAATAAGGGATTTGATGCAAAAGCATCTTATAGAGATTTGGCTGCTTTTAATTTTTTACCGCAACATATTGTGGCTAACCCTAATACTTTATTTTATAAAGCTGACTCATCAGAGCATAAGGAAAGACTTAAAAAGATTTTACCTCTAGCATTAGGGATTGTAGACAATCAATACTTAATAAAGGAAAGGCTAAGAGCAATTAAAATTAGAGAAAGAGATAATCTAATAAAAAACAAAATGCTACGCGAAGAGAAATAAATGCTTGGACTGGAGATGTAAATAATTTATGGTTTAAAGCTGTTGAGTTAGGATTAATTGAAGATGATATTGAAAACACATTGGAAGATAAAATAGAAAAATTTATAAATATTGTTGAAGTAAACAAGAGTGATGAGATTCTAAGTTTTATAAATAAACCTAACTTTTTTTATTCTAATAATGTTTTTGGTAAGTTGAGGATTAAAGAAGAAAAGATTCAACGTGAAATTGATAAAATAATAATTAAAATAAGAAAAGTTGAATCTTTAACAAATAGGGCAAATGATTTTTCTTCAGCTGTTAAGTTGGAGAGTAGTAGAGTTGTTAATTTTGAATGGTTAAAAGATAAATTATCTGAAGAAAGTTATTGTGTTGCATGTGGGTCAAATAATAATCAGCTAGGTATTTTAATAAATAACTTAGATGAAAAAGTAAGAAGAATAAATAAATTATCAGGTGTTTTATATGAAAATCCCATTGCAGATGTAGAAATAGAAAATCTTAAATCTGATTTATTGAAAAACCAGAATAAATTACATGAAGTTAGAAGAAATATTTTAGCCTTAGAAATAGATAATAGTAGTAAACAAGGATCATTAAATAAGATTTATGTGTTAATTGGTCGAATACAAGCTTTATTAATAAACTATAATGAAAATAATAATGAAGATGATCTTAGTCTGCAAATACAAGAATTAAATTCTGAAATTCAAAAGATTGACTTGTTTTTTATGAATTCTGGTAAATTAGATCTTGAATATAAGACTAATAAAGAAATTGGGAGTCTTATAAAGTTGTATGCTGATAATTTTGAATTAGAAAGTAGAGGTAAGATTACACTTGATAAAGTCGAACTCACATTAAGGTTTGATAAGAATAATTCAGAGACAAAAGAGTTTTTATGGGAGGTTGGTAGTGGAGAAAACTGGATGGGCTATCATATCTCGACATTCTTAGCTTTGCATGAATATTTTTCAAAGCAAAAAAACTCTCCTATTTTTAACTTTTTGGTAATAGACCAGCCAAGTCAAGTTTATTTTCCTACAGCAGTCTCTGGATATAATGAACTAGATAATATTTCGATTTCTGAAAATTTAGAGAATTATACTAGGAATCATGATTTAAATGCTACAAAACGAATTTTTGAGATGCTTGAATATGGTCTAAATAGATCGAACTATAATTATCAGATAATAGTTTTAGAACATGCTGATCAGTCTATATGGGGTAATTTAAAAAATACTATTGAAGTGCGCAATTGGAAAAGTATTGATGATGGATTGATACCTAAGCACTGGATAAGGTCCGAAGTCTAATTTATGTATATTTTTTGAGAAGTAATTGAAATGGCTTTTAAAAAACCAGTCACAAAATCAGCGGTTCCTGATGGTCCAGATAGATTATTCAATGATCTACCTCGGAGAAAACATGCAAGTTTATTTGATCATCAAGGCCAAATTTTAAGAAGTTATGTTGAGAAAGCACTAAATGAAAAAGACATAGCAATTCAACTCCCTACAGGTAGTGGTAAAACTTTAGTTGGTTTGCTATTAGCTGAGTGGAGGAGGAGAAAATTTAACGAACGAGTAGTGTTCTTATGTCCTACCCGACAACTAGTAAATCAAGTAGTAGAGGAGGCAAATAATAAATATGGTCTACAAGTTGAAGGCTTCGTTGGTTCAGCTAAATATTATTCGCCTGATGCAAAGTCTGCGTATTTAGATGGTAATAGAGTTGCCGTAACTACTTATAATAGTTTATTTAATACTAGACCTTTTTTCAATAATGCTGATGTTATTATTATTGATGATGCCCATGCTGCGGAAAACTATTTACAGTCTCTTTGGACTTTCAGTGTTAGTCGTACTGAGGAAAGTGATGTGATCCTATATAAGGCGATTTCGGGAGTTTTAAAGGCTGTTTTACCAGAGCAAAATTTTGCAAGATTATTAGGAGCATGGTCCGGTATAGAAGATGCAACATGGGTTGATAAAATACCTACAAAGAAATTATTAACTATTGCTCATGATTTAAGAGCAACAATTAATGCTCATTTATCAAGTGAAAATAATCAAAGATATGCATGGGGCATGTTGCAAGATCATCTAAATGCATGCCAACTTTATGTATCTTCTAATGAAATTCTTATTAAACCTTTAATTCCTCCAACGTGGGTACATAGTCCTTTTACAAGTGCGAAGCAAAGAATATATATGTCTGCTACTTTAGGTCTAGGTGGAGACTTAGAGAGATTAACTGGTAGACCTGATATTAAGAGGTTACCTATTCCTGCAGGCTGGGATACTCAAGGTATCGGGCGTAGATTTTTTATTTTTCCTGAAAAATCATTGGATAGTGAACAAATAGTTCAATTGAGAAGAACTTTAATGACGAAGGCTGGGCGTAGCATAGTCTTAACATCTAATAATGAAGCAGCTAAAGAAATTTCAAATGATGTCGATATACATTTAGGGTTCCCAGTTTTTACCGCAAATGAACTTGAAAATAGTAAGTCAGATTTTATTGAAAACGACCAAGCAGTAGCCGTGATTGCAAATAGGTATGATGGTATAGACTTTCCTGAAGATGATTGTAGATTATTATTCGTTGATGGACTTTCTCAATCGATCAATTTACAAGAGCGCTTTTTCATCAATAAAATGGGAGCTAGCTTACTATTTAATGATCGAATTCAGACGCGGGCTCTACAAGCGATTGGGCGTTGTACCCGTGGACTCAATGACTATTCTGCAGTAATAATCACAGGTGATGAATTAAGCTGTTATTTAACAGATTCAAAAAAAAGAAAATACTTTCATCCAGAACTCCAAGCAGAGCTTGAATTTGGTATTTACCAGTCTACCGAAGCAGATATACAAGATTTAATTGAAAATTTTGAAATTTTCTTTGAGCATGAAACTGATTGGGAGGATGCGAATCAATCGATTTTGGAAAGTAGAGCTATAGCTGTACAAGAGCAATTTCCAGCTATGGAAGAATTATCTCATGCTGTTAAATACGAAATTAAGTGGCAAAAAGCTTTATGGAGTGGTGACTCTATAGAAGCACGAGAAGCAGCACGAGAGGTCCTAAGTGTCTTAAAGCATCCTGATCTGAAAGGATATAGAGCATTATGGCAGTATTACGCTGGTTCAGCTGCAGATCAGGCATATTTGGAAGGACATACTGGTTTTGATGTAGTTGCTCGCGAACATTATTTACAAGCTAAAAAAATAGCTATTGCAATACCTTGGCTCACCTCTCTTTCAAGAGAAATGAAGATTGTATCTGATGAAGAAAAAGAAGATCAAAGAAATGTATTGATAATGCAGCAGATTGAACAAATTGAAAGTAATTTGATTAATTTAGGTTTGATTTCAAATACCAAGTTTGTAGCCAATGAGGCAAAAATTAGGCAAGGACTTAGTAAGCCAGAATCATTTGAAATGGCACAAGTTGAACTTGGTAAATATCTTGGGTTTAGTGCCAATAAAGTTGAATCTGAAGCTTCACCTGATCCTTGGTGGTTTAAGGGAGACTTTGTAATAGTCTTTGAAGATCATGTTGATGCAGAAACTACTTCCTCTTTGAGCGCAACTAAAGCAAGACAAGTAGCATCTCATCCAAAATGGTTGAATGATCATGATCAATCATATAAAAATTGTAAAATTTTACCAGTCATATTAACACCTGTGACGAAGGCAAGAGATGGCGCAATTCCACACCTTGAGGGGGTAAGTTATTGGGGGGCTACTGAATTTATTGAATGGTCAGAGAAAGTTCTCAATGTCATTCGAGAATTAAGAAAAATATTCGATGGTCCGGGAAACTTAGCATGGAGAGCTATTGCTGCTGAAGAGTTATCTAAAATTAATGCTGATGTTTTAGGACTGTTTGAGTGGCTGGCTGATAGACCTGCTCAAAAATATTTAATTAGTATTCCTGATTAAATTAATTGAATTTGTAAACTTACTTTAAATTAATTTAAAGTAAGTTTACACCAAATTTACGCCATGAAATTTTAAAAATATATTAAGTTATTGATAATAATGTTTAAATTTAACTTATTTGTCCAATCCATCATTGAATTACTTTGATTGATTAAATAATATACAAACCTGTATAAGTAAAAATTTAGAGCTAATTGATATCCTAACTATTTATATGAAGGCTATATTATTTATTGACTTGAATTTGAGATGCAATGGTTTTAAAGACAGAGTATCGTTAGATAAAAGCTGGACTTTCTTAAACTAAATTAATAACTTGAATCTAGAGTTAATCTAATTAATAAATTTTTTTCAGTAAGTCTACACATAGAGGAAAATTGGGTTCTGTGAATTATTTTCTGTAAGTTCGAATTTTTATAGATGATCTTTTAATCGATCATCGAACTGAATCTTTATCTCTAAATAAGCCTTACGTAGGTGTAAGCAACTTAAACCTCATCAGATAGCCTGTGTGCTATAACAATTTCACAAACTTCACGATGATAGTTGTGATTTTAGGAGGCTATTCACTATTGGCGAAAATTGATTACTTTAAAAATTGAAATAAAATGAAACATAACTAATTCTTAAAATAAAATTAAATCTAGACAAAATAAAAGCTTTTTTTGTAAGATTAATGTTTAATTTATTTTAAATAAATATTAAAAACCATGTCTAACAATATTTATTTTGCTCTAGAGCAGTTGGGACTTACAGCGCAAAAGCGTGCCATACACTTGCAATTTTCAAATATTAGGCTCAATGATCAAATTTTTCTTCAGCGCATTGAGGGCACACATCAGTTGAATGAGGGAATTCAACTGCAATTGATCTGTCTTTCGACAAATTCAGAAATACCTTTAAAGCAGTTTATTGGTGCTCAAGTCGCTGTTGATATCGTCAATGATCAATCCGAACTCAATCGAATTTCAGGGATTGTCACCCATGCAGATGCAGGTGCGAGTGATGGTTCTCTTTGCATGTATCGTCTTAAGGTTGAAGACCCTACCGCACTGTGGAAACATCGTAGAAATTCCCGTGTGTTTATGGCGAAGTCGGCTGTTGAGGTAATTCAAACCGTATTTCAGGAATGGGTGCAACGTAGCCCACTGTTTGCTTCAAGCCTCACTTTAGACAAGAGCGGACTGACCAAAGACTATGATGTCCGTCCAATCCTCATGCAGCAATCTGAAAGTGATTTCGACTTTCTAACACGTTTGATGAGAAGTGAGGGCATAAACTGGCTGATTGATGAAGCACAGCTCAAAGTGTCGAGTACAACAGAACAAATCCAAGCACAAAAGTTAAGATTAATTGATGACAACACGCAATTTAGTGCCTTAGAACGCCGTAATATCCGTTTTCATCGTAGCTCAGCTGTAGAAACCAGTGACTCAATTACTAATTTTACTGGACAACGTTCACTTCAACCGACTTCAGTCCATATCCAACGTTGGCAAGCCGATGTATTGGATACGGATGAAGGTGCAGGCAGTGTGCAAAGCAAACACACTCATAGTGAAAATTATGACAATGCCAGTCTAGGCTTAGAACAAGCATGGCACTTTAGCCCTGCATGGATACAAGATCTCAATGGAGAAGATGGTGCAACACCATCGGGCAACAGTCAAATCGAGCGCTTTAACCAAAACCTCAGTAATTACTATAATGTGCAAGCCAAGCAGTTTACTGCGGTTTCAACAGTACGAGATGCGCATGTTGGCTATCATTTCGAACTGAATGAACATCCAAGCATAAATCTAAAAGATGCTGCTGATCGGCAATTTCTGATCATATCTAAAACCTTTTATAACCAAAATAATTTACCGAAAGACTTAACCAACCAAGTCGAAACTTTGTTAAAACAAAGCAATTGGCAAACAAACATAATTACCACAAACAATAGTGAGGAACGCCAAGCCAATACACTGACGTTACTACGACGTAATATTGCGATTGTTCCTGAATACAATCCACTGCAACACCGTCCGGTGGCATCACCGCAACGTGCCAAAGTGGTTGGGCCGAGTGGAGAAGAAATCCATGTGGATGAATGGGGGCGCATCAAAGTTCGCTTCCTGTTTACCCGTAATGAAGACAACACCCATGATGGTGGTGCAGGCTCGAATGACAATGATACCGACTCGGCTTGGGTCGATGTGCTGACTCCGTGGGCAGGTGAAGGCTATGGGGCAAGATTCTTACCGCGTATTGGAGAGATTGTTGTCATCGATTTCTTTGATGGCAATATTGATAGACCCTTTGTGGTGGGGCGAATTCATGAAGCACAACGCAGCCCGACCAAGTTTGATGGCAAAGGCAAGTTGCCAGATACCAAGAAATTGGCTGGGATTAAAAGTAAGGAATATCAGGGCAGTGGCTATAACCAACTGAGGTTTGATGACACCACAGGGCAAATCAGTAGTCAGTTACAGAGTAGTCATGGCGCGAGTCAACTGAATCTTGGGAAGCTCAGTCATCCAAAAGATAAAGCGGAAAGTGATGATCGTGGTGAGGGTTTTGAATTACGTACAGACCAATGGGGTGCAGTACGTGCAGGGCAAGGCTTACTGATTTCGACCTATGCTCAAAACCAAGCCAAAGGTGATCATTTAGAGAGTGAGATTGCCAAAAAGCAACTTGAAGGCAGTCAAATCAACAGCAAAGCCTTAAGTGATATTGCCAAGAACCAAAAGACCGATGAAATTGAGTCGCTTGAGCAATTGAAAGCTTTTGCAGAAGAAATTGAAAAAGATGTTGCTAAGTATAAAAAAGCCATCATGTTACTCAGTTCTGTGGATGGTATTGCTTTGAGTACGCCCGAAGATATTCACCTTTCAGCAACAGGCATCATTAACCATAGCGCAGGCGATAGCATTAACCTGAGTACCCAAAAAAATCTGTTGGGACATGCGTTAGGAAAAGTCAGCCTATTCGCAGCGCAGGGGGGAATCAAAGCAG
>WNDP01000091.1 GCA_009912575.1 Acinetobacter bereziniae
TAGCGCGTTGCAGTTCTTTATTTTCACGTTCCAGTTGTTTTATACGTTCTTGATCTGAAAGATGCTGTACTTTAACTGGATTTTGTTGATCCAAATATTTTTGATGCCAAACACGCAGTGTTTCAGGGGTACAACCTATCTTGGGAGCAATAGCAGTGATTGCAGCCCAATTCGATGGATAATCTTTTTCGGATTCAATAACAAGTTGAACCGCTCTTTCTTTGATTTCAGGGGTATAGTTTGATTTTTTCATCGGAGTAGTTTCTCAGAATGTTGAGTCTCCGACAAACATGGTACGGTTCACCACTGAGTTTTCTCGGCTCATGTATAAAGAAATGCCTAAAACATTTAGGGATGAGCAATACTTAAATGTTTCCGAAAGTTGGAATTCTGATCTTGAGATTGCTCAAGTAAGAGAATGGTTATTTCAGAAAAAAATTCCTTTCGATCAAGATATTTACATGTTATATGATGAAAATGTAATCAAAACCAAATGGAAAGTTTTTGTGAAACATTGGGATATTTTTAGTTGGTCTGTCGGAATAAGTTTAAATATTGTGGATCAAACAAGAAGTTGGATGTTGGAAGTTCATCATGAAAATGTCATGACTTTTTATTCAATGGAATCAGTTCGTGGTTGAGAGGAAAATACTTGTAAAAATCCCCAATAACAGCAACCTGAAAATATTGCAATTGCATAGAAAAACCAGTCACTGAATAATTTCCAGATGGGCGTTGGGAACGCGCCCGTAAAAACCAAATAACCAATCATGGTAACAATCAGCCACATCAATAATGAACCCGCGAAAATACTGAAAAAATTAAGCCAATATTTATGTGCAAGCCATAAAGAAAGTGCATATGCAATTGGAATGACGATCACACAGTAAATCAAATAAATCATTAAGCTAATGCCGAATACGGTTAGTAACGACTGCACATCATATTGATGATTCATGAAAAGAAAAAAAGTGATTAATAGGATTAAGCTAATACTCGGCGCTAAAAATAAAGCTTTTAAAATAGATTTATTGCTATATTGAACCATGATCAAAACAACAAAAGAGATTAAATAATTAAAGCATGCCTAAAAATGATTATTTTTTCTACTGTGATATTTCCCACCTTACTATATGCAGAAAATCGAGATATGAAAGCAGATGTATACAATAAATGTGTTGATCAAACAATTGAAGAACTGGGGTTGGGCAATATTAATAATGCTGTTGTAGAAGCTTGCAGTCATCAAGGCAAAGCATTTTATGAAAAAGAAATTGTCAAAGTGCTAGATGATATTAAAAAACAAAGCCAGCAAGACAATCAACAGGAACGTTATACGGAAGTGCTAAAATCACAACGCTTATGGAAAGCTTATGTTGATCAGGAGTGTCAAAACGCAGGGCGTTATATTGGTTCACCGATGTATGAATTTTGCCCTATGCAAGAATATGGCAAAAGATTAGAGCAGTTAACTGAATATACCCGATAAAAAATCACCTTATGAGAAATATAGTGGAAAAATTTATACAACTAAGATGGATAATAAATACATCTTATAATCACAACAACGTATAATTCGCACTTCAACAGTGCAAAAGTGCAGGATCGTCGTGTTTCATACGCAACTTGAATGGTTAAATACCTTAAAACCCAATTTTAAAGTGTTACCCCTTAAAGATCGTTTACTTTGTGGCTTAGGTGCACTACTGGGTTTAGCGATATCTTCACTGATTTGTTGGTATGTATTAGGCGGCTTTAACGCATGGTATATCGCACCGATGGGAGCATCCTCTGTATTGCTATTCGCAGTACCAGCAAGTCCATTGGCGCAACCTTGGAATATGGTCGTTGGCAATACCATTGCCGGTTTGGTTGGTGTGACTTGTGCACTATTTATTTCCAATCCGACGGAAGCATTTAGCATTGCCGTTGCATTGTCAATTTTTTGATGATGAGTACAGACTCTTTACATCCACCAAGTGGTGCGGTGGCGATTACTGCGGTATTGGGTGGCGATTCTGTACATCAACTGGGCTATCATTTTATTTTCTATCCCGTATTGATCAACTCTGTATTTTTGTTGCTTATCGCAATCATTTTTAATCGGCTATTAGGTAAACAGTACCCCCAAGCTGCACAGCTCAATGTTCGATCTAAAGACCCAACACCCACACAAAAAGTCACCATCCAACCCCAAGATATTCAAGAGGTTTTAGAACATCAAACTCAGCTTTTAGACATTAGTGAATATGATTTACAAAAAATCATTTTAGAAGCACAAGAGAAAGCCAATGCACGCGCAGTTCATGAGTTTCTTTGTCAGGATATTATGAGTAAAGATGTGATTAGCTTAGATGAACAGGATGATATTCACCAAGCCTTAGACAAATTCAAACGGGTAAATCTAATGAGTTTACCCGTCGTCAATGTCGCACATGAGTTGGTGGGTACATTGGCGCTGTATGAAATTGTTGAATGGTTTAAACGAGCGGCTGATCCACGAGCATCTTGGGAACACTATGTAAAGCAAATTATGGATCGACAGGTTGTGACCGTACAACCTACACAGCCGATTCAAGATTTAGTGCCATATTTTGTGGAACGTTCTTTTAACTATATCCCTGTGATTGAAAATCAGAAACTGGTCGGAATCATTAGTCGTGCGGATATGATTGCAGCATTGCAACAACAGTTGAATCAGCAACAATAAAGTGCTGTTGAATAAAAAAAGCTACAGCAGTTTGGGGGAACTGTTGTAGCTGAAAAGGGGAAAATGTTTAAAAGAATCTTAGTTAATGGGTTTTTTCTTCGTAAATTGTGCGTACAGGACGTTGATAACCTTGCTGATCATTCAAACGTAAATTCTGTTTAGGCATCAATAACCAAAGAATCAGATAGACCAGAATACCTGGAAATGCAGCACTCATACATGAAACGATCACGAAAATAATGCGCAGTAATGTAACATTCCAACCAAAACGTTCAGCAATACCGCCCATAACACCGGCGATCATATTATGTCGGCTTGAACGATATAAACCAGAATTGGCCATTTAAATCTCCTCAGAAAGTTATAAGACATAATTCATTCATTAGTCATTAGTTGAACATTTAAAAATGAATCTATGTACTTTAAATAATGGAGCTATGCTGAAATTCTTCAAGTAATGTACGCATTAAAATTGTTAATACTGTGTAACAATGTTTCTTAAATTATTCAAAATGCTGTAAAAAAGCTGTCGTAAAAAAGTGTGCTGAATGATTGAAAAAATGTATTTTTTATACTTTTGTAAAAAAAAGATGCTTAAGATTTCGAGAAGCAGTACAACGCAATACTATATACAGATGAAATTAATATTTGTCGTGTTGCGCTCAGTATAATTGGGTTATTGGGATTTATGCATTTGATGGTTCATAAAACAAGTTTCTTTGGGGTCTTGGGTATCAGTATTTGTAGCCTTATGAGTGCTTGTGATTCTTCAAAATCAAGTAGTAAACAACAGCATGATTCTGATACACAGAATTCATCTAGTGAACTTGCTTTGCAAGAAGAAACGCAAGCTGTGCCTGCCAGTGATGGGAAGAAACTAAGTGAAGTTGCAGGTCAGGCGACTTTACCTGCAATGGCTGAAATGAAAGGCTTTGCTGCACCAAATAATGAAAGCTTACCAACAAAAGCTGAAGCGTTTATTGGACGTTATCATGTTCAGATAAGCTGTGATGATCCATTTGCCAAGTGTGAAAAGGGCAATGCAGAGTTTATTATTAACTTACTTGCCGATGGAACAGCTCATCGTACTTTTGTGTATATGGGAAAAATGACCTATGAAAATAGTGATGTAAAATCGAATCGAAGCTATCAAAAAAATACTTGGATTTACGATGAAGCTCAGCATGAAATTATTGTAAATCGAATCGAAGGAATTCAGTTTTTTTATAAAGTGGATGAGAAAAACAATTTGGTGATGGATCTCGATAAAATTTTGAATGGAACTGAAGAGAACCGTGTGTATTTTAAACAACATCACACCGCACCAATGCAAGCCTATGTATTAAAGAAATTCGATAATTAATTAGAGCATTCCCTATTTTAAAATCTGGTGAGTTTTGAGGCATCTAAACCCACCAGCGTATTGAATAAATAAATCTAAGTTTGTGCTACTCAGTTGAAATGATAAATAGAGAAACTATCAATAAAAATGAAGTTTTATACATGGGTAGTATTTAAGTGAGCTTTGTGGTCATTAACATTCTTCATCAGCGTATGCAGTATTTTGACATTCCCAATTAAAGCATTGTGAAAATGAAGCTAAATGTTCAATCTTAAATCTAGATTTCTAATATTAAAGCAATATGTGAACCTTGATTTGATGTCTATTTATTGCAGCTTAAGCATTCTAAAATGCTTTGGTGAGGCTGAAAATGGCACCATTGGATACTGTGCGTTTTTCGCTTCTAGTAAGTGTGTTTGTATCGAGGTTGGTACCAACCGCAGATAACTCCGCTGTTAGCCCCTCAAAGGCTCTAAAGCCATAATTCAAGCCGACTTTCCAGTCAATATATCGGTCAGCGTTCGCATCAATCAATGCCCCTTTATTTTTAATCGCAGAATATCCCACATTGGATATTAAACCGAACCCTGTTTCAGCAAAAGGTACAGAATATCCGAGGTTTAGGTTCCAAGCATTGCCCGCAAAGCCATTAGCATAGTTAAGGTTGGTGACGAGATGATCTTTACTTAAAAATACAGTATCAAAAATTAAACGGGCTGAAAGTTCATTCCATGCCCAGTCTGACCAACCGGGGTAACTGTATCGGTTAAAGCTCAAGTCTAGCGTTGGTTTCAACTGTTCAAACCAATTTAATTCAGTGTTATAGCCAATAAAGGAACTGAACTCAAAATTTGGTGATGTTGCGCTACCAAAGTCAACATTTGCAGCAAATATACCGACAGACCAACCAGAGTTATGTGTCAGTGTCAATGCACCGTGTACAGAAGGATCGTTGCGTGACTGAGATAAGCCACGGAAACGATAGTCGGTGGTGAGTCCTGTACTTCCACTTAAACTCAGTGAGGAAAAATAAGAATTTGCGCTGGCTATCACTGAATGAGTGACTATCGTGCTCAGCATTAAACCTAAAATCAATGGCTTGATCATATTGATATCCTTTTCATAAATTGATAAAAATTTGGACTATTCCATAGCCCTTTTTTTGTTGATTCACACTCTTTATTTTTTTATGTTATGGCGTTGAGGGAGGAAAGGGATAATAAAATATTCAAAACAAATGCATCAAAAAAGCTGAATCTACTGTTTATCGTGATGATTTTTATTTACTTGTTCTCATTCTTTAGAGGGCATTCTTATCATTTTTAACAACAAAAAAATTTATCTTGCTGCTTTTATCACTTACTTGGGGTGACAGATCATGAGTTATGTTGAGGTCTGCTTTAAAAAAACCAAAGGTTTGATGCTGAATATAAAAATTTAAGCCCATTCTGAAAGCCGCTATAACTATTTTTATTTATGGAATGGATTCCGTATGTCTATATCAACTATCGAAAGTAGTACGATTCAGGCAATTCCTGAAAATCAACGCCACGGTAATGCACGTGATCTATTTACCATCTGGTTTGGTTCTAACATTATGTTATTGACCATGTTTACGGGGTCGTTAGCAGTTACGGTTTTTAATCTGAATTTTGTTGCAGCATTGCTAGCATTAGTTTTAGGCAATCTTGTTGGTGCAATTTTTGTGGCACTTCATTCTGCTCAAGGTCCTCAACTTGCTGTACCTCAAATGATTCAGACCCGTGGGCAATTTGGTTTCTATGGCGCATTACTTGTTGTTGGTGTCGTTGTGATTATGTATTTAGGTTTTTATGCATCCAATCTGGTGGTTGGTGGTGAAGCCTTACATACGATTTATGCACCAATCACCAAAGTACAAGGCATCAGTATTATTGCTATTGTGAGTCTGATTGCAGTAATTTTTGGTTATAAACTGATTCATAAATATACCCAGATTCTTACAGTGCTTTCTGGCCTTATGCTTGTTGCAGCATTCTTTCGGGTATTTAATGCTGAACATTTTCCGATTGATTTCTTTCAGCTCGGTGAATTTTCAGCCATTGGATTTATGGGAACATTATCTATTGCTGCATTATGGCAGTTGGCATATGCCCCTTATGTATCCGATTACTCACGTTATTTACCCAAAGAAACTGGTGCCAAAACTGCATTTTGGGCAAGTTATTGGGGGTGTTCACTTGGCTCATTAATTTCAATGGTATTAGGACTGACTGTTTCTCGTGCTTATAGTGGTAATTTTATAGAGGGGCTTATCTATTTAACGGGTACTGGGATTTTTAGTACAGCACTCATCATTGTATTTTCTTTAGGAATCGCTGCCACAAATGCAATGAATTTATATTGTGGCACACTTTCAAGCATTACGATTCTTCAAACTATTTTTCATCGTTGGTCACCTCGAATGATTGCCCGAAGTATCGTGGCATTAAGTCTATTTAGTGTGGCAATGTTTTTATCTATTTCAAGCTCTGACACTTTTGTTGACAGTTACGTGAATTTTATACTCTTGCTCATGTGTGTCTTGATTCCATGGACTGCGATTAATCTGGTCGATTACTATTTTATCCATCATGCTGAATATGATGTACCATCTTTCTTTAAGCGAGATGGTGGGATTTATGGTTATTTTAATTGGCCTGCATTAACGTGCTATATCATCGGGATTTTGATACAGATCCCATTTTTATCTACACCACTTTATATGGGTTCATTTGCCAAATTATTGGGTGAGGTCGATATCTCATGGGCAGTTGGCTTGTTCGTGGTGAGTCCATTGTATTATGTTGTGGCAAGCTTATATAAACGGACATTGCCTCGAGTTGCAAATATAGACCTACAGCAACAGGGGTATGATTATGTGATCGTTGGCGCAGGTTCATCAGGAAGTGTAATTGCCAAACGATTAAGTGAGAACCCCAATACTCGGGTATGTTTGATTGAAGCAGGAGGGAGTGATCGATCTCCTCGTATTCATATCCCATCGGGAACAATTACCTTATACAAGAGTAAAAAATATAGCTGGAATTTTTACTCAACACCTCAGAAACGTTTGAATAATCGTCAAATTCATGTGCCACGCGGTAAAGTTGTAGGCGGTTCAAGTTCGATGAATAGCATGATCTATATTCGTGGCAATGCATCTGATTATGACAATTGGGAAGAAAAGGGCTGTACAGGATGGGGATGGAAAGAGGTACTGCCTTTTTTCAAATATTCTGAAAAAAATCTAATTGGTCAAGATGCTTCTTTTCATGGTCTAAATGGTGAGCTGTTTGTCGATCGACCTAAAGATCCTAATCCATTGTCTCGAATGTTTATCCAAGCTGCAAAATTTTTAAATCTCAATGAAAACAAAGATTTTAATGCTGCATCAAGTGAAGGCATCGGAATCTATGATCTCACACAACAGGACGGTAAGCGTTTATCCAGCTTTAAAGCCTTTGTCCAACCTATATTGTCACGATCAAATCTAACAGTTGTTACAGAATGCGAGGTGGAGCATATTCAGCATACTGATGGTCAAGTGCATTCGATACGTGTGCAGCGGCAAGGTGAGCATTTTGATATTACAATCAATAAAGAATTAATCTTATCTGCTGGAAGTTTGGTATCTCCAGTATTGTTAATGAAGTCTGGTATTGGTCCAAAACAAATGCTTGAGCAAGCAGGTATTGAATGTAAAGTTGACTTAGCAGGTGTAGGTAAAAACCTACAAGAGCATCTTGATGGCTTGGTTACGGTAAGAACAAAGAGTTCAAAAACGCTAGGTTTCTCATTCGGTGCGCTGTCTTCTATCTTGCCTGCACCATGGCAATATGCATTTAAAAGAAAAGGTTGGCTAAGTACCAGCTATGTAGAAGCAGGAGGCTTTGCAAAAACCTCGTTGGCAACGGATTTCCCTGATGTGCAATTTCACTTTGTGCCAGGTTATCGTAGCCATCGTGGTCGTCTTTTTGAATGGGGGCATGGTTATGCGATTCATACCTGTGTTTTACGACCAAAAAGTATAGGTGAAATTTGTATCAATGCTCATAAAGAGATTGAAATTGATTATAACTTTCTCGAAAAAGAACAAGATATGCGCGTATTGATAGAAGGCGTAAAACTGGCACAACGTATTTTAAAACAAGATGTATTCAAGCAATTGAATGGGACGGAAATCTTACCTGGACCGCAGGTTAAAACAGATCAGGATTATGAAGCATATGTACGTGAATTTGCTGCAACCGTATTTCATCCTGTTGGTACATGCAAAATGGGCATGGATTCAATGAGTGTAGTAGACCCAAAACTTAAAGTCTTTGGTTTTACCAATCTACGTATCGCTGATGCATCAATCATGCCTGATCTTATTTCAGGAAATACCAACGCCCCTTGTATTATGATTGGTGAGCGTGCGGCAGACTTTATTTTGCAACAATCAGAATCAACAGCTTAGATTGTCATGTCTTAGATGTGGATAAACAAACATTGCTCAATCATCAGGGTTGGGCAGATTCTAATACTTTCCTAAAGGTTGGCTAAGCGAAGTGAGTTATTGCTATATTTCTGATCATTGATCTTTGTAAATATTTGGATTTAAGCGAAACCAAGCATTTAAAAATTGAATAAGTATAAATCCACAATCATTGTATGAACGAGAGAAAGCCTTCATGATTAAAAAATCTGGTGGGTTGTGTGGGGCTCGAACCCACGACCAATAGATTAAGAGTCTACTGCTCTACCAACTGAGCTAACAACCCGATACCTGTCTAAATGTCTTTAAACAAAAGTAAAAGATGAAGCAAAATTTCGAGAATGGCGAAGCATCAGATGATGTTTGGTCTTGGTCGGAACATTTGCAGCTTTCATTTATAGTATAGTACTTAAGTAGTACAGAAAGAAGCCTTAAGAAAGAATGGTGGGTCGTCCGCGATTCGAACGCGGGACCAACGGATTAAAAGTCCGCTGCTCTACCAGCTGAGCTAACGACCCTGAGCACAGATATGTAAAGCGATGCTTTACTCGATATTTGTGAAAATTGAGAATTTTCTATCGCTATCTATTTACAGATCAAAACAATTAAGTGGTGGGTCGTCCGCGATTCGAACGCGGGACCAACGGATTAAAAGTCCGCTGCTCTACCAGCTGAGCTAACGACCCTGAACCTTCATCCAAGCTAGGCTTGAATGTGTAGTGCAAGAAAACTAAAAAGTTTTTAAACACCACTTTGTTTTGATGGAGCGTATTTTAGCAAGATATTGATAGAGCGCAAGTAAAAATTAAGAAAGTTTGCAACGTTCGGTTATAAATAACACAAAATGAACTAAAAAAGCCCTGAAATCAGGGCTTTTAGTTTTAGAAGCGGTATTTATACGCTTCAATATTGGCAAAAACTTCCTCAGTGACATCACAATAGGCGTTGGCACTTGGGAGTAATACCAATAAACGATCAGAGGTTTTTTCAGGATTAAAGGCTTGTTCCTTTAATTTATTTTTCTGATATTTAAAGGTTCCTGTGGTTTCTATGGTTTGTTGGATGCGTAGGAATACGGGTACTGCATAGGCGGGCAAATTCTTTTTAAAATCTGCGACCATCTGACTTAAATCTTGTTCAGTCAGTGTTTCCCCATCATGCAGTGTGATCGCTGCCATACCAGCACGGCCATTGGTATTCGGAATTTCAACGCCATACACCACAGCTTCAGTGATCTTAGGATAGTCACTGCAAATGTTTTCTACCTCGGTTGTAGAGACATTTTCGCCTTTCCAGCGGAAAGTGTCACCAAGACGGTCAACAAATTGCGCATGACGAAAACCTATATCACGAACCAAATCGCCAGTGATGAAGTAAGCATCACCTTTTTTGAAGACATCTTTCATGATCACTGATTTGTTCTTTTCAGGGTCGGTATAGCCATCGAAAGGAGAGCGTTTGGTAATCTTACCCACCAATAAGCCTACTTCACCTTTTTTGACTTTTTGGCAGAAGCCATTTGAGTCACGTACTGCTTCATTGCTTTCTTTATCAAATTGTACGATTGCATAAGGTGTCAGAGAAAAACCAACGGTATTATCAAAATTGAAGATATTGCTGAAACCAACATTGCCTTCGCTTGATGCGTACAACTCCAGTATTTCTTCAACACCAAAACGTTCTTTAAACTTATTCCAGATATTTGGGCGCATGCCATTGCCAATCATCTTGGTCACACGATGTGAGTGGTCAAGTTCAGAGGGAGCGGCATCCATCAGATAACGACAAAGTTCACCAACATAACCAATGGCTGAAGCATTAAATTTTTTAACATCTGACCAAAATGCAGAGGTTGAAAACTTACGACGGATGGCTAAAGCAGAACCACCAGCAATCACACCACACCAGCACACCACCATGCCTGTTGCATGATATAGCGGTAAGGTACAGTACACCACATCATCTTCACCTAAGTTCAAGATATGACCATAAGTCCCATAGGCAAGTGTCCAACGACTGTTGGTAAATACAACAGCTTTTGGCAAGCCCGTTGTTCCAGAGGTATAGATATAAAATAATCCATCCTTGCCTTTTACATTGTGTGTTGTTGCAGGGTTAAATTTAGGGAAAGCATCAATTTGTTCTGCAAGATTGATAAAGCCTTGTGGCGCAGTACCTGCGTCTTTTTGTGTATTTTGATCTGCAAACCAATGAAGGCGGTCTGAAGCAATGTTTAAGTCTTGACGAACCTCATCTACCGCTGCACGACATTCCTCTCCAACAACAATTGCTACTGGGTTAACCAGATTGACACTGTGTGTGAGCACTTTTCCAGTTTGTGAGGTATTGACCAGTGCTGAAGTAACACCAATTTTCGCCAGCGCTACGACAGTTGCAATCAATTCTGGGCGATTCTCGATCATCACTGTGACCACATCGCCTTTTTTTATACCAAGAGAAAGATAGAAATGTGCAATTTGATTCGCCCAATTATTCAGTTCTTTATAACTGTAGCGTTGGTCTTCAAATAATAACGCATCTCCATAAGGATTACGTTTGACAGCACGTTCAAAAGCTAGACCCAATCCCGCAGGCGTATTTGGTGTTCTGATATAAGCTTGTTTAAGTCCAGTCAGAATATTTGGAAGCTTATTGATGAGCTGCGGTAAGCGCTCTGCGACATCAGCAAATCCGATGAGATCGGCCTGTGTTGTTTGACTCATATCAATCCTATTTTTTTTTCGTAATCCGATACAATTTCTTAGAGTGTCATTTACTCATATTTGGGCTATTGAGGGGTCATCTACGATTTGCATTATTGCAAACATAAGTGAGCAATCAACAGATCCTACATTCATTTTCATACCAGAGAATGACGCCAAAATATGAAAATAAAATCGCCCAGTGCTTTAGACATTTATCTTTTTAATCGTTTAGGACTAGTGCAATCAACCTAATCTGACAAATGTCTTTAAAATCTATTCAAAATAGCAAAAAAACCTAGCCACCGAAATGACTAGGTTTTCTTTAATTGCTACATTTTAAGCAAATTTCAGCTGATTACTCTGCAACTGGTGGTGTCGCTTTCTTTGGTGGACGGCCACGAGGTCGACGAGGTCGAGCAGGTTTCTCGTCAGTTGCTGCAAGATCAGCTTTCTGCGCTTCTGCTTCTTCAGTTGTTGGTGCTGAATCTAAAGCGAGTGCTTGTTGCTCTTTCTTCGCTTCATTTGCTGCTGTAGCGGCATTTTTAGCCGATTTAGCAGGTTTTTCAGTCACAACAGGAGCTTCAACTGCAACAGGTTCTACTGTGGTCTCAACCGTTGTTTCCGTTTGAACTTCAGCAGGAACAGCTTCTGGCGCAGTCGTTTCAGTTGTTAACGCAGTTTCTGCTTTAACTTCTGGAGTCGTTTGAGCTTCAGTTGCTGGTTGACCATGATGGTGTTCAAGTTCAGCTTGATGCTCTTGCTTTGCTTGAACTGCTGCCTGTTTCGCTAAACGACGACGTTCACGCGGATCATTCGCTACACGACGATCATTTTCTGGTTTTGGTGGTGTCAAGTCTAACACTTCAGCAGGTTGTGCTTCTGGTGCTGCTTTTGTTACAGCCACATCACGTGTCACAGGTTGTTTTGCAGGTTCCGCAACTTCTTGAACAGTTAACGTTGCTGAGTACTCTTCTGTGAATTTAAGCAATGCACGATTGAATGTTGGAATTAATCCAAACTGCTCAATAAGTACTGCACAGTCGTCACCATAAACATGACGAATCAACGATGCCACAGTGTACTGATTTAAAGTCGGTACTTGCGATGGCGTGATTTTAGCTACTGCTGGTTTGGCTTGAGCTGCTTCACGCTGTTGACGACGTTTTTGGCGAGGATCATTACTTGCACGTTGTACAGGTTGTTCCTCTTGAGCTTTCTCTGCTTTTGGCGCTTGTGACTCAGCAGGTGCTGCTTGATTTTCAGCAACAGGAGCTTTTGTACTTTGGTTTTCAGCAGAGCGAGGTGCTTTCGCTACAGTTTCACCTTTTTCATGGCGATCATGTTTCTTTGGCTTTGCCTGAACAGGTGCTTGTTGCGGTGTTAATGCAACAATTTCACTTTGTGCTTGGTCAAGATTAACAACAAGAGCCGTTGTCATCGCTGCATGCTGTGGAGCATCAACGATTTCAACTTTAGGTTGTTTTTCTTGAGTTTGCTGTGTTTCTACAGGTGTATTGTGAGAAGCAGTTTGTTGCTCTTCATTAAATACACTGCTGTCACGATGACGGTTCGGGCGATTTGGACGCTGTTGATGGTTGCGATCACGACGTGGAACAGCTTGCTCATTATTTGCCTCTGCATGCTGGTCATGCTGTGGACGTTGCTGCTTTTGCTGACGACGTTGATCACGTTGCTCTTGACGCTGTTCTTGGCGTTGCTCTTGACGAGTAACTTGAACAACTTCTTCAACCACTTGATGCTGATCATTCGCTTGTTCGCGTGACTCTTTATGCTTGTTGCGATTCTTGTTTTTATTGTTGCGTTGAGATTTTTCTTCTTTCTCAACATTTTTTTCATATTCACGCTGTTCTGATTTTTGAACAGGTGTATGTGAAAGGTAAGCATTGGTCTCAGCAACCACTTGAGCTTCGATCGCAGGAGCTTGAGATGCATTGTTTGTCACTTGACCAAATTGACCACGACTCACCGCACCACCATTGATCATTTGCTCAATTGCAGTAGCAGCATTGTTTGCTGTACGTGATTGATCAACTGTTGCAGCTTGCTTTTGTACAAACAAGGTTTCTAACCAAGCACATGGGCTTGATGATGCTTGTGCAACTTGTGCTTGAACAGCTTGCTGAGCTTTTTGAGCTTGAGCAGGTTGTTGCTTTCTATTTTGCTTATTGTTTTGAGCTTGAGCTGGTGCAGCATTGTGTTGCGTTTGCTCTTCTTCCAAGTGCCACTCAGATGACTCATAGCCCAATTCTTTTTCGCTTGAACGTGTAGCTTCAGTACGTTCATAGCTGGTTGGCGCAAAACCTTCAGGGTTATATGAGATTTCGTAATGTGGCGTTTCTAAATGTGGATGTGGTAATACCGTCACACGTACATTTGAAGTTTGTTCTAAATACACCAAACTGTGACGTTTTTCATTCAATAAGAACGCTGCAATTTCAACAGGAACTTCGACTTGAACTTCACCTTGACGCTCACGTAATGCAATTTCTTCAACCTTACGCATGATTGAAAGAGAAAGCGAACGTAAGTCACGAACCATACCTGTACCATGACAGCGAGGGCAAACATAACCTGTAGCTTCTTCAAGAGATGGGCGTAAGCGTTGACGGCTCATTTCCATCAAACCAAAACGTGACAATTGACCGAATTGGATACGTGCACGATCACTTTGTGTCGCTTCACGCAGTTTAGCTTCAACCATACGTTGGTTGCGTTCTTTGGTCATATCAATAAAGTCGATAACAACTAAACCACCAATATCACGTAATCGTAATTGGCGAGCAATTTCTTCCGCAGCTTCTAAGTTGGTGCTTAATGCTGTTTCTTCAACGTCATGACCACGTGTTGATTTTGCTGAGTTGATGTCAATTGAAACCAAAGCTTCTGTTTGATCGATAACAATCGAACCACCTGAAGGAAGTTTAACTTCGCGTTCATAAGCAGTTTGAATTTGGCTTTCGATACCAAAATGAGCAAATAGTGGCTCATTTAAGGTATAGGTTTTTAGCTTGTCGAGTTGATTCGGCATGACCGCTTTAACAAAGTTATAGGCTTCGTTATATGCTTGCTCTGAATCTATTAAAATTTCTGCAACATCATCACGCAAGTAATCACGAATAGCACGAGTAACTACACCTGCTTCTTGGTGAACCAACATTGGTGATGGGCCTGAGCTGGCGGTGCTTTGAATTTGCGACCAAAGGTCTAATAAATGTTGTAAGTCAAGTTGCAGTTCTTCTTGTGAACGGCCAATTCCTGCTGTACGAACGATAACGCTCATACCACGTGGGGTATTTAATGAAGCCAACATTTCTTTCAATTCTTCACGAACTGAACCTGAAATTTGACGGCTGATACCACCACCTTTTGGATTATTTGGCATAAGAACCAAATAGCGACCAGCAAGTGAAATATAAGTTGAAAGTGCTGCGCCTTTATTACCACGCTCTTCTTTTTCAACTTGAACTAAAAGCTCAGTTCCTTCAGTGATCAATTCACGGATATTCGATGTTTGGCGTGGATCTGCTTTGTAATAGCTATTGGCGATTTCGCGCATCGACAAGAAACCTTGACGACCCGCACCATATTCTACAAACACAGCTTCTAAAGAGGGTTCTACGCGAGTGACATGGCCTTTATAAATATTGGCTTTCTTTTGCTCACGGGTACGATTTTCTAAGTCGAAATCATAAAGACGGTGACCAGTGATGAGTGCAACGCGAACTTCTTCGGCATGTGTTGCATTAATCAACATTCGTTTCATGGGTGTAACACCTAATAGTGATTCACACCAACAACTCGCTATCTATGTAAGTGAAGCGAACATCTAAATATTGGATCAAGGCTCAAATCACCAGAACATCCATATGATTTGAGAGCTCAGTCGGCTTGTTTTGAGCAAGCTCGAGTTTTGATACCTGTATTGATGCTGCAATACTTCTTTAATCTTTGCACAATTAAAGTTTTGAGCTTTTCACTGGTACTTAAAGTGGTGCATTGGATGACTGATTTTGGTTCGTCTTTCACTATCACATTGCTCGAAGAGATCTCAACTTTGGTGAGAGCGTCTTGATACGGAATGATCATCGTATCTTTACAAATTGTGCAGTTCCAATGCCTCAAACACTTATGTCCTGAAAATACTCTAAAGCGACTTGTCTGATGTGTTTCAGTTTATGTTTAAAAACCAACGTCTGGGTTGGCGACATATATTTTTAAACAAACTGATTTCTGTACTTTAAGTACAATTAAACGCAACAGTTTGTCTTTTTGCCGATATAATAAAGCCTTCGGCGTCGGCATATTCTTTTGGGACCTTTCCGCATCTGTCGTGAATTTATGGTTTGTGTTGCACTTTCAAGTTTTGAAAGGGACACAATAAACTTCACTTACGGTGGTATCCGTGCGCTGACTATAGCAAACCTTGAATCATCTGCCTATGGGCTATACACTTATTTTGTATGAAAAGTATAGTCTAAATGATCAGTTTTTAATCAATTTTTAGTTTTTTATTGGATCACGTAACTGTATGAATTCTACGCAACAATGGCAAAGTGTCACTTGGTTTGAAGTGGACGAACATCAAGAAGGTCAGCGCATAGATAATTTCTTATTTACGCGCCTTAAAGGTGTGCCAAAAAGTCGTATCTATCGCTTAATTCGTGAAGGACAAGTCCGAGTCAATAAAAAGCGTATTAAGGCTGAAAGCAAACTGGCGATTGGTGATCAAATCCGTGTAGCACCGATTCGCTTTGAACAAAAAGACGAAACCGCTGCACCGGTATCTGATAAGGTTGCTCAAAGCTTACTTAGCCGTGTGGTGTATGAAGATGAAGGTCTGATGGTGATCAACAAGCCTTCAGGTATTGCTGTGCATGGTGGCAGTGGTGTGGCTTATGGCTTGATTGAAGGTTTACGTGCAGCATCTGGTAAAAAATATTTAGAACTGATTCATCGAATAGACCGTGATACTTCTGGTTTGGTCATGGTGAGTAAAAAGCGGAGTACTTTAAAAGCGCTACAAGATTTATTGCGTGAACATAAAATTCAAAAAACTTATGCCGCAATTGTAAAGGGGCAGGTGAGTTTAGATCGTCAACTCATTGACCAACCTTTATTACGTTATGAATTGGCAAATGGTGAACGTCGTGTACGTGTGTCAAAAGATGGTAAAGAATCTAAGACACAGTGGAATGTTGCTGAACGTTTTATGCATGCCACTTTGGTCTATGCTTCACCCCTTTCAGGGCGTACGCATCAAATTCGTGTGCATGGCTTAAGTATTGGTCATCCTTTGGTGGGTGATGAAAAATATGGTCATGAGACTGAATATCGTGGACCAAATCCACGTCGCTTGTGTTTGCATGCGATGCGTTTGGAAATTCCGGGTTATCCTGTGATTGAAGCACCTTTACCAGAAGATATGCAGAGTTTGGTTGCACAGCTAAGAGCACAGAAGAAAGATTGATGTACTTGAATGTTATGGGGTATTTAAATCGTGTTTTTTTTGCTTAAAGTTTTCATGATTTAATATCCGTGACACCTGCGCTGATCATGATCGTACAACAGCCTATAAATGATGGTTTGTGAATAAGTACTTAGGCTTAAGCAACAAACCGAAGTCAACTGAAGCAATATTGGAAAGAATTCATGCAAAAGCCTGTAGAACTGATTGTCTTTGATTGGGATGGAACGTTATTTGATTCTGTAGGACAAATTGTTGCAAGTTTATTATTTGCTGCAAAAGCATATGATCAGCCTTTAACCCCCGAAGCGGCTAAAAGTATTATTGGTTTGGGCTTGCCGGAAGTCGCACAAGTACTTTTTCCGCAAGTGCCTGAGTTACATGCTGAAATTCTAAAATGCTATGGCGACCATTATGTTGAGCATTCCAAAGATGATGTATGGTTTGAGGGTGTTTCTAAGATGCTCTACGATTTGAAAGAACAGAATATCAAGTTGGCTGTGGCAACAGGAAAAAGCCGTCGAGGTTTAGATCGTGTTTTAGCACAGACCCAAAGTTTAGATTTGTTTGAAATCACGCGAGCAGCCAGTGAAACCAAATCCAAACCTGACCCTTTGATGTTGAGCGAAATTTTAAATTACACAGGGGTTCATGCTGAACAAGCCATTATGGTGGGTGATACATCATATGACCTAGAAATGGCGCAAAGAATTGCGATGCCTCGGGTTGGTGTGAGTTATGGTGTACATACGATTGAGGTACTTAAAGCATTTAATCCTTTAACCGTGTCCAACAGTGTGAGTCATTTACATCAGTTTTTAAGGGCTCAAATCAGCGCTTCTGAAGTCGCTTAACTGTCTCTCTACGTTGTTTGTATAGGGCAAACAACGTTCTTTACTCAAAAGCAAAAAACATAACAAGAAAATTTTTTATGAGCGGCTCAATACGATTACTCACTTTACTACAGCATTTACGGGAACAACGTTATCCGATTACGGCACGCCATTTAGCTGAGCATTTAGAAATCAGTGTTAGGAGCGTTTATCGAGATATTGAAAGCTTAAGAGATCAAGGTGTTCATATTGAGGGGAGTGCAGGTTTGGGTTTTCAGCTCAAAGAAAACTTTTTACTTCCACCAATGAGTTTAGATGAAACAGAAGTTGAAGCGGTTTTCTTGGCATTACATTGGCTAAGTTCTGTTCCAGATCCTGCATTAAAAAATGCCTCACATTCCGTTTTAACGAAGCTCAATGCAGTGCTCCCTAAAAATAAACAGGAGTTAATTAATGAAACCATGCTTCGCTCTATCAACCACTGGCTAGCTGTTGATGAAAAAACTGTAGAGCAGATGCGTTTGGCGATCCGCTATCAAGTCAAAATTGAAGTCGATTATTTAGATGAAAAACAGAATATTTCTACACGAATACTTTGGCCATTTGTGCTCGGCTATTTTAACGACAAAATGCTTTTGGCTGCATGGTGTGAATTGCGAGAAGACTTTCGAAACTTTCGTTTAGATCGCATTCAAAAAATGCATGTGACAGAAACGGTCTATCCAGAATTTAAACGTCATCTTTTTCAGGCATGGTGGCAAAAAGAGCAAGAAAGGAAATCAAACACAAACGCTCCTGACAAAAACTGACACAGCCCATGACTATAGTTAAAGGACCACAATTAAAGGAATGGAAAAATGGGCTTAAAACTATATAGCAATGCGCAATCTAGAGGTCTTGTTATTGAATGGCTACTGA
>WNDP01000092.1 GCA_009912575.1 Acinetobacter bereziniae
ATTTTTAAATATTTTTTTTTTTTTAAATTTTTTTTTTTTATTTTTTAATTTTAATTTTTATCATATATTATCAATTTTTTTAAAATAGTTAATAATGACACTGGAATTGTAAAATATATAAGTAAAGCTGTCTAGTTTTAAAATTAGACAATCAATTTATCTTGTAGATATGTGTTATGGACCAAGGAAACGACCTAAGAGGCAGTAACCCCGTCATTGGTAGTTGTATTTTGGGTCCTAAAGAAGTCGGCCAAGAACGGGATCATTGGTTAGACATGACTCAAAGTCCTCGAAAAGCAGTGGCTTGTTGGCATACTATTAGGTAAACTAAAAGTTAAAAATGGGCAACTAAAAAAATATACAAATTTATATGTACTTATATCGAAGAAAATAAATCACAAAATAATAACTTCACTTGTCCATATTGTTATGTACTATATGTTAATTGTCACCTATATAACTCAATGTTTCTATAAATGATTACGTGAAATTCATAAAACATTAAAATAATTGCCAATTTCTATGTTTTTTACTTCTTCAGATGTTTTTTGACTATGAATCATCATTACATTCTTTTAAACTCCTATAAAAAATTTAATTGTTTTATGAATTTGACGAAATGTTTTTAACTGTAACTGTAAAAACAGCTTGTCCGTATTTGTGGTACACTATGAGACAAGCAAAAAAAGTGTGCATAAAATCAATGAAAAAAATTACGGCCTCATTGCTTGACTTAAAATGTTATAAATCAAGTCAAATTCTACGAATACTTATGAATTAAATGTGTCCTTTTGGATGTTTTTAGAGACAATCAATTTATTTGATAACTCAATTTTTCAACTGTCTTTTAAAATATTATGATGGGAAGTAACAAATAATAAAAGCTTTTTAAAGGGATATTTATATTTGATATTGTTATTCTTTAAACACTATTGTAGTTATTGCACTTTGTATTTATAAAGTGTAAATTATTGAATCCACCAAAAACGCTTAAGATCAGGGATGCTGAAATCAAATATTGTGCAACCATGTGTATTAATACTACATACATCCCTTTTTTATTACACTAGCTCACTATGTATTGAATTTAATCAGGGTGCATTTATTGGTGTACTCTAAATATACAAAAAAAATTAAAAAAGACATTAAATAAATAATTATTAAATAGTATGTTGTTATTTGGAAGTACCTAAATGTTATATGTATTTACAAATCCTATATAATTTTTTCTTCTTTATATTGGTTATATTATGTATTGTAAAAATGTATCTTACAATTGTTGCAATAAATAATAATAACTATTGACATACTTTTATTTAATCATGACAACTTATTGTCACCTTTCATTCAACGATTTATTTTTTTATGAAATTAATTTATGCTTTAAGGAAAATATTAAGATTGATGTAAAAACTTGTTTCTAAAAGTGAATAAATTTTTGCAGAAATAACTAACGACATATAAGTGTCAGAAACACAAAAAATCAATTGATTTCTTCTTGCACAGTAAAAATGATGAAAATAAAGCAGGCTTTTCAGTCATAACGAGATTTTTTGTTTTGCTTGAGAACTCCTGGCACCACAAGTTATCATAATCATGACCGACTTTAATGCCAAAGCAGGAAAAAGTTGAGATAAGGATATGATGTTAAAACGGCAAATTATTTTTCGTTTTTCTGACATCTAAACATAACAATTACAGCCGGTTAGCATGCAGCAAAAGTGTAATTTTACAAATAAACTATATTTTTGCATACTTTGCGGCAAAGTATGAAAAAAGAGCATTTTGAAATAATTATAACACTTAATAAGCTATATTATTATTAATTCATAAAGCGTAAAAATGTAGGTACTAGCACAGATTAAGAGTAAGGACACTCAGTAAGTGAATTTTTCTAAGTGTATGTACTTTCTACAATAAAAAAATTGGTTTCTAAGTAATAATAAAGGCGTTAATTTTTAGTTATTATGCTATAGGTGCTTTAAAATAGTAGAGAGTTCTGATCTGTACATTTTCATAAATTGTAACTAATAAAGGCAAATTAGATAATTTGCTGATGATTTTTTGTTTATTTGAGGCTTTTATTCATATATTTCTCTGTTTTGCTATTGTATTTTTTTTATTTTTGAATATATATGGACTATAAATTATGTTTTGTGGTTTTTGTGTTTATACTATATTGGTTGTATTTAAAGGAACTACATTTTTAAGGCGTCAGGCATGAAATATGACACTGAGATAAGTAAACGCAATACAACTTCTATTTATTGGAATTAGTCAAAGTGTTTATTATTTACAATAATTAAAACAATGCCTAAAGTTAAAGCGACGGTTGACGAATGTATTATAGGCCTTTCAGAATTAAAATATGAAAATAAATAATTAATTTGTAAAGTATGCTTGAAAACCGTTATTTATCCAACCAGATTTTATTTGAAAAAATGACTAAAGATTTTTTTCTAGATTGATTACAGAAAAAGTATAATATTACGTCATATGTGGAAACTACATTTCATTAGGAAAATTTAAAGAAAATAAAGGATAGAGCGAATAAACAATTAATTATCTTAGAGTCGATAGCTAGCACATCTACACCAGTTAAACGGAAAGAATTTTACCTTGATTTGTACAAAATGTTTCTTACAATAATATGCTTCTTACCAAATTAAATAATACCATCTATAATTTGTTTTTAGAAAAATACACTGATGGACATATCCCAGCCGAATCATCATTTCGCAAAAATTATGTTGGTCTACATAATGTCATGGGAGAAGTAAAAGAGAAAATTGAAAATAATTACGTGTGGTTTTATGTAGATGAGACAACAGACTCTTGTGGTCCACATAGCTCATTCAATTATAAGAATATTGAATGAAGATTGCTGTAATAATGCTTTTTTGATAAGTAGTTAGAAAAAACTAACAATAGTATTTAGCCAAACGAATTAACCAATCCTATTTTTCTAAACTCGATTTTAAGTAACAAAATATCATTAATGCTTTCTGACTCCGCTACATAAATGATAAAATTCTATACGAATTCAATTTCGTTTATGAGTATCTCATTCATTGTACATGTTTAGCTCATGAGCTTAATCGTGTGGCAAAAACTATACGAATCAATTTTCCTTTAGTAAATGGATTGATTAAAACAGGAAATAAAGTGTTTTTACAAGCTTCTTTGAGGGTTGAAGTATTTAGAGAAAGATTACCAAGTGTACGTGTACTACAACTTCCTCTTGAGCCTGTTATTGCGAAATGGGACACGTGGCTGGAAACGGTTTACTATTACGCTGAATATTTTGAATCTTTTATTGACCTTTTTTGAATCTGCTTCTGAAGCATTTAAAAAATGTCAAAAAATTGTAAAAAATAAAACTATTGAACAACAACAAACTATAGATTTGTGAGAAAATCAATTACAAAACTTGAAAAAAAAGATCAAGAGTAATTGAAGAGAAATGTTGTTGAAAATCTTGTTATACTTAAATTCACTATTCATAAGTTCAAAAATGCCCCAATCACAAGTGTAGATGTTGAACAAAGTTTTTCCTACTTAAAATCGGTACTAGATGATAGAAGACTTGGCTTTTCAGTGGAAAATATGGAGAAGCAATTAGTGATTGTCTTTTTTTAAAACCCATCAACGTGTTGATTTTTTTAATACCTACTTGTAACAATTTTATTTTAGTTAAATAAAATATTAATTTACATGCCTAAGCGGTGAACAAAAGTTTTAATGTTTTTTTAATCGCTTATTTTGATTCTTTAAGCTGAAAAATTCTCACCTTAGTAATAACAGTATCTATAACATAATTTTAATTTTTGATTCACGTTAAGTACTTAGTTAAGTTAAGTACTTGTACATCGAAGTTTAATGCAAGAAAGAATTAGAACCAAGTATTGTTAACTTTTCTGGTTGTAAAAACTGTTTGTAATTGTTAATTGCGTTTTAAAGTTAAATAAATTGTTTATAAAAATACTCAGAAAAAATTTATTTTAAACTCGGACTTTTACATCTAATAAAATTATTTCTTATTAAGTGAAGATTTATGTCAATAAATTTTACTGTATACTAAAGCGTAGAAAGTGGCATCACACTGCATGACCGCTCTTTAAACCAAACCAAAATTAAAGACAAAACATTGCTTACACATGTACTATATGTGCATAAATATTATCTCTGTGCAGTCTCTGAATTAGCTATAATACAAAATAATAATGAACTGTTTCTTCTGTAATATTTTATTTACACGTACTGCATCAAGTTAATACTGCAAATACAGTTCAATACAAATTTTTAAGTGCGAATTGAATTCATAAATGAGTGTAACATATTTTTCAAATGTATGTAAGTCAGTGCCATCAGGTAGAATAGTTAACATCTATGTGGAACTATGATTGCCCGTTTGATTAAAGCGACTCCAAACGATAAGAACATTTACGAAGTTACGTATTACCTTGAACTCTTAAGCTAACCTATTTTATTTAAAATTATAAGTAATTTATTAGGAACAAACGGTTAAACTCATGTTTTTCGACTCGAATGTCAGAGCTTTCCGGGCAAAAATTCTTGATTTCTAAAAAGCTACAAGTGAATATTGCAGATCTACCTAAAATCCTTGCCACGTTGCTGTTGTCTACCAGCGTATCCAGCTTACAACAATTAGTTTAGTACTTTTGACCAAGTTACAGCTGACTTCTACTAGACAACCAAACGGTTATGTGCAGTCTGTGGTCGCAGATAGAATAATCGGCATGCCTTCCAGAAAGTTACGCGTCGTTGGTATATAAACTGCTAAATAAGCTCGAACTTCCCAGACCTGGAGTAATTAAATGTAACAATTAATAAGAAATATAAACTAGAATTCTATGTTTATCAGTTTACAAATTTTATACGTGTTTTAGTGAAAACTGCAGATTGTTCTTAAATGATATTCTAAACACATAGTTAAACACTGGGTCCCCTTTAGCTTCTACCTCAAAACTGGTTCAAGATTAAGAAAAAAGTTTCTACAAAAGCTGTTAATCTTCTAATAAATACAAATAGTATAAAACTCAGAGGAAACGAAATATTTGCAGCAAATGTGTGAATAATATATCTTTTTAATTTTGACCTTTCAATATTTGTAGACGCGGACAGCTTACGATAAGTAGGTAGGCCAAGCTTTACGAAGGCAAAAAAAGTTTTTTTTTGTCTGATTAAAGTTCGCATTACTTTTACTAAGTAAAAAAATTGTAAATATCACATTTTCTTACAAACTTATAATTTTTTTAAGTATCTTTGCTTTTAGTTGTCTTAATATACTTGCAGTTCAAAATAATTAGAAACCTTTAATCTTAGGCTCTACAGCTTTTGCTTATTGCTTAAACCTTTTTTCTCAGCTTTATTTCTATTTTAATTATTCCTATTTAAAAACTTTAATTTCTTTTTTTTTGTTTGTTTGAACGCTGAGAGAAAAGTATAAATAATTATATCAAAGGTTCAAGGTCTATTTTCTTACTCGGTGAGCTATAATAAAACGTAAAATTGAGTTTTATTATAGCATGTTATATATTATTATTATTATATATTATATATTATTATATAACATGCTGTCTTATATTACTTCGGGGAATAACAGTGCACGCACCTGTTTATGTTTTCTCTCTTATCATCGATGTTCTTCGCATTTTTCACCTTATTTCCAAAAACTGCACAAATTGAAATAATCCCAAAATTTTTGACAAGGCTACTCTTGAATTTTCAAATTAAGTTATAGTGAATCTAAGTAAAAGCCAAAAATTAAAAAAATTGTAAATAGTAAATTGACAAGTCAGGTTTAAAAATAGCTTATAACGTTGCCATGCACAAATTTAGCTTATAATTTAAAAAAAAAAACAAGGTTTAGAAAGCCACATAAGTACAGCTTGTCAAGTATAGCAACACGTTTGTGTTGTACGCCAAATGTGCTGACTTAAAGTGAACCACCATGCGGATTGTAAAAAAATGAAAGGAGATTATAGGCGGAACTGTAAATAACCACAGGTTACATTTATTTCTATATTTGACAACCTGTACCTACATAATATATGCATTATCAAGTTACTCTTGCACTCTTGCTTTCTTGCTTTAACATGAAACAATGCAAAACTAGTTGATTTTAGTCACGTTTTTGTAATTCTGATATGTAAAAAGGAAGGATATAGAAAACAAATAATTTGTTTAAAAATTTTCCAGCTGGAGATTGTTTTACATTAATTGTTGTGCATATAATTATGTCTTGTAACAATTTTTTTTAGTCTCACTTGTAATGCAAAACCTGAAACAGTATTCTAATAGTGTTAACCGAGGCAATAACAATTGTAACTTATCTTGCTTTTCTAAAGAGAAATGTTTAAAGTAAATGTAATTGGTTCTACAATTGCTATTAATTGTATTTTATGTTCGTGTTTCTCTACGAAAATTGTCGTCGTAATTTGTCATTGCTATGCTATCCAAGAAATCTCCCCTTAAAATATAATTTAATTCTAGATCAACACTTTGCAAAAGAGAAACGTATCCAATGACCTTATTTGAATTCCAAATAAGAAGTACAATTGAATTACTTTTAGATTGCATTATTTTTTCAATATTTTTGTTCAACAAGCTGCTAACTTTCTGTCGCTGAAAGCTTTATTATTATTATTATGAGGTACTGGTATGTTTAAATAGCAATGGACGACGAGAAAACATAAATGAAATTGCGCTGATAGTCGCTGATATTCTTGTTGAATTGAAAAACTTTGGCGCTGCTGCTTTTATTAAATTTGAAAATAACACAATAACCCGTGGTAGAATGACATTGCAGCTTCTGTAATTGCTTATCCAGGTTTTATTTTATTTTTCTATTTGCTTGGTTTGTTGCTTTTGTATCTCAGGTTATTATTGCTATAATTTACTTTCAAAAAATAATTGCTAAATAAAATTATTATCGTAAATTAAAACCGTATTATATTTTCTTTTCAAATTTAAATATTCTTTGACCTAAGTTCAACAATTCTTTCACCAAAAATTGTTTATCTTGTTATTTGAATGTCTGGTGAATAAATAAAAATATGTCGGGTATAAAAGCTAAACATTCTATCAAATAGCAGTGGGTAACATGTCATGTACCAATCTAAGATTTAAAAAAATTAGCAGAAAAGTTTGCTGAGGATTTTTTTGTGTAGATTTTTAAAAAAAAAACTTAATTTTTTGTCAATATAAAGTGCGTCATAAAGCGCAGGGTTAGAATTTCAATTTTCTATCCTTGTTGTATAATATACTATTTTAACATAAATAGCAGTAATAACGAATGCAACTTCTGTGGTAAATCTATAATTTTTGTTTTGCTCTGGTTTCTTCGAGCACGTGTTATATAGCTAGACACAAATTACATTTTGTGAAGTATTGAGTAATATACAAGAAACTGCTGTTGAAGTTGAATAAAAATGTACAGTATTGTTAGAAAAAAGGGTAGAATGGTAATAAGACTACAATGATTTGATTTATAGATTATGATTTCTATAACTAAAGTTTTGAATAAGATAAATGAAAATATAAAAGTTGACGTCCAACTCTGTTCTATAAGTTATATTTATTTCAGTTTTTAATTCACCTTGTGTTCGAAACCGACCAAAAGCAGTAGAGACCAGATGAGAAAAAAGTTTCTATTAGCTGGAAATTAAACTCAAGATTCAATGGTAAGAACACAGAAGCTTTGTCAATGTCGTCTCATGTAGAGACATTCGGTTAAATTAAGGTGTCGTCACAGCAGTAGTCGAACTACTCATTTCTAGCTTAAGCGCAAAGCAAAACCGCTTTCAATCGACTTTTATTATTGTCATCGCAAGACTCTTTAGACATGATTTATTTTGAAGCATTGAAGATCTATTTCTTTTTGTCTTTATATCCAAGATAAAATAAGCTTTATTTTAGAAACTGTTATACAGGATATAATCTATATTTTGATATTTACTTAGGAAAGAGACATGAGAGATTTCCTTGTGTATTTGATCATCATGTATTACATGTAAAATGCACAGTTTTAGAAAATAAGTTCCCTTTACAACAAACATAATTTTTATCACTTTCAGTCATTAATATTAATGAGATATATATTTATATAAAACACATCAAATTTGTAGCGTTGTAAACATTATATAAAAACGTGATTTAACAACAGATGGCTTAGTGTCAGGGCATTGGAAAGCAGTGTAAGAAAGATGCGAGAAAGTGCAAGGTAAGAGAAAATTGAATAAAACTAGCTGCACAATCAGATTTAAAAAAAAGACCGTTTTTGCGTACATGGTTTTTTTTGCAACTTTGTAATTCTTTGTAACACTCTGAAATCGTCCGTTTAGCAAAATCTATCCTTCTCAATTAACCTTCTTTATCTTAATCTGAAGTGCTTTAGCATTTTCGACTATCAAGCTTTTTTGTTAATCTGCTGGTTTTGCTTGTGCCTATCTATATTAAGAACTTATATTAACTGGAAATATTTATCTCCATATATAAAGTATATTCTTTTATATTGATCTCATGCGCTAAAGCAAAATATTGATTTTTTACTTTTGCAAAAACAATGTCAGTTTGTTATATGTTTAGTAAAATCGTCTTTATGCGCTATTATTGTCTTTTCTTGCCTTTTACTGTTTGTTTTAGATTTATATGTATGCCTATTGTTGTATCTGCGTGTTTATATTAATTTTTATTATTTTATATTTTTCTTTCTATTTTAACGTTTCTTTTTGAGTTTTTTGTTTTATCTAGATTTCTTTTAATTTTCTGTTTTTGACACTATGTATTTTTAAATTGTTGATTTTTTGGAACCTTTAAAACTAGTATATAATGAACAAAACTGTTTCAACCACTTACAGCAAAATTTAGTTTTTAATACCCGATATGTTTCGATAACTATGTTATCCTTATCATAGGAAAATTAAAATATTAAATTCCTGTTTTAATTTTCCTACGAGATTTTTTCGTAAATTTTGGTGTAAGTGGTTAGAACTGTTTTGTTTATTACTATGTATTTTGTTATCTAATATATTTTTGCAGTCAATAAAAAAATATTGACGCGCTTTGGGAATTACAGAAAGACTACATAGCAATATTCGTTTCTCACCTGACATGCTAGTCGACCTCAACGTGTTGTGGCAATGAAAAAAACCAAGCTGCGTTTTGAGTTTTTTTCTTCTGAGAATAGACGTTAATGTCATGTTATAATTAGAACAATAAAAAAGAAGTGTTCACAATAAAGTACAGAAAAATATAGAATGTAATTTTATGAAACATAGCAGTCTCAGTTTTCTTAAAAGAATAACAAATTTCTGTCTTTGAGCAATATCGACGATTTATACAATATGATTTGTTGTGTGTTGTGATGAGCACTAATCTATCAGGTCTTTGACTAGTAAGGAAACAAGAAGGTACTTTTGACAGACTTTATGCACGTAATGAGCTTACAATTTCTGATGCTTTCTGAGACTAGCTTTATTAATATTTGTGATGCGTTTTCAACTTTGTCTTTAACATTTCGCTCCGCATCAATGTTAATCACTGGAAGTAATCAAAGGTTTATAATCTGTCATTGTAAAATATACTTCGTACGATAAAAAGAGCAAATGTTGCTAAAAGAATATGAAATGCTTTGCCACAAAAATAGTTCCTGCAGAAATAAATAACAATCAAATACTTATGACTTAGAATTATAGTTATTTATAATATAAGTAATTAATTTAAATACGTACAATGTTGGTGCTTATTGATGACAAATAAATATTTATGTTTATATTGAATAGTTAAATTGCTTAAAAGAATTGTAATTCTTAATAAAGTCACTGCCGACCTCAGGTTTTAAATAGAAAAAAAAACAATTAAATTTTTTGAAGAATTATTTTACGTGGGGTTGTCAGAAACTTTATGGTATTATGAGAATCAAATTGTCATAATCCTAAAGTCTCTAATTAATTTAAGTCTAACTACATTCTAAGTACTGTACTAATGTTTAATACTTTTTGCTTAATAATTTCTCATTTAACAACTTATTTTTTCTTTAGAAAAAAAAAATAAAAAGCCTTTATGAACGCTTTTATCAAATTATCATAGATAAACTGATTTTTCTAGTCAAGACAATAGATACTTTTGGAACCAAATCATAAGCACTAGAACATGTAAAATAAACAGTTTTTTGATTGGTTTATATCTAAAAAAAGCAATAAAGAAAGACTAATGTTACAAATCCAAATTCTATAATATATTTTCTCACATCTTTCACAAAGAAGGTGGTGTCTAGCTGGCTCGCTTTTCTTTAGAGGATAAAAGATCAAAACAAATCGCCAGCAAATTGCAAAACATTTATAAAATATTTTTGCAACACTGAATAAATTGTTTTAATGAAGGCTTGCTTATCAATTTTATATTAACATGATCAACATTAAGACCCAACTCATTCTAGCAGCTTGTGTTCTTATATTATGCGTAACACTGCTGTGAAAAACATGATAAAGTTTCACAAAGTTCGGTCTTTTTTTAATTTTTATAAACAATTTATCTTAGAAAATTATTAGTTACCGATTCTATACTACTACTTGGTGTTATAGCAATATGGAGAAGAATGTAATCTCACTGAGTAAAATTGAGCAGTTTGAAGCTTTAGACTGGTTTAACAGCAATAGGTTGAAATCAAATCAGAATGCAATCCTTGTATTCACATTAAAGAAAAACTTTGTATTCAATAATTTAACTATTAGTAGACATTAAATTATGATAAAATGACTATAAAGCCTAAAGTAGAGCCATTGGCAATAAGTTGCTCAAATATATTGTTGTGGTAAAAAATCTAGCAAATAGCGTCTTTAGCTTGTCTATAAGCATCGTAAGAATGGCGTACTATCTGAGAGCATTGTAAAGAAGTCGATATCAAAAGTGTTATCTCTAAATTTGCTCCCATTAAATCCAGAAAAGATTATTTGTTACAGTTGTGTTTTATTTAAAACCCTAAATTTGAGAACCTAAAGCAAACCAAAGGCCTTTTTGACAGAATTAGTTACAAACTCCCGCGTTGACTTAATTCGGCGCTGATTATAGAGATGTGCATTTGAATACTAAATGTAAATTCAAGTAGAACGCTGACAGCCAGCCGATACCAAGCTATAATTTTGTATGTTTTAAGAATTCTAAACAAGAAGTTAAGAAGTTTTTACTTCTTCATTTTTTTTTAAATTCTAAATACAATAGTTTTTAATTATTATTACTTATTCTTTAAATACGTTAATAGATTCAATTTAAATTTTAGGTCAAGTAAGAAATAAACGTAAATAATTTTAGACCATTTAAACCAATTTTTAAAGCTGATAGCTAAAAATTATTATGATAAAAAAACTTCCAAACAAAATTAATCTCCTCAAATCCGGGTTTTTGATTTTAGGATTTTGATGCTATCGAAACACATACTGATACATACAATCTTCTGAAGTCAAATAAGACTAAAGGTTATCTAAATAATTTTAAGCAACAAAAAACTGTCAGCCAAAATATTGTTACATGAAAAATTTTTTTTAATATTTAAAACATTTTTTTGAAAAATTTGTATTCAGTTTTTCGTTTATTTAATGAAATTAGCTTATTTTTTTCATCAGCAATTTTGAGCTTATCCAAAAAATTCCGAATAAATAAATAATTTTTACCCATGTCTACTGTTTGTATCAAATTACTGTCAGTACGTGTTATAGTTGAAATCTGAATAATATTTTGTTTTAAATTCCTAAAAAGAAATTCATTGCGCTTGTGCAATTTTGCCGTTTGTATAATAACAGCTAGATCCGTTCCTACGGCCAAGTGTCAGTGCTTTCTCGGATTTTCTTCCGTTGAGTGCGTAGCGATTTCCCGCAAGCTCAAGCTGCAAAAGCTTACGTAAAGTTGAGTGTTGCAGGATATTGTAAAGTAATAGACTTGTTGATAAAAAATAAACAGATAAAAAGTGAGTATTTTTTGCTACTGAGTGTTCTTTTTTATTATTACGGAAAGTACAGAAAATAATAGATGATAAAAACAGAAAGTTTCAAAGCGATACTCTATCAAGTTGAAAGTCTTCAATATTCAGAGCTTGGATTATTCCGGAAATAATCCATTCATCTCTCTTTTCAAACATGTGTACGTTTTTATCATGCCAGCCGCGTTTATCGATTTATAATAATTTTTTATTAATGATTTATCAGAGAATTAACGAGCTTTCTACATTGTTGGAGTTAGTCATTTCAGTAAATTATATGTTACAATTAATATAGTTTTTTCAGCGTCGAAAGAAGCTTTTTTATGATTATTTAATTATATTAAGTAACTGAAGCCTACCGGCTTGCTTTTAGAAAGAGACACAAGTCTTAAATATTTCTTCTATTTTGTTAAAATAGAAGCGTTTTAATAATGGTGGATGCGCCGGGAAATATTAAGAAGTTTGTATTGTGTAGTTATATTTCTCATTTAAAATTTTAATAATAATTTGTAGAAATATAATTGATATTCAAGACTCTTTTGAAACACACACGTAAATTTATGAATCTATGATTGCATTCTTTTCATACTTATAAGTTTAATTAAATTAAAATGTCTTATTACTTGATTAACTAAACTTTAGCTGTACTCTACATATTATCATTGGTTGAATTGATTAAATAATATTGATCTACTTAGTTTTTAGACACTTTCTTTTTTTGGTTCGAATATGTAGATGCAAGTAAGTACTTATTAAATTATATGAGCTTAATATCAAACTTATATTATAAATTAACTTTTTAATAAGCCATAAATAATGTTATAAAACCTGGTATTGTTTGTAAAACTATAATCGTATATGATACAAAAAAAAGAATGCAGATTTTTGATAATCATACAAGGTTTATTGGCTTCATTAATTGTTTTATTAGACAATACTTCAAATTTTAAAAATTTTAGATGGTAGACTTGGATATAGGCATAGTATTGGGCATAAAAAGCTCTTATTGCAGTGACTGTTCTATTCTTAAACCAACCCCAACGTGAATTAATCCTGATCGGTCTGCCATTCCGAAAACTTTTTACTCTCATTGGCTTAAAATTTATATTTTTAAGTCGATGTAGCTGTAGCAATCACTGGAACTATTCAACTATATTAGCATTTTTAAGCATCACATTTACTTTTTATTAAAAAAGTTTTATGAATAACTCTTGAAATGTTTTGTATTTCAATCTTTTGATTTTTAGTGTTAATAAGTTTATATAAATATTTGTTGGTCTAATTTGTGAGCAAATCGGGCAAACCGGATAAAATACAATTTGAGATATAATAGATAATTCTGATTTTTTTGTTTAATTTATTAAGTGGTAAATACAACATCACTCGTTCTGTGAGGTCGTGATGCTGCCTAGAAACATAAATTTTGTTAATTCTACAAAATTGTAAGAATTGTCACAAAAATTAATTCTGTTTATGATAATACTATGGCTTTTTCTTTTATTGAATTTTGTGTCAAGCTTCTGAAATATTTAGTTTTTTTTTCACTTTAATGTTAATATATACATCGTTACTCTACACCAAGCAATTCAAAACTAAATATTTAATCATTTTTCTACACATACACTTTTTATTTAAATTTAAATTATTATTTATTGATTTACAAATTTCAATATATTGAAGTGTTTTATCCTGTTATATTATATAAAAAGAATAAAATAAACTTTATTTCATATTTTTTGTGTAAAATAAAATATTTAGTTTTATTCTATATGGAAAAACCAGAAAGTATAAGATAAAATTTTCTGTTAGACAAATCAAGAAATTTTTCAACGCTAAACTGAATTTTAAATTAAAAAGATGTAGCAATTGAAATGATAAAAATTAAATTACGTTCTGACAACGTGATGAAACTGATACAAAATGCGATCGCAGGATCCACACTGGAGCGTGTGATAATGCGCAATCGTCAATTCAAAAAAGTTAATTATTTTACTTTTGAGTTGTAATTAAAATGTTCCAAAAAAGTTTATCCAATTGAATAAGTCTAAAGAATAATAATTTGTGAATTTGATTGTAAAATAGAGATTTTGATAGTTTTAATAGTTTTCTTAGTTTGACTTCTAAATTTGAAATAACAAAAGTTGTTATTTATGAATATAAATTTTTAATTGTGTTTTGTTAATCATTTCGCCTGCAATAAATAGCTCACTTTTAGCTATCTAATCTAAAAGATTCTAGTTTAAAAAGGTGAATTTACTTTAAATTATTACCTATAAATAAGTGAATGGTTAATATCTCCGCCCTCTACTGACAAAACGTGACATTAAATATAGAGATGTCTTAAAAGTTTTTTGCATAAAAACTAAATGAAGTAACCCATCACTGATTAGTCAAGTAACTCATTTAAAAGTCACTTTTTTGTCTCAATGTTACAAAATCATTTCATATGGTATATAAGGTGTATGACAAAATTTAAGTGTGATTGTTCAGAGCCAAACCAGTACGTTATAATCTTCTAATGACGCCAAACAAAGCAGAAAAATGTCTAATCATACTCTTATTTTGTCATATAAATGCATAAAGTGTTAGATTAAATAATAAATCCAATTCAGAGATTAATTCTTATGGAAAAAATAAATAATATGTGTTTCAAATAAAACAAATATTTTAACCATTCAAATGGTTTATTCTAGTACAAAATTGTTGACAAAATCAATAAATTCAGACTGAAAATAAAATATTATTAACTAAAAAAACCTTAAAACTTTCCTAGATCATTGTTAATATGTTTGTCGTGGTGTCGTCTGATATTATGTTACTTAAATATGTTCAACTTTAAACAAAATAATTTATTAATTTTTATAAACATATCTGCAATACGCACATTTGCTGTTAAACATTTTTCGTTATATTCAACCGTATTTTATTTATTCGTCAAGTTAAAATTGATAAAAATAAATAAAAAAAAACATTCTTATCAATTTTTTAAATTTTAATACTCATGGATTGCAACTTGACTTTGAAAACTATACAAAATAGTTAACAAACTAATACTTCGAATGATTAAAACTAAATAATTGCACTTTTTTTATTTTATTATACGTTAAAGCCTCTTTTCAATTATGAGATTTTTAGAAACATAAAAGCTTAACTTTGTATAGTATTTTTACAAATTCTTAAGAAATCTAATGTCATCTGGTCTTTTATTTTAAATTATTTGTATTAATAAGTATTTATCAAGTCTCAGATGTGATGATTTTATCTTTTTCAACTTTACCTTCTAATTTTTTGATTCTACATTCATTCACAAACGTCAGCTGGCTTATATCATTTGACAAAAAATATTTATCTTATTTAAATTTTGTTCTGGTTTGTTAATTTTAAAATAACTTATTGTTAACTTTGAGAAATAAAATAAACATTTGCAAAAGCTTGATTAAAATTCAAATAATCATTTGCTTAAAGATATAGTCAAATGAGATACATATGAAGCGATCGGACAAATTTTGTTGGCGTGTGTGTGTCGGCGGAGCCATTAAAGCAATAATTTGCAGGCGTAAATAGTGTCTTTTAGGCAAAAAAATCAAGTAACTACAATATAATCTTCAAAATTTAATATGCTATTTATTATTATGCACATAATATAAAGATGTACAAGCACTATTGGAAAAAAGTATTGTATATGTTATTACCGAGCTTAATGACTAAATAATTTTTTTCTTAATCATATGCGAACGCATGTTTTCTCTGGAAACAAGAGAGTTTTCTTTAAACAAAAAATTCTTCCAAATTTAAAAAAAAGTTTTCTTTGGTTTGCTAATAAAATTACTTTTTTTATATTCGTGTCTTCATTTTTAACGACCAGTTTAGTTAATTCTTTTGACTTTTACGATTCTAGATTTAAAATTGTTCAGACAATAAATTAATCGAAACATTTTATTCACTGATAAATTAAATAGTCCTATAACCTCTAAGCTGAGCAAATGAGATTTAAATTATAATGTATAAGATTAATAAGCTTTCTGCTAAAGTTTTGTACCATGCCATGCCATTTAGGCTTTTCCCTTAATAGAATAAACCGCAATTTCTATAAATATAATCAGTGAATATTCAAATTTATTTAAATAATTAAAACATAGTAATTAGTTAAATTCTAGTCAGCATTTCAATCAATTATATTAGACTGAAACATTTTTATTTCTTGTTTTCAATGTTTACTTTCAAAACTGTATCTTATGCCATTAAAAATAATGTTATAATGTAATTTGCTCGTCAAAGCGGATGTACCTACTAAACTTTTCTCTATGGTAATTTTAAATATATTATTATAAGTATTAAAAAATAAACTTAGAACAAGAGCAACTTTAAGCTTTTTTAATGGTAAATTGTTCTGCTTTATACAAAAGTCACAATATTTTTATAATTAAAGAAATTTACTATTTTATATGTATTGATTATAACGAATAAAGCATTGAAAGCGAACAATGGCGCTACAAAAAATTAATCTTGATAAATGGTAAGTTGTTTTACCAAACAAGGACGCTAATATTTAATAATTCAACAATGGCTTAGTATAAACAAGCAAATTAAAAATTAACAATAATTGCTTTGTAAATGATTTAGTAGTATTATTGATCATTAAGAGTTATTGTGAAAATAGCTTTATTAAAATGTAATCTTAATTTATGGAAAAAAATTTATTAATGATATTAAAATTTATCTCTTACATTGGTTGTTTTAAAACATAAAACTCACATTATTACATTCCAACTGAAGAATTTTATTATTTCAGTAATAAGATTTTACTACATGTTATTCAATGTAGTTTTATAGTGCCATAAACTATCTTCATTTTTAACTCATTAATTAAACGGAATATTAAAATGTGCATCAAATAGAACATAAAATTCATTTTTCTAACCATCTTATCATCTCACACAATTAATTTTGTATCAAAAATTTTACATGTGAAAAGTGTTTTTTTACTTGAAACTTAATAACTTTGAAAATTGTTTGTAACGTTGTCAATTTTGCAAAAAAATATCAAAATATTAACAGTATATTTATTAACAAAGGTTAGAATCAATACTCAATAATATAATTATCAAATAATATAATAATAGATTGTAAATGCTAGTTTTACCATAGATTGGCACCAATGACCACAGAAAAACACATCATTCTGCTTTTGTTCTACAATATTAATTATCTCGTTTGTTTGGTTACTATTAGTTGAATCAATGCCTTTTTTTCTCTCTCTTACGTATTTAAATTGTTTTTTTTTGTGATAATTAACTGATTTCATACGTCATTAACGTAAATTTATATACCAAACTCTACTGACACCGGTAGACCGGACAGTCAGTCGATACCACTCTATAATTTTGTATGTTTTAAGCATTCTAAGCAAGAAATTAAGAAGTTTTTACTTCTTAATTTTTTTTAACTTCTTCATACAATAGTTTTTAATTTTTATTACTTATTCTTTAAACACGTTGATAAATTAAATTTAAATTATAGGTCAAGTAAGAAATATATATATATATAATTTTCGAAAGCTTGGTTAATATATATAATCTACTACCCTTCCTACCACTTGTTAGTGTAGGAATTAGTCAGGTACTCACCGAGCTACAGGTGTTTTATTACAACCTGCCGTACTGTCTAGGCTTTTTATTTCATCTCTTTATTTCCGATTTTTAACCTCTTTCATACATCCTGTACTGGGGGCAGGCCGGTAGCGACACGGGGAGAGCGATATGATATTTTTATTTTGTCACCGGTGAGAATCGAACTCAGAATTGAGAACAGTGCATTGTTATCAGTGTTATGATTTATCAAACATAACTATTTTCAACAAAAAATACCAACGCATTAAAATAAGGTCCTTAATAAGATCAGTAAAAACAATGTTTTCAATTTATTTGTTAATTGATTTTAATAAAAATTTTAAAGAGATGAAATGTCTGTGTGACATCAAAAAGACCTACAGTTGTATTTTTTTTTGTAAAAATTGTTATTGGAGGTATTGGAGATAATAATATATTTAACATTACTGTATCATGGTTAGTATAAATTAATAGGAAGATTTTAAAAAATGGTAAAGAAAACCACTTTGAAAAGTTTTACGACAATATAGAATAAGACGAGCAATGCACGCTGCTCTGAAGAAAAGTTGTTTGTTTACGACATCATAGCTTGTAATGTCTAATGATTCTAATACATTAATTATTATATTGCTCTTTTTGTTTTGCTTAAAAGGTTATGGAATTGAAATATTTTTCAGCTATAATTTATAAAAATATGTGCAGGCATTAGCTATTTTCGTAAAAACTTAATAAATGCTTAAAATTTTTATTCTACATTTTATATTGTAAATATAAACCGATTTTAATAAGTCGTCTCTTACTCAAAAGAAATCATAAATTATTTCTTGTTTTCTA
>WNDP01000093.1 GCA_009912575.1 Acinetobacter bereziniae
GGGCGCAATTTTATTTGGGATCTGCATGCCGTTATAGGTACATGGGTGGTGGTGTTTTATTTGTTGATGGCATGTACGGGCTTGTATTGGTCGTATGACTGGTGGCGTGACGGTATGTTTAAGCTGATGGGTGTTGAACGACCACAACCACAAATGCAGGCCGGACCTCGTAATGCACAAGGTCAAGCGACAAATCGGATGCAAGGTCAACCTCAACAAGGCCATGCAGGACGAGAACATCGTGGTGAAGGCCGCGGTGAATCTCGCGAACAACTCTCTTCTGCACAAATTTATGATGCACTGAACAAGACATGGACTGGTTTTAACACCCAACTTGGCCGCGATTATTCGTCTATTACGCTCAATTTACCTAAAAAAGCCGATCAAACGATTGAACTCTCTTTCATAGATGCAACACCACAGCATGAACGCGCCCGTAACTCAGCCGTCTATCACTATGGGACGGGTAAAATTGTAAAATTAGAGCTGTATGAAGACAAAAAACTCAAATTAAAGGTTCAGTTTAAAACTTAGCAAAAGATAACATGTAGTGCTAAGAGTCATTTTGGAAAGTGATCTCAGAGTTTTATTACTATATACGCAAAAGAGAACTGACACCATTGTAGATCTAATTTAGCCTCCTCACTCTCTAACTGATTAGGTAAAGGTCTCTTTTTTTTAATTTTAGGGTTTAAGCATTATGCAATTTAACTTGTTTTTTGAATTAAGTGCTGAAAGTTTTCCACGCTTAGTTACCGTGACTGTCTAAAGAACTCAGAGGATCATTGTAATTGTCTGACACTTAGACGTTCACATCGAGCCTCAGTAGACGTGTTATGGCAAACTGTTCCATCAGTTTTACGAAAGATGAATATTAAGAAAACTACTAAAAAAAGATTGATAAAAAGAATAAAAAACAAATTTATAAATCAAAGACAGGCTGATATGTTTGAACATCGATATGTTATTGTGATATCTTATTTATATTGTTTAGATGCACAAACAAACACAATTTTTAAATCTTGTATCAATAGACATAAAACAATTTCATAGAAACGTAAAATAATATTTTTTATTTAATCTTTCAGCATTTGCAGAAAATTAATGGCAACTTTTTATCTAAAATCTATTCTCACTATGTTTCTGGTTTTTTCATAAAAGAGAAGATGACGGGAGCTTTGTGACTAGAACTGAATTACAATGTAAATGAATAACTTGATGACATTGCCTGAGGTGTTAACTATATAAATCCTTTTAATTATTGTAACACAATACTCCGCCGCCCTCAATAAAGGTGCTCAAAATAGACGCTAAGGAAAGTTAAGATAATAAAATATAATGCAATTATTTTACTTGAAGTCAGACTCTGAATTTAACTTAATTAATTAAAAATTTATACCGCGTATAGACGTGTTTTCATGAAATAACATTGAAATGTCATGTTAGAAATAAAAATTTCTACAATTTACCTTAATAATTCGTCAAAATTTTCTAGTTTCTTATGTCTACTACAAAAAAACAAAAGTCTTATAAATATATAGGCTTAGTGACCTGTATTTTCTCGCTGACGTAAGTTACAATTACGCTGCAATGAACACTTTTGTAGAGCATTAAGTTGTAAAAAGATTGTTTTCTTTTACTATTCTAAGGTTTTATTTAAGATAAAACTTTGTGATAGATAAAAATAATTAGTAGAAACTGTTTAGAAAAATAAACATGTTTTTTTATTGAAGTAATTAGAGAGCTTACAACTTTTAAATTATTCTATGATTTTTGGAAGTTAGATAAAACAGCGAGACATCTAAATTGTTATCTGTTATTAAATTTGTCACAAAAATATAGTTTGCTGGTGACTTTAGACCTTTTAACACAGACATTTTGTCTCATACATTTACCCTAATATTTGAAAACATTGTGTACTTGTTTACTTAAGCCACTAGCTTAAGGCTTGTATCTCTTTAAATTTGTATAAAATTATTTATTTTAATATTGATTGTACAATTACGCTTATGTTATAATAGCTTTAATTAAAAATTGAAGGCTGCCTTAAAAGACTAATACTAAAAAACTAAAGACTATTTCTTACTCTTTACAAGAGTAGTTATAAATCTTTTTTAAATTTTTCAAATTAAAATATTAAAATTTGAATAAAATGATGTTTATTGTTTTTGTAATAAAAAATAATCAGTTATATTTTATACAAAACAGAAATAGTGAAAACAAACGGAAAAAAACTTGTCTAAATCTTGAACGGAAATTTGGTTCTAATCGAAGAAATTGCCTCTGGGATCAAACAAAATATAACCATCAAGATGTTGGCAATTCATGTGCAATTCTGATAAATTATTTAGAGTTCATAAGCGCAGAACGAACAAACTTCATAAAAGGAGATTAAGAGCGAAGTGCACATAGTATGAAATTACTTTTGAAAAAATCATTTCACAAAATTACTCAACAGAGGCGTATTTTCTACAAATATTGAATTTATTTCATAAGTAATACCACACTAAAAATGTTTTTATGTTTATTTTGCAGCCTATACCGATTAATTAAAAAGCCAATATTGAAATTTAGATAAACTTTTCATTTTATTTATTAATATAAAAATTCTAAATATTTACGGTATACAGGATGAGACAAGTCTTCCGGTTAAAGTTATCTCTTCCACCAAAAATTAACAAAAAATTAATTAAAATATGAATTTTCAATGTTGAGTAATTAAACAATCAATGACTTTAAATTTTTAAAAGGCTGTAATTGCAAAATGAAACAATATGCACAAACAAAACTTTATCATAATTAATTAAAAACATCGACATTTATATTTACAATAAGCTGCTACACTATTCTAATTAATTCTAATTCAAAATTTTTTAGATCATTATCTACTTTTTTTCTAGGTAATTTTTTTACTTTTAAAGTAGAATGTTGTGTTCAAATCCCTGAGTTCAAATAATCTTAAGACTTTAATACACCTACTAAGAATAAACTGGCACGAGTAAAGATCAAGTGTACTCAATACCTCTGTTAAACTTGAAAAAGTTTTTACTCTAAAAATTCTAATGATGTAAACCAATACCTTTGTTTAAATTGAAACAAACCAATTTCAGATTTATCTTGAATTTGTGCTTAACAGATTAGAAGACCGACTCTTGAGTGTTTTTAGTCTCCGTCAATAAAATCTGTGTTTTTCTTATGTGCAATTTACGTGAAGATCTCTTCATATTTTCTTTATTTTTGCACCTTTTAATACAAAATTGAAAAGTTTAATGTATTACAATGTAGTGCTTTTTTTAAGTGTATTTAACTAATCTGACTTTAATTTTGCAAAACAATGTTTGTTGTCGTAGGTTACAGAATCTATTTTTATTTTTTTGGCTGTTTAGGCAGGCGAGGTTTTTTGAGCAACTAGTTAGTTTATAATAAACAAAACTTATCTAAAATCTATAAATAAACTAAACTTGTCAGTTCTACGTTGATTTTAGAACGGAAGAAATTAAACTGATTATAGTTATAATCAGTTTAATTTAAAAAACGGCAGACTATTGTATGTTGAAAAAACTTTTATTAAGTGCTAAATTATTATGCAAAAACTTTTAAGTTTGTAAAAAACAATATTCAACAGCTGACAGCAGTTAACTCGTCCGGTGATGCGTCTGCAAAGAAATCAGAGGAAAAACGTACTTGAAGAGAGTTTAAATTGGACAGTTTATAAACAAATAAATTATAACTGTTTCATTTTATTGATTTATTTCATCTGTTAAATTAAAAACTTTGAACTTTTATTAATATTTTTTGCCAATTTATGTCTCCTGAGTAATTGCTATTGAGTTCGAAAAATCAATTTGTGGCTTGGGCATGATAAATTACACATTAGTAAAATGATTGAATTGTAGAGGAAAAGCTTATAAAGTTTTTTTAGGTGGATTTTTGCCTAATTATAAATAGATCGCAAATTGTATCCTGTAAAATTTGAAAATTAGTATTCTAAATATCTGTTAAAGCACTTGTTCCCATTGACTGGACTCAGTGCTCATTCTAGGTTTATTTAAGATACGTTTTGTGGTAGGTAAATTATTTTAAGCTTTTCAGATCCTGTGATTTGTATGGATGTAGGTGTTAAAGTTTGGTTTATCTTAAAACGGCACATTACAGCGGTTCAATGCTTGTCAGTTATGATGAACGACAGGAATTGTTAGGATGCATCAGCTCCTAAACAGAATTTCACACATTGGGGGCGAATGGTAAATTGTCGCCTTCCACGAACACGTTAATGGAGTTAAACACCTACATTTGTCTACTAATTTACGATCAAAATAAAACCGTTAAAATTAGTCAATAAAATTCTGAGAACTTCGCAGTTAATCCTCAGAAAAGATATAGAGATAAAAGACCATAAATCAATGCTTTATGAATGCAGTGAGTAAGAAATATTGTATTATTAAATATCACTGATTAATATCAAAAAAAAATTAGAAATGTTTTTGTTCTTTTCTGACCGCTTTTAAAATATTATTTAGTTCATATCATGCATTACCAACGCGGAACAACTTTTTAAATTTAGCTTTGTTAACATTGTAAATCGTGACTGTAATAAAATCTAAAATCACAAACTGACGTTTTCCGACAGGATTTTAATCACAAGTTTAAGCAAAAATCAATATTTGACCCTCTAACCAAGTTAGAAATTTCACGTCATTAATTTGTCAAAGTTAATAAAAAAACAGCAATGTTGTGGTGCAAATAAGCAGAAAAAACCTTGATTGAGCTCAAATCAGAAAAAAGAATGCTAAACGTTGAAAAAATGCGCAATACTTAAAACACAATGAAAAAAAATTTCTGCGAGTTATAATTTCACCTTACTCAGTGATACAAATCAAATAGTAAGTCGCAACTCTACCTTGTCAGATATAGACAGATAAATAGCTGTAGTCTATTTTTTTAAACAATGTTGCAGTATATTTAAGATAGTTTATCGCCCCAATCAACCTGTAATGCTGTTCTTATAAAAATAAGTTGTTAAACGTAGTGTGAGCTATGTAGCTCCATCCTGCTAAAAATATTATGTAAACATAGTTAAGCTTAACATTTTAAAATATTTTAAAAGTGCTGAAAAAGTTTAAAAAAAAGTCAGATAAAATAAAACTTGAATGTATTTTGTTTTACTTTGTCTTCGGTTCCACTTACGAATTCTTGTCACTAGATTTGTGCATTAACCATAAAATTTCAGTTTTTGCTATTAGTACAATATCCTTGACACATTAGTAAACATTTTTAACATTTTCTTTTCGCTTATATGTTTCGTCTTTTGTTTTTCTGCACCTGAAAGAATTTCTAAGCATTTCTTTCTTTGATTTTTGTTGTAGTTTTTCCCTCTGTTAGATCTTAACCTTTAGATCTATACTACTGTCTCTCGGTTTTGGCACTATATATTCATATTTTTGATTTTTTAGAAATTTTTTAGATACTGTATTGTCTTGTTTCTTTGCAAAACTTCTTATCCTGTTCGTACTCTTTGTTAATGTTTCCAAATAGGTTTTAAAAGATGATGCTCGAATTGAATAGAATTGAATAGATTAGATTATTATAATAGATGTTTAGACAAATAATTAAAGTTGTATAAAAGATTTTTGTAAAGATTAGCCAGTTTTGTATTTACATTTAGTATTATCTCTGTAATTTAATTCTGAAAATTTTTTGTTGCTTATTATTATTAGAGATTTTGACATATTTAATCTTTATTTCGGTATGCAGTTTTTGCATTTTGGCTTTAACATTCCTTCTTATAGTATAAAATTAGTTAAAAGATTTTTTTTTTGTTTTAGTTTTCAACTACAGAAACGTGTAAAAGAAAGATTGAGCACTTGATTAGGTTAATAAAATCACTTCATATTAGTTCGTATACACAAGAAGCTTTAAAAAAAATCTTGTTTTAGCGAATTTGATTTGAGTTAGATATTTGGACCACTTATACAGGTACATTAAGTCCAAAGTTAGAATTGAACAAATTAAAAAACTCAAATTATTATTTGAGATAATTTATTTATATAATTCTAAAAAGAATTAAAAATACAAATAATGAGATTAACAATTGAATATAAATAAAATAATATTTTCTAATGATAGTTCTACTACTCACTCTTTTGTTGAGTGTTGTTGCATCTTCTCTGATCTTGATAGCGTTGTAATGTCAAACAGGAAAGAGTTGGTTGGTGTTGATATTGTAACGATTATACATATTCGTGACAAGAAAATTAGTAAAAGGGGTTCGCGTGGTGGGAAGATCGACGCCGACAATGTCGCTCCTGGCGCCGGATGCTTACGTGACTTGTGACGACTGGTACTACTACCCTATCATACCTAAATCGTCACTGTGTCGCAAAAAACTCACCCTGAACATTTAAAACTATTTGAAAATAAATGAAAAAGTTTTAGTTCAATGACTTGACGATTTCCTTCACATTATAAAAAACAAGCGCTACAAGAAAAATTAAATTTCTCCATTTTTATTTACAAAAGTAATTGACAAAGCTTAATAAATTTTTCTAACTAAGTTAGTCTTATCATAAATAAATTAAAACTAAAACAGTCTTTTTAATAATTATTATAAAGATACTCTTTATCATCAAATTAAAAACTGTTATAATTCTTCTACGATAACGCTAACATAGGTGGTAAAACATATCAAAATTAAAAGCATATCTTAATTATGATTATAATTAATTGTGATAAAAACTAAAAAAAAAAAATCATTACGCTCTAGTACAGTAAAGTCTATTTTACCGATTTTTTTAATAAATTACAAGATATTTGAAACTGTTTTATGTAGATTACCAACTGTTCAAAGCTCTATTGCAAAAAGACTATAAGAATTTCCAACTAACTTGCTTTAAATTCTTATATCTGTTAAAAACTAAAAATTTATCACTTATTGAAAAGCTTTATTAAATTTATTTTAAAAGTTTTTAGTAGATCATTTGTAAAATTTGCCAGGAAAGGTTTTTTAACTTTTTTTTGACAGCAGTGCGGAGTCATGACTTTTAACGGAGACTTTTCTAATATGTTCATTAAACTATTTTAATACAAATAAAGTTTAAATTTAAATAGCAACTTATCTTGTTGGTTTATTGTAAATACTGTCACAAAAACATAGGCAAGCTTAATAATTTTTTTCAATCGGATAAATTTTCTTCTTAAAATTAGCAAAAATATTAAATAAACCAGCGTTTTATAATTTGCAGCTGAAGCAGTTACAGCATCTTATAAGAGCTCAACTGTTGACAAGTTGTGTTTAGTCTAAGAAATTTATTTATTTGATTAAATTTATTGATATAAGAACTTTATAAAAAAGAGATTTATTATGTTAAAAATTCTCATTTAAACAAATCAAAATTAAGAGCTGCTTAATTACAGACACTAAAAATATGAGAAATTAAGTTTATTTACTTGAAAACAGCATGGTCAGTTACAGTTACGTTTTTTTTTAAATAAATTGTTCTATTTTTATTTACATCTTTTTTTAAATTATCAAATCTTACTATAAAGTAAACAATAAAATCAATCACCGCTTTACGACATTGCTTTTTCTAATAAGATCATATTACTATTTAAATATGAACTTTACTTTGTTGTTTATTGCTTATGAATGTTAGGATATCAAGTGTTTTTTATGGTATACTTATCACGTTTTATTTTCTTTAATTCTTGGCTTTCAAAATAAGATCAATTTCAATAAAGGTTTTTAAATTATTTTTAGAACTGTCATTACTTAGATATATTTGCAATTTAAAAAAACTCTAACTCTTGTTCATCACCTTGTATATTAATTAAAATCAATTAATTGATGTGCATTAAATATCAATTTTTTAACAGTTCTTTGATTTAATTTGTGTTTAATATTCTCTATTATAAATCAACAATTATATTCCAAAGAGTATGTATTAAAACTATTGGTATCTAATTAGAATTAATTGATTAGACAATTTAGAAATTGATATTGTAACTGTGTGAGTTGTGTATTATCCAAATGCTACTTTCAGTAATTAAGCTGAAATGAGCCGTACGAGCTTAATGATTATTAGAAAGCTTCCGTGTCAATAACTTATAAAAACACTATAACACCCACTTTTTTAAAGACGTCTAAACATATAAATACATTCTAAAGAAATAAAACAAAAATAAAATTAGTAGAATTTATTATTGTTACATTTTAGAGTATAATCTATTTTTAATAAATCAATTGTTTTATAGTTGTCCAATAAGACATTAAATATTTTGTGCTAAATTATTAATGATAATTAATAAACATTTCATAATTTCTGTCATTGAAAACGCACTGATTAAACATAAAGTAAACACTTGATTTAAATAAATAAAATCAATCAAATGATAAAGCTTATTTTTTGCTGACAGTTTGCTGACTTTTTGTGTCGTCATTGTATAAATAGCAAAACATAAAAGATTTACCTAAGCTTTTTTCTAAATTTTAAAAAAATTTAGAGTAGTCTATTTTGTGCTAGAAAATAATCAAAAATAATAATATAGAGTAAAACCAATGTAATTCGATCAAATAAATGTTTAAATTACTCAAAATCACCTATTTATTTGGAAATATTAGCACAGTAGTAAATAATCATATAAAAATTATGTTCATAAGCTTCGTAAATATAAGAAAAGATATTTATGCAAAATGTTATTAAATAAAGGGTAAAAATTTGTTTATTACTAAGAACGTTATAGTTAATAATTATTATATTCAATAAAATGAAATAAGTTGTTTTAAACTGTATCCCTGCAACAACAAGACTTATTCTATTATTATGTAAAATGCTGGTTAAAAAGCAGATTAAAGTCAGTTCACCTATTTGTTTTTAAATTATACACTTAGAACAGCGTTCGTTTATTTAATCTCTTGTTCTCACAAAAATATTTAGCCAATGTTGAATAAAGATAATAAAACAGAATTTATTTAATGTTGATTTATTAAATATTCATGTCAAGCACAAAAAAGTTACAGGAGATGAAATATAATGATATCAACAAAATTCTAAATCTTTTTTTTGTACAAACAATGTTACAAATTAATTTTTAATATCAAGAATAACTGAAGTTAGCTGTAGTTTATCAAAAATTTAAAAAAGCATAAATAATAAAAAAAAATATAAATATAAAATATATATTTTTCTAACACTAACGTCTTATACCGTTTTTTAGTGGTGCATTTGAGATCTTATTTTATATTTCTGTTAAAATACGCTTTGTTCTTTAAAGAACGTTGCCAATGACAACGTATTTTATAGGGCTATAAAATTTTATTGATCACTTACAATTATTGTAATAAGAAAAATTAAAGTAAAATTAGTCAATCGAGAAATTGAATTAATTTTTTAAAATCTATTTTAAGAATATATCACACACTTATCTTTTAATCAAAAAAGGCTAATGCCAATCTTGTTTATTATGTTTTTTAGATTGATTTTCAACATTTTAACAAAAATAATTACTTGATAAATACGACCCTGATATAGCAATTATAATGTGTTTTTGTAAACTCTCATATTATTTCAAATACAGTGATAAGACAGGAGCCTTAAAAGGTTGTGTTCAGGCTTACCATGAGCAATATAATTTTTAGCAGTTTGAAAAACTAGAGACGTTAAGCTCTTAATTTACAGAAAGCTGCTGCAAAATTTTAACTGTAAACAAATCATGTCTTTGTTACAACAACCTTTCCTAGATTTTTTTTGCCTATGTAATATTTCAAGTTTGTTTTAGATTATACTGTGGTAGGACCATTATCTTAAATTATAACAGAAATTTTTTGACAGTTAGTTTAGCCACAGGAATAAAAAATTGTTAGGGTTCATCTATACTCTGCCCTATAGATAAATCCATTTTTGTTTCCAGCATAAGCTAAAATACATCTTAAAAAAATAATGTAATCGCTGAAAATAGTTTAAATGTTAATTCAACAAGATACTTTCTTCCTTCAACTTTTATTTTTGTCAGGTTTTTTGCGACTATCTTGTCATGAACTTTAAGCTATACCAAAAAATCTTTTTATTTTCAAATTGTTTGTAAACTCTCAAAATTTTTATTCGTTTACTGGCTATAGCAGGAAGCTTGCTGAGACTGCGCCTGAAATCAACTATCTTCTATTTAAAACTTAAACCCTATTTCTTTCAACCCTGTACATTAGAACAAAACAGCAAAACTGTTTGTAAAAAGTGCTTTTACAAACTGTGAGCACATACTTTCCCATCTAGATGTTACGTCTTTACTCGTTTTATACATCAAATAAATAGTATTCCCGATGACGGATGTGTCTAATAATGCTTTATTTCTCACTTGTTTTGCAGAAAATTATTGTTTCAAAACCGTTTTTAAAAAATCATTGTGTGGATGTTCTACTAATTGTTGTAATAAATATTATTTTAAGTTAAAACGATTATACACACTTGGGACTAGTGAATACATTGCATAGTATTTCTAACTTGAATCAGATATACTCGTTTCTACATAACTTTTTCAATAAATTTTTTAAAAACAAATATTTTCGATGACTAAACTTTATTTTTCAAAAGATTAATATTTTTTGATTCTTATTACATAAATAGAATAAAATGTACGTCATGTACTAAAATTAAAACATAATTTATGGCGTTTTGTAGTTTATATGTAGAGATATCTGAGATAAAAATAACTTATTAAATACATTGGTTTTTACATTATTCATTGCCAAATGTAGCATTAGATTATAGATTGACAAGTTTATAAATCAATATTATCTGAAAAATGTTTTTATTAAGTAGAATAGTACCATCTGATATTCAAGAGCATTAAGTTTTAAGAATCAATTATGAACCTAATTTTCAGCATATTGTTTTTTTCTAATTGTTTTGCATTTTTTGTACATTCAGTAATAGTACCACACTATAATTGTGGTAAGATTGATCTCTTCTTGTTTTAGTAACACTGAACATTGATTTCAGGATCATATTGGAAAGTTTTTAACGTTACCGTAACCGAATGCGTTACTTTGGAACTTGATCGCTGTGTTTTAAGACCTGGTGATAATATAACACTTTCTTTTGAATTCAACAGTGGATTGATTGACATAGATGATGATCTTATTAATGAAGTCTCAATTATTATTAGAGGTTATTGGTATGAAGAACCTGTTGATCCACCTCATCCTTGTGATGTTTTAAAATGCCCCATTGTACAAAATTATGTTGAACATTATTCAGTGAAAATGCATATTCCTAACACCTATTCTGTGGTATGTAAAACGAGGTGAAACTTTTGATTATTTTGTTTGGTCATTTCGATAGGTTTTGTTAAAATCTATAGGACTTCGTTTGATATTGATTTAGGTCTTAAAGTTTTCAAATAAGATAGTTACTCAGAGAATTTTGAGCTTGAATCATTTTGTCAAATTTTATATGTTGCTATTATAAGTTTATTTTATTTTTAGGCTTTGGGAAATATAGGCTGGAAAATGTTTACTGGTCGTCGTGAACAACTTTTATGCTTCCAAATTCCAGTATCAATTCTTCCTTAAAGTATATATAAAAAATATTTAAATGGTTGTTACTGATTTATTTAGATTTTGACAATAATTTTTTTATAGAATTGTAGTAATTTAGGATCTGTTAAAGTTTGATATTCGACAAAAAATTCAATTTTTTATCTAAATTTTTAAATAAAAAAAGAAGACATTTTAAAACTGTAATATTTTCCAATTCGTTATTATCTATTTCAACAGACAAATGATTTTCACTTCAAAATCTAAGACATTTATTATTGAGTACTCTCTACATATTGTAAACATACAACACTCTTGATTGTTTGAGCAAGTTTTGTAGGTAGAACATTGTAAGTAAGTAGTATAAAATATAATCACAGTAAGCAGTAAGTTTTATGATGTAATAATTAAAAATTGGCAACACTGAGCAAGTTGACAATAATGTTTTGTGTAAATTGTGCAACAAACTTTATAAGGTATCAGAAATTATTAAACGTAAATCCGTAGAATATCGGAATAATAATTTATCTTTGCAACATTACAGCTTATACGCCGATTTGCAAAGGTTAAAGTAGAATTCGGATTACGTTATGTGGACTGTAGTCAATGTTGTGAAGCATATCAGTGGCAACATTGCATTTGTAAGAGTATTGTAAGAGTATTTGAACGTTTTTAAGATCTTTCAAGATTTGTCAATAGAAATTTATTTGTTAGAATAGACGATCTATTTAATCATAAGAAAAATGTACTTTGCTTCATCATTACTTCAATATTAGGTTCTACTTTTTTTTACTTTTAAAATTTTGAAAATTAAATTTGTCATTCCAACAACGTTGCCAACTAAAAATTTCAAAAATGTTAACATGTGAAAAGAATTTCTAATTATTGACTTCTACTTGATAAATATTTACTTCATTACCACGATTAGTTTAATTAATTAACTGTACCTATCCAAAGTTTCAAAAACCTCATTCCATAAGTTTATTAGCTAATACTGATCTTTTATTAGTGCGGTTTACGAATAAACTGATACTTGCTCTTGCATAAACTTTAAACGGCTTTTCTAATTAAAACAAGTGTGTTAAACAGTTTATTACCCCGAAAGTTTGTGCTAACTTAATTACTTCAAAACTTAATTTTGATAAAAGTATCTTCAACATTGGTTTTTAAAATTAGAATAATAAACATAGTGTTGACTAAATAAATTTATTTTAATGTTTAGTTTTGAAGTCAAAGAATAATTTTATTCTATTGTTTAAGATTTAATATATTATGCAAAGATTTTAAAAAACAAAAATGTTTGCAAGTGCAAGAGCAACAACTGGTATTTGTTCTTTAACTTTGCGGAAATATAAAAGCTCTTAAAAAATAGACGTCTTTTGTAGTCTATGTTGAAATCTTATTAAATTTTTAATTAATTTATAACTAAAGATCTCTAAATTTTCATTAATATTTTCTTAGTACTGCTAGCAATAACATTCTCTTATTCATAAAAAGCTTATTAATTTTGTTAATTAATTTCTTAAAAACAAGTTTTGTTGCTTTGATATATTTAAATTGTTATTTTAATGTTATTGTTTCTTAACACAAAAGTTCTGTGTTTTTAATAACGTTAAATGTTATCTACACTTTTTACAGACATATTTAAATTTTTAAATGATTAGATTTGATTATAAATTAATAAATTTTTTTGTTTTTACGAGAAAAAAACTTGTTCAAATATTTCTAATAATATATCTGTATGTTTCTGTTGCTTATTGTCCTCTGTCAGAGAAAGTATTGATTACAGCAAATAGTTACATTCTGGAGGAAATTTGTCTAATTTGTCAAAACTTAGTAAAAAAGCCAAAAACACGAAATTGAGTGCTACAGTAATACTAGAAATAATGCGGTGCAAAGCAACAAGACAAACATAAAAGAAAAAGTGCAGAAAAAGAATATTATTTAACACTTTGTCTCCTCTCTTCTATCACTTTGTCACTATATTCTCCCATTTCTATTTTCTCTGTCTTATTACACATTTTTAGATCTTTCTATCTATTCCTCTGCTGATTTGTACGATAAACTTGACGAAATCTCGTTTCTAAGCCGTTTCACGCTCACATTAAAGTAAATCATTGGTCATTATTCCTGAACGCACGCATAAATGCAATAAGCTGTCTAATGTCAATCAGCTAGCAATCATATCGTTACACTAATCTGAAAAGGGTAAATCCAGCTGCTTTGATAGTTTTCCCGATAATTATTCGAATTTTTCTCAACTTATAAACCTTTTTTACACCTCTACGAACATTTCAAAACTAAAATAAGATAAATTCGTTCAGCCGTTCTCGAGTTTTAGCCAGACTAACAAACAGCTATTTATTTATATATAGAGAGAGATAGAAAAAAAGTTTTCTGCTAAACAACTTCTGGTAATCATAATCTAGCTATGTTCTTATGTCTGTTTATAACTTAAACAAGCGTTTTTTATGTAAAAGTATTTAATTTTTGTTTCAACTATTGTTGCGTTTGTCGTACAAACGCAAGTTACTGTATAAACTTACAACGTAACAATACAAAGTGAAGATAATGTGAAACAAAATGGATACTGTAAGTTTAATTTACGTGAGTACTCTTAAAAGCGGAGACATGATAATTAAGAGAATCCTGAAGATAGTAAACGGTAGGCTACACTGTCTTTCAGTGACGCATCAAGTTTAAAAACTGCTCACATATTATTGTTCGTTATGTTCACATTGTCATATAAACTAGATGTAGGATTTCAGTAAACTTTCACAAAACCATGACGACACACTACTAATTGGAAATCAACTCCGAGTCGCTAAATGGTTGGTGAGCTAAATACTCATCGTGAGATAATTTCCATTACTTAATTGAATGATTATAATTAATATTTAAATAAAGCTCTTTATTTTAGGAACGTTTTATTTCACATTCTGTGATTGGGAAAGAATCATCACTATAAAACCGCTTGAGTTCGTAGGTTCAACTAACATGTCAACAAACATTTTTCTTGAATTTATCGTAGAATAGATATTTATCAAACATCTTAACAAATTCCAAAGACACTAAAAGACTTACATCCATGTAAAAAGAGAAAGTAAATATTTGAGTTGATTGTTCAATTAAATTGAATAAACATTGAAATTAAAACTTTGCTTTCTGAAAATCATTTGCAAGAAGCAAAACAGTATTAAACAATTACATAAAAATACAGAAAGTTGTACAATCAGATATTAAATTGAATTAGTTAAGCTTTTTTTAAGTTTTTATGAAATAGGTAGGCTATATCTATTTATAAATTTTATAATAGTACAAATATAACTGAAGCATTTTATATACGCACAACACTTAGAAAACCTTATTGTTGTCATTATTGGTTTGTAAAATCGCTGTTTACTCTCGGGATAGTGTCGTAATATATTCAAGAAACTGGGTCACCTAGTTTCCAATAGGTACATGGTCAATCTACAATGCAAAGCCATTGTAAATGTATAACTTTAAATTAAAAAAGACTTCAAACATGTTTTAAATTTTTGTATTAAAGTCTTACTTTTCTATTATGTATTGTGTTATATAATAATCTACACTGTTTTCAAACTAATTAAAAGGCAGCATAAAACGTGAATAATGTAAACCACCTTGCAAAAAAATAAAAAAGGTTTTTGAAAGATTTAAATTACTAATTATAAGTTTCTCATTGTTCAATTAGGCTTTTATGGCTAACGTAAGCTATGTATGCGTAAATATATTTATTAAACCAATCAAAAAAACAAAAACACTTGGAAAAGCTTTTTTTTACGAAACCTTTCCCATCTTTATTAATCTTGTAAAATTGAAGTCTTTCGGAAAAGACCGTGTCAAACAAGAAGAAGAGTTCGATGTTTTGCTCTCCATTTTTGGAGACGTCATCAGGACAAAAGGTAATTGGAGATGAGAATAAGCAGGAAACTCGACGTGTAAACATGCTAGGATTTTTCGACTGGTCTCGTGTCATTGCCGTCTGTAAATCCAAAACTGCCTAAAATTACACAATATTTTAATATAATAAATTTATAATAATTTTCTCATTTCTTTTGTCATTTCGTGTCATTTTGTTCTCAATAAAAGGTAATATTCTGAAGTAAGTTTCTGCTTAAGTAAATAAATTGTAAAACTTTTAAAAAATAGCGTTTTTTTATGTGCCACTGATCTAATTTTGCTTAAACTGCATAATTTTGAAAAAGCATGCTTAAATTGGTTAAAACAAACCTAATCGGTTCGACGATTAAAACAGTCATAATCTGCAGACCAGAGTGTTTCTTTAGATTAAAGAAAAATAACTTTATTTCAGCTTAAAGTTAGGTTGTTTTCCTTAATAAAAGTGAAGTGTCTTTTAAGAGCACTCTTAGTGATTTTATTTAAACAGTACCCTTTGTTTATCTTTGTAAATTAAAATCGAGGTGTTTCTTTTGAAACAAACTTTCTCCAAATCTTGTAATATATCAACATTTTAGAGAAAGAGTCTAATTAAAATAATTAAGCTTTTCTCTGAAGCCGCTTGGGTAAGTTGATGCTTACTAAAGTCTTGTTAACGAAAAGCTCATTTTTTATTCTCTGGGGGTTGCAACGTAAGATCAAAATATCTATCTTTAATATAAAAAAATAACACTGCTAAGATCACATAAGAGCTTTTGCAAAGAACGTTGTCTCTAATTTTTTTTACAAAAACGTAACATCAATAACTATTATTGAACCAAACAAAATAATACATTAAGGCTGCATGTCACTAAAACTACTATTTAAATCTTTTTTTTATTAGGGTCAAAACTATCTATTATTGAATTTAATCTAAGTTAAGTTAATTATCATCGGTCTGGTAACCATCTTGTACAGCTCGTAATATACCAAGATGAGAATAAACACGGTAACTTGATGCATAAACTACGTTAGAATATTTTAAGTGTGTTTAGGCCTAAAGCTTAATAAAACCTGCTAAATAAATACTTAAGCAAATACTTAAATAAATAAATAAGCTAAATAATAACTTAGAGCTCATCCGATGCTACAGTTTTAAGGTGGCTGTAACAATTCACAATAAAACAACACAACCCCATCAAGGTTAGGCTTGATTGTACAAGCTTTTATTAAGTTTTATTTCCTTCGTGTTTTTAATAAAATGTTGTTGATTAAATTGAACGAGTTTCTTGAAAAAAAAACAATAAAACATTATATTTAAACTGATATAGTTTTAATCATTTCCTGAATGTACCTATCAATAACTATTTTAGTTTTGTTTTTTTCAAATTTATTAATAAAAAGTTATCAATTGAGGAGATTATGTTTCATAAAATCAAAATATTTTAGATCTTGTCATTGTTTTGTTTAGCACTTCAGTAAATTGATAAATGATAAGTTAGCAGAAATTAAAAATTGAAACTTATTGCTATATCTATTGAGATATCTTTGAGAGTAAGAATATAATCTGACAATGATAATTCTTATTTTTTCAATTATTGTTAAGTATTATTATGTTATTATTATAAGTGTTATTAAGTTACTAGTGATTTGCAGTAAGATGTGACTTAGCAACGTTTTTGTTGTATACAATTTGCAATTAACAGTGATTTTGCATCAAGTACGATTTGCACCGTGAGTGCCAGTAAAAAAAAATTTTTTTTTGAGTGATTGTTTAACTTTTAAAATTCTTTATTTTAACTGATTTAAATAATACAGCAACACAGTTTATTAAGCATAGCTCTTGAATGAAATCTAGCAATCTAATACAGAACTTGCAAACGCATCATTTTTCTGCTTATTCTAATCATTACTTAGGCTTACAATGCGAATTAAGCCGTGATCGCTACGGTGTTTTGAAATCAACTGTCATTCAAAATTAGCAATTATTACTGATTACAAATAAAAACAGACTAATTTAGCAAGAAATGTATTAATCTTTTTTTGGCTATAATAATGCAAGCACAAAATTTTAAGAAACAGATAATTAAACAATAGTAAGAATCCAAAATATACACCAACGAAATAAAGACGTAACATCAAAAGTCAGAGCTTAACATCAGATGTAATATCGTAACAGTTACTGTTATGAAACCAGATAGAACCATTAAAATCTAACAAAGCTGACACATTATAAAATTTTACTGCGACAACGTTAGAAACTCCGTTGTAGGTAATAAGCTGCATTGGTAGTACAATACCGGCAAAAATATTTAATTAAACAATGTAGAAGTGTAATCATTCAGAAAAAATCTATAGAAACAAATGTCGATCAATTTGTGAGAAATAGATACTCATTTTGAAGTGCAGGTAAGTTAGTAAATTTGACATTGAAAAAGAGAAGTTTTGTTAAAGCCGTAAAAAGATCTAACTAATGATAACCTAACAAAATATAAGAATTTTTTTTTGAGAACTTATGTTTTTAGAATAATACACTTGATATTAAAAGAAACTGTATGTAAATGTATTCCCTATAAGTATAGAATGAGAGAACCATGAGAGAACTATGGTTGTTAAACAAAAAAAGTAGTACCTATTGAAAACTAGCCATTCTCTAACAATAGATAGATATACAAGATGATAGGTTTTCACGGCCAGCAGTCAATGTAAAATTAAAGTCTTTTGGAGACTTTCGGTTTAACGGCTCAGTCGTATTTAGCGGAACATCACTTGAAAACTGAACACAAAATTTGTTTTGAACAATCGAGTTTGATTTGCAAATCTAATTATTTCTACGATAGAAAGATTCGGGAAGCTATAGAGATCATGAAACATTCAAATAACTTTAATAGAGATTTGGGCTATTGTTTTTACTTAGAAATACTTGTTTACATGACTA
>WNDP01000094.1 GCA_009912575.1 Acinetobacter bereziniae
TATTTAAAAAGGATGTTGCTCCTATCGTTGAAAAAAATATTGAATCAGAGTGTTTATTGGGAGTGGCATTTTCGATGGTTGCACCGATGGCTGACTATGCTATGGCAAATAATATGAATATAGATGGCTATAGCAGCAGAATTGATGGTTATACAGATATTCCAATCGTAAAAAAGTTTTTGGAAAAAGATTCCCAGCCCTTACAGGTATTGGTAAAAAAACCGATTATTATTTATCAAGGTGGTGCTGATACATTGGTATTACCTCAGGCAACGGATACATTGGTCAAGCAAGCAAGAGCACTGACTACCGCGTCATAGACTATCGAACAGATCCAACTTGGGATCATGGAACGGTATATAGTGTTAATGTGAACAATGGTAAATTGGTTCAAGATATTAAAACTATGCTTAACAAGTAATGATTTAATTATTTAGCTTATGATCAAAAAATGCCTTCAATATTTTAATAAATGTAGTGGGCATTTTTTTACTCAGTTTAGATCTAATAGGGATGTTTTATTATAAGAAAGTTTATTCGATATGTTTATTGCATAGCTGTTTTAGCTATTTGTGTTGAAAAGATCAAAATCATGTAAAAAGATAATGGGTTTTATAGCGTGCTATCTTGTTGATTCTAAAAGTGAATGATGTGTTTTAAAACTGACCTCAAAAAATAATTTTATAAGCAATTGAAATTAATAGCATTTTTTATTTGATGTTAAAGAGCGATTAGCCAAATAAAACTTTAAAAATAATTTATAAAAGCCTTGCCTAACATATTTTTTTGACGTATTCATGAAATACTTATGCGTAATAAGTGATATAAAATATTTAAAAAATTGTGTTTAAGGATAAATCACATGAAAAAGAATTTACTGACAGTTTTAATTATAAGTTCTGGGTTGGTATTAACTGCATGTAATAACGGTGGAAGTGGAGGCAGTTCATCAGGTTCTTCTCCCAATAATACCGATGTCAATAATATAGCCAACCCTGTCGTGGGAACGCCAAGTCCGTATACTGCAACTGATTTCACCGCTGTCGCAACGGATAGTGTGATAATGACTTATAAAATGAAAGGTATTAATGGTACAGAGGTACAGGCAACATCATTGGTATTTACGCCCAAAACAACAGCACCAACTGATGGTTGGCCGATTGTTGTATGGGCACATGGAACAACAGGGGTTGCGGATCAGTGTGCACCAAGTCGTAATGCAACGAACGACAATATTAAAAGCATGATTTCTAAGTTTCTTGCTGCGGGTTATGTGGTGGTCGCGCCTGATTATGAAGGCTTGGGAGAGCCTGGTGGAAAAGAATTACATCCATTCTTAAATTTAAAAAGTGAAGCTTATTCGATTACTGATGCTGTGGTGGCAACACGGAGTTGGCTAGGGAACAGAGCGTCGAATAAATGGGTAACGGTTGGTCACTCTCAGGGTGGTCAAGCAGCATTAGGCGCGGCACAATATGCGGCTCGTGCAAATCTTGACTATAAAGGCACTGTTGCTGTTGCGCCAGCTTCTCAATTGAAATTAATTTTAAGTGCTGGAAATCTTTCAGTTGAAAATGCAACACCAGCTCAGCAGATACCAGTTTATGCATCTTTGGATACCTTTACTGCTTTAATTGCTGCGGGTTTACGTAATACAAACCCAACTTTAGATTATAGCCAAGTATTTAAAGTACCAACGGATGCAATTGCAAAAAATGCAGAATCAAGCTGTGATCTTGGAACCCAATTTGCAGGGGCTATGCTGCAATATGTAGGTAGCAATGATTCATTAAAGAATTATCCAAGAACAACTGACGGATTTATGACCCTAGCGCCTGTACAAAAATTCTTAAATGAAGACTCACAACCATTACAAGTTCAGGTCAAAACACCTGTCATCATTTATCAAGGTGGGGCAGATACCACAGTTCCTCAAATTGCCACAGATACTTTATATGCTACCGCAAAAGCATTTGGTACACAGGTACGCTATATCCCCGAACCTACTTGGGATCATAATTCTGCTTATGTTTTAAATATTGATAATATTGTTGCAGATGTCAAAGGTATGTTTGCAGCAAAATAACGGTTTAAACTGCCATTATCAAAAAATAGCTGATGTACGATACATTAGCTATTTTTATTTAAAACAGGACAAACTTCATTCTGTTTAATTTCAAACTTCATGCTACAATACGCGCAATCTTAGCACGGCTTAAAAGCCCTAATTCATGGACCTCGCTAATGTTCGCCAATATCTCTATTTCTGAATTTGATCCAGAAATCGCTCAAGCAATTTCTCAAGAAGATGCCCGTCAAGAAGCACATATTGAGTTGATTGCATCTGAAAACTATTGCTCACCAGCAGTAATGGAAGCACAAGGATCAAAACTCACTAACAAATATGCCGAAGGTTATCCTGGTAAACGCTATTATGGCGGCTGTGAATATGTGGATGTGATCGAACAATTGGCGATCGATCGTGCTAAAGCATTATTCGGTGCTGACTATGCTAACGTTCAACCGCATGCGGGTTCTCAAGCAAACTCAGCAGTATATCTTGCGCTTTTAAACCCAGGTGATACTGTTTTAGGTATGAGCTTGGCACACGGTGGTCATTTGACTCACGGTGCAAAAGTAAGCTTCTCTGGTAAAACTTATAATGCTGTGCAATATGGTTTAAACCCAGAAACTGGCGAAATTGATTACGAAGAAGTTGAACGTTTGGCTGTAGAACACAAGCCTCGTATGATCGTTGCTGGTTTCTCTGCATATAGCCAAATCGTAGACTGGCAACGTTTCCGTGATATCGCGGATAAAGTTGGTGCATATTTATTTGTAGATATGGCTCATGTTGCAGGTTTGGTTGCTGCTGGTGTATATCCAAGTCCAGTACAGATTGCTGATGTAACCACTACAACGACACATAAAACTTTACGTGGTCCACGTTCTGGTTTAATCCTTGCAAAAGCGAATGAAGAAATTGAGAAAAAACTTCAATCCGCTGTATTCCCAGGTAACCAAGGTGGTCCTTTAGTTCATGCTGTTGCAGCGAAAGCAATCTGCTTTAAAGAAGCAATGACACCTGAATATAAAGAATATCAAAAGCAAGTGGTTGTAAATGCTAAAGCAATGGCTGAAGTATTGATTGCTCGTGGTTATGATATTGTTTCTGGTGGAACAGAAAACCATTTATTCTTGTTGTCGTTGATTAAACAAGATGTGACTGGTAAAGATGCTGATGCATGGTTAGGTGCAGCACATATTACAGTGAACAAAAATGCTGTTCCAAACGATCCACGTTCTCCGTTTGTCACTTCAGGTATTCGTATCGGTACACCTGCTGTAACTACTCGTGGTTTTGGTGAAGCAGAAGTGCGTGATTTGGCAGGTTGGATTGCTGATGTCCTAGATTCTAAAGGTGATGAAGCGGTAATCAACGCTGTTCAAGCAAAAGTTGAGGCGGTGTGCGCTAAATTCCCAGTTTATGCAAAATAAGCATTCACTTGAGAAAGCCCCCCTCTCAAGGGGGCTTTTTTTATGGTTGACTAAAAAGCAGAAATATACGATTAAATATCTGTTATAAAAAAAATAGGTGATGAAAAGTTATAGATTTGGATTTATATCTTGCTGAGTTCATTTTAGTTGGCAAGGGAATTGATGTATAACTGTCAAATAGGCTTTTCAATATTACTATTGTAGTGCAATGGTGCAAAAGAGCAAAGGAAGTCGGTACATGGCTAAACCCAATATTATTATTTCAGAACAAGACTTGCATCGCTTAGAAACGATGTTAGAGCATCAGTCAAAGTTGACGATGACTATGCAACATTTAGAAGAAGAATTGGCACGTGCAGAAGTGGTTGCACCTGATGCAATTCCAGCAAATGTCGTGACCATGAACGCAAAAGTGCTTATCACGATTGCACCCTCAACAGAGGCAACTGAAATTACTTTGGTTTATCCCCATGATTTCCGTGGTGATAAAGGGCAGGGCAATGTTGTTGCACCTGTTGGAGCCGCTATTTTAGGATTGGCTGAAGGGCAGGAAATCGAATGGCCACAGCCAGATGGACATTTGATGAAGGTTAAAATTGAGAAAGTATTGTATCAACCCGAACGTGAGGGTGATTATCTTTAATGAAGGTTGAATAAACGTATTGAACGTTAAAGCCCAGTGATGACTGGGCTTCATTTATTGTAGAGAAGATTAAAAACCTGAGGTTCTGCCTTTACTCGGATATTTAAACTGGTGTTGTATATCCAACTTATAACTTTGTTTTGGATTTAAATCCACTTGCCATAAGTTGATATTCGGTTGTCCATTCCACTGTGTTGCTGATGGGGGAATACTGTAGCTTGATTGTGTAGTGAGTTTTCCATTTTGGCTTTGTGGTTCAGACTCAAAAATAGTGACTTGAATCGGATAGTTATGTAAGTTTTGTACTGAATATTGCTGTTTTTGAGTGGTTTCAGATTGTGTTCCTTTAACAGGATTTTTCTTATCGGACAAATCAGTGACTTTAATTTGGATTTGATCATCTGTGCCAAAGCTCATTTGTAAGCTTTCATCAGCACTGTTATTCCAAGCTCTTTGTCCGATATAGTCGCCGTCACGATAAAGTTTCACTGTGCCAGAAGGCCAATTTTGATCCAGTTTTGCAATCTCAGCATTAATTGTTGCTTGAGTGCTATTTTTAGGAATCGCCCACACTGAGAGTTTTGCTGCATATTGTTCTGTGCTTAATGGCAAAAATATTTGCTGTTGGCTACTAGGAATAGAGGCTTTAGTTTCTGAGCGAAATTCAGTGCTAAAGTTTAAATCAGCTGCTTGGAATTGTGGAAATTGGGGTGCTTTTTTTGCACTTTTTTCTTTTCGGTCATAGCTCATTTCAGCCATAGCAATTGGTGCTGGTGCAACCGCATAAATAGGGCGTACAGGCTCAGGTTCATAATAATTCACCCACCATTGCTGTGGTTGAACTTGTTGAACATAGTTTTGAGGTGTTGCTGTAGAGAGTGCTAATTTTACATTATTCCAGTCTTCACCTGTTTTTTGGGCAATCATTGCCATACGTGTGAGCTTAATTTGCTTCGTCTGAGTATCCAATTCGGCTTTGTAAATCGGTTGCCAACGTGCATAAGCCACCATATAGCTGATTTTAATTTCCCCACGCTGTGGTGCATTTACATAAAATTTAAGGGTTCTTTGATTAAATTCGCTGTCGCCAATCGCATTTAAATCTTGTTCAAGTTCATCTAAGCGCTGTTCAAGCTTTTCTTTTTCTGTCTTGGCTTGGTCGATGGCAATAAAAGCATCGTAGGCTTGCTGTCGAACTTTAGGAGCTGAACCTTGAGTTACATTGCCTAAGAATTTATTCTGAAGCTCAGCAGCTTGGATAATTGAATTTTGTTCTGAAATTTTCTTTTTAATCGTGTCAATATTATTGCGTAATAGTGAAGATTCATTACCAGCAGGCTTATCCAATGCACTGTCAGTATGTGAAACAGCATTCACTTCGATATTGCTACTTTGGTATTGCAGTTGGTCAATATTGAAGTTGGCAGCGAGCCCACTTAAGCTCACCAACTGTTCTCCAGCTTGGACAGGAATGGTTCGTTCAATCTTTGCCAGCGTTGGATATAGAGTAACTTGTTGAATTGGTGAATTTGATAAGTTCAGTGCAAAGCTATAAGTCGAGGGAAGACACAGTAAGCTGAATTTAAGTGCAGTTTTTATATTCATTTATGTTTGTCCTGAAATCATTTCAATGCTTAAAATGTAGCAGAAACGGCTATAAATCAAAACGAAAATAGCGACGATTGGTTAAAAAAGCCTAATGTTTATGGTGCTTTATCATTGATCAAGAGATTTATTAGCAATTAAGTTCTTTTCGAATGGGTTTAATTTTGATCGATTTTTCAACCATTTTTTAACATTTGCAAGATCAAGCCAAACAAAGTTAATAATTTCAGTTACACTGAGGCATCCAAAAACGGAGGGGTTGAACATTGAAACAATCATGCACAATACGGGACCAGAAATTTCCTCCTGAATTAAAAACATGGTTGTATGCACAAGGTTCCTTGACCCAGCAACTGACAGATGTTGCAGGTGGGATCTTTAGAGTTCAGCCCATCCAAGAGCACTATCAAAGAATGACTTTGTTAGACAGCCAGTGGATGTCCATGCCTCACCAACATACCTCATGGGTGCGAGAAAGTTACTTATTTGGTTGTGATGCACAACCTTGGGTTAAAGCAAAAAGTATCTTTCCTATTCTCAGTATTCACAGCAAAGCACGTTTGTTTAAACACATCCGAACCAAACCGATTGGAAAGTTTTTGTTCCAAAGAACCAATCCTTTATGTGAGAGACGTGTTTTAAAATTAGCAGAAGGTTGGACACGCCAAAGTTGTTATACTTGGCATGGCTGTAAATTTATTGTTCAAGAAACTTTTTTACCTGCATTTGAGCAATTTTTACAACAACAGCATATTTCAAAATAGTGTACTTAAGGACTGTCATGGCAATAGCGCAACAAACCACATGGAAACAACGGTTAGAAGCATATTATTATCTATGTCGTTTTGATAAACCCATCGGAACAGAGCTGGTATTTTGGCCAAACATGTGGGCATTATGGATTGCTGCGGAAGGAATCCCAGATATTGTTACTTTGGTTGCGATGGTCTTAGGGACAATTTTTATGCGTGCAGCAGGTTGTGCAATCAATGACTTTGCAGATCGTAAAGTCGATGCCCATGTTGAACGCACTAAAAACCGTCCTCTTGCAACTGGTGTGATTTCAGCAAAAGAAGCGATCTGGGTCTTTATCGGGTTGGTGGCTGCAAGTGCTTGCACATTATTTTTCTTACCGATTGCAACATTTTATTGTGCGTTAGCAGGTTTGGTTCTGGCATTTATTTATCCATTCATGAAGCGTTATACCCATTTACCTCAAGTTGTATTGGGCATGGCATTTTCATGGGGAATCCCCATGTCTTTTACTGCAATGGGCAAACCTTTAGGCTGGACATGTTGGTTACTCTATTTTGGAAATCTCGCTTGGACTGTTGCTTATGACACGCAGTATGCCATTACAGATCGAGAATATGATTTAAAAATTGGAGTGAAATCTACGGCAATCCTGTTTGGTCGCTACGATATAGAAATTATTTCATTATTGCAGTTGAGTAGTGTTGTGTTGATTGGTACGGCACTGTACTTGGAAAATATTTTGATTCCAATAGGACTGATTGCATTGTTACTGGTTTCAGGCGACTTTATTTATCAGTGGAGCAAAACCAAAGATCGTGATCCGCAAAGGTGTTTTTGGGCATTTAGGCACAATCGTTGGGTTGGACTAATTATTTTTGCTGGTATTTTTATTGCGCTCATTTGATTTGGTTAAAGTTGATGAGTTTGACTTAAAGTGTGATGAATCACATAAATTAAAATTAATTATCTGTATTTCCATATTATTTTACTGTTTGGTTAAAAGCATCATAGCAAGATGCTTTTTTTATAGTTAATTTATGTTTAATTAGAAGGGAACAGGGAGCTGTTCAAAAAAGAAAAATTTGAGGACTTGGTAATGAAAGTATTATTTAAACGGACACTATTGGCTATTACTTGCGGTTCAGCTCTATTTTTAAGCGCATGTAATGATGATGACAACTGGGATAATTGGAATAGTAATAAAAGTTATGTATCGGAAAGTTCATATAATTTAGAGAGCATGAGTGAAGCATCCTCCGTCAAAGTCATGACCTATAATATGCCGAATGTTTTAGGGGAAACTAAAAAAGCCACAGCCATGGTTTTTGTGCCTAAAACAACTAGACCTGCGGAAGGTTGGAAAGTTGTAGTATGGGAGCATGGGGCGGTAGGTGTAGGTGATAGCTGTGCGCCGAGTAGGAATGGCTTTAATACACGTTTTAAAAATATGGCGCAAAGCTTATTAAAAGAAGGCTATGTGGTGGTTGCACCTGACTATGAGGGCTTAGGAACACCGGGTATGCATCCGTATTTAAATCTGAAAAGTGAAGCAAATTCAGCGATTTATGCGGTCAAAGCCTATAAAGATCACTATGGTAGTCAGATCAATGGTCAATGGATGTCTGTGGGGCAGTCTCAAGGTGGTCATGCTTCTTTAGGCACAGCAGAACTTTCCAATAATGATACTAATTATAAAGGCGCTGTAGCAGGTGCACCTGCTTCAAGTTTAGGCTATATCATTTCTGTTGTTGCACCACAAGCAATTCGAGATATCCTTCAAAAAGAACAAGCTGGAACAGCCCCAGTAGGCACCGCTGTTGAAGTTTATGCAGAATTATTGGCCTATGCTGCTTATACCACAGTAGGGGTGACTGCTTATGAACCTAAGTTTAATTATCGAGAAGTTTTCAAAGACCGTTCAAAAAATATTGCAGAATTTGCGGAAGGTTCAACGGGCGAAAATGGCTTATGTCTAGATGAGTTACATAATAAATTTGCCGATGACATCCGTGATTATATTGTCAAGAATGGCGGAAAAACTGTGTTGGACTATCCTGGATTAGTCGATAATTTCCAAGATAATCCAACAGTGAAAAAGTTCCTCAGTGATAATCAACCTGCAACCAAAAAAATCAATACACCTGTAATGATTATTCAGGGTACTGCTGATATGGCAGTTCCTTATCCTGTGACAGATGGATTGCAACAACGTTTAAAAGCTTTAGGGACAGATGTGACGTTCTTGCCTGTATTAGATGCAAGTCATACTCAAGCGATTGTTGAAAAGAATCCTGAACTGGTTGCTTTTATTAAAAAGCATATGCCAATCACAAAATAATCTTTTAATGATTGAATGTAGTTTTTGATGATAAACAGAGCTTCAATTGAAGCTCTGTTTTTTTGAGTTAATGCGTTATAGTTTGTACTGTCTTTACTGGAGCTTTGACTGACTTTTTACCAAAAGACAGATGATTAAAGAAAATATTCAGCATGACTGCTGCGATACAGGTCGTGATAATCCCTGAGTGAAATAGGGTTTGAAATACTTTGGGGAATGCATTGAAAAACTCTGGACTAATCAGTGGAATTAAACCAGCACAAATTGAAACCGCAACGATAATTAAATTCGACTGGATTTGATAATCAACTTTAGAAAGCGTACGAATCCCACTTGCCGCAACACTACCAAATAAAACAATACCTGCTCCACCGAGAACAGGCATTGGAATTGCTGCGACGATACGACCAAAAATAGGTAATAAACCCAAGACCACTAAAATTACGCCACCTGTTGCAACGACAAAACGACTTTTTACACCTGATATAGCGACCAAGCCAACATTTTGTACAAAGGCACATTGCATAAATGAACCGAATAGTGGGGCAATGGCTGAAGAAAGCATATCGGCTCTTAAGCCATTTGCGAGACGAGGACTGTCCATTTTTGTATCGATAATTTCACCAATCGCCAATAGGCTTGCCGTGGTTTCAGTCAGGATCACAACACTGACAATACACATGGTCAAGATGGCAGACATTTCAAAAGTCGGAAGACCGAAGGCGAATAAATGTGGAAAAGCAAACAACTCACCTTGAGTGACTTTGGAAAAGTCGGCGACACCCAAAAAAAGGGTAAATATGGCACCAACGATAATTGCAATCAATACTGCCAGACGTGCCATTGATGCTGTTCCAAAACGACTGACTAAAAGTAGGATCGTGAGTGTGAATGCTGCAATTCCAATATTTTCTAATGAGCCCCAAGAGGGTGCTTTGGGATTCCCCCCCATAATCCAGCGAATAGCAACAGGTAACAGCGAAATCCCAATAATCGTAATGATAGAACCTGTGACAATCGGTGGAAAGAAGCGCACAATTTTTGAGAAAAATGGCGCAATCAATAAACCAAAAATAGAACTGACGATGACTGCACCAAAAATTGTTTGAATATTACCACCTGTGGTACCAATCGCAATCATACTGGCCACGGCAGCAAATGAAGTGCCCTGTACTATGGGCAGTTTTGCACCAAACCATTTCACTCCTAATGTTTGTAACAAGGTGGCTAAACCACCAACCAGAATCGAGGCGGTAATTAATAGTGCAATTTCGGCTGGATTTAAACCAATTGCTGTCCCGACGACCAATGGGGCAGCAATTAAACCACCATACATGGTGAGAACATGTTGTAGACCAAAAGTCAGGTTTTTTCCTAAACTTAGAACTTCATCTTCAGGTTTGATTTTGTTAATTTCAGCACTCATATGAAACCCTTTATGAATTTTTCATCAATGACTGAGATGAGCAATTTGTGTGCCAAAGGGTAAAATATGAGTGGGTTGAGTTGAGCATAAACAGCTTACGGTTTAAAAGTCGGATGATACATTCAATATCAAGTCATCATCTTTCTAACAACATCGTATCTTATGCCTGCGATTTAAACTTCATTCGGGTATAGATAAAAAATTGCAGTGTACCAAATAACAACACCACTGAAGCGAGTACAAACTGTTGATGATATGAAACACCCCAGTGTTGCAATGCGCTAAAACATACTCCACCAATGAGTTGAGTAATGGCAAATCCTAGCGTTGCCATACTCCATAAATTTTTATAGGCTGTATGATAAAGATTGAGAATCGTATAAGAGGTTAAAAACACCACAGCTGGATTGAGAAGTCCCGTAAAGAATGAAGAAATATAAGTAAAGATCGGATGGATAGAAAAGACTGCGACCAAAATTGCAACGACATAAATACTATATAATATTTTTAAGGCGGTAAAATTTCCAAATTTTCGTGCCAATAAGTAAGCACTGATCGCACCCAAAGCACTGCCTGAACCATAAAGAATCCAGTTGAAATTGATCAAGTAGAGGTTGAGGTGTAAAGTATTTTTTAGATAATCAATCCAAAATAATGAGTGTGGCACATAAGCAAAAGCACTACATGCATAAACAATTAATACACCCAGATAAATACCATCCATCGAGCTAATAGTATTGTTATGGGCACTTTTTTGGTGTAAATAATCTTTAAACCCGTGTAAAAGATAAGCATTTATTAGGCAAATCAGTGCTGAAAACCCAAACAAAATCATCCAAGCTGATTGGGTACTGATTTGATCTAGATAGGGTAAAAACAAGGTGGCTGAAAGTACACCAATCCCGATACCACTAAAACCAATAAAATTAATACTCAAGCGTTCATCAGCTCGACAACAATGCGCCACAATACTAGGTGCAAGAATCATGATTAAGCCACCACTAATGCCTGAGATGATTCGCCAGAATACATACCATAGTTCAGAAAATCCTGAAAATGCACAACTGAGTAAGCTGATTGCACCTGCACAGGATGCAAGTACAAGATAACGAGGCATATTGGCTGTGTGGGGGAGTTTCATCGACCAAAATGCACCGATGAGATAACCGAGTAAATTAGCACTCCCCAATATATTGGCAAAGCTACTATCCCAGTGGTAGGCGAGTCGGGTAGTGGGCAATAATGCGGTATAGGAAAATCGCAATATACCAATCGCTAAACAGGTACTTAGACAAAGAAAGACACTCAATTGAAGTTTATTTGAAACAGTCCTGTTCACTTGCATATCATCCATTTTTCACTCAATTCACCATAAGGCGAATTGAAAAAAATGACAATAAATAATCAATATTTAGTTTGGGAATAATCCATCAATTGGTAAAAAGACAATATAAAGACAACACTGAGCCCAGCCGAATACCTTAAACACTCAGGCTTAGGTTGCAATAAAGATTAGGGTTGATTGAGGGTTGGCATCGACAGGGTCGCCAATGGTGTAATAATGCCCACCTGCGACATGATGTAAGCTTTTCCATTCAGCATCTGCTTCATGATAATACCAGTGCCCATTGCGGAAAACTCGGTCATCTGCATAAGCTGCAATCACTTTTCCAATAAATAAATCATGTTCTTGCTGATTATGTGGTTCTGGGATCAATTCACAGATCAGCCAAGCTGCACAGCCTTCCACTGCGGGTAGATCAAAACCCTCAAACTTGAATAAGGGTGTATCACAATGTGACAGTTTTTCTGGATCGTTGAATTGACTGATTGAACCCAGTTGTTGCACCAGTTTAAGTTGCTTTAAGGTGGGAACTTGTAAAATGAAATAACCTGATTTTTCAATTAATAATCGTGTTTTTGTGTTTTTGTCTAAAACAACACTAACTTTAGCAGGCACTAATTCCAATGCACATGCCCATGCAGCAGCCATGACATTCTGCTCATGTTCATACTGCGCAGACACCAGTACGGTTGGACCATGATTTAACAGACGGATATGCTTTTGAAAGCTCAACAGCTTGGAGATGTTGATTCATATTACAACCTATATTGAGGGCTTATTCATTATTTGCACATGCTTATATGAAATTCATATGAAGCAAATAAGATGATGTTTTTATTGTTGATTATAAGCAACAAAAAAATATCAGTTAAATCGCTAAAAGTGCTAAAGGCTATTGGATATTTCACAATAAGTTTATAATAAAACGATCAAAACTATTGGAACTCGAATGAACTATACGCTCATTTTGAATATTGTCATATTCATTGCCTTAATCATACTGTTAATGCAAACCAGAAAGACCGATTGGAGTCTGGCTAAAAAAGTGTTTGCAGGTTTGTGTTTGGGTGTTGTATTTGGGCTTGGATTACATTGGGTTTATGGTACAAATTCAGCAATTTTAACTGAATCTATTCAGTGGTTTAACATTGTTGGTAATGGTTACGTGAAACTGTTGCAGATGGTCGTAATGCCATTGGTTTTAGTTTCAATATTGAGTGCTGTGATCAAACTACACAATGCTTCATCACTGGGTAAAATCAGTATAATAAGTATTGGTACATTGTTGATTACCACATTTATTGCCGCATTAGTGAGTGTTTTTGTCACCAATCTTTTTGGTTTAAGTGCAGCAGGTTTGGTACAGGGTACGCAAGAAACGGCACGACTAGAAGCAATTCAAACGGATTATATTGCTAAAGTGACGGACTTAAATGTTCCAGACTTTATTTTATCCTTTTTACCGACCAATCCATTTGCAGAATTGACGGGGGCTCATCCAACTTCAATAATTAGCGTGGTTATTTTCGCAACCTTATTGGGCTTGGCTGGATTAAACCTAATCAAAGATGATGCTGAAAAAGGGCAGCGTATCGTCATTGCAATTGATACATTACAAGCTTGGGTCATGAAACTGGTTCGTTTGGTCATGATGCTTACGCCTTATGGTGTTTTTGCTTTAATCACAAAGGTTGTGGCGAGCTCGAATGCAGCAGATATGGTTAATTTGGGTGGTTTCCTTGTCGCTTCTTATCTGGGTTTAGCCATTATGTTTGGGGTGCATGCACTGATCTTACTATTTACAGGTGTTAACCCGATTCGTTTCTTCAAAAAAGTTTTACCTGTGCTGACTTTTGCTTTTACCAGCCGTTCCAGTGCGGCCAGTATTCCTTTAAATATCGAAGCGCAAACTCGCCGTTTGGGTGTACCTGAGTCGATTGCCAGCTTTTCAGCTTCCTTTGGTACAACCATAGGACAAAATGGCTGTGCAGGTTTATATCCCGCGATGCTTGCGGTCATGGTTGCGCCGACTGTCGGGATTAATCCACTTGATCCTGTCTGGATTTTGACTTTGGTCTGCGTGGTAACACTCAGTTCAATCGGTGTTGCAGGTGTTGGTGGCGGTGCAACTTTTGCGGCGCTGATTGTATTACCAATTATGGGGTTACCCGTCACTTTAGTTGCGTTATTAATCTCAATTGAACCTTTGATTGATATGGGGCGTACAGCCTTAAATGTCGATGGTTCAATGACTGCAGGTGTGGTAACCAGTCAGTTGATGGGACAAACAGACCAATCAATTTTACTTTCAGATGAGCAAGAAGATTTGCAACACAGTTAATTTGAAAATTTTGAAAAGGCATCTTTAACAGAAGATGCCTTTTTTATGGCATCGGTCATCTGTTGAAAAGTGCTTAAAGTAAAATCTTCATCTATTAGAGTGATTTATTCTGTATCCATTTTTTAAATTGGATTGTATCTGTAATCATTTTCGAACCTTATTTAGAATAAGCTAAAATAAGGAGTCTGTATGATGAAAATGTACCAAGTTGATGCTTTTACTCAACAATTATTCAAAGGAAATCCTGCTGCTGTTCTGGTTTTAGATGAATGGCTTGATTGTGCCTTGATGCAGAATATTGCTTTAGAAAATAATTTGGCAGAAACTGCATTTGTAAAAAGAATCGATGATGAAAACTATCATATTCGCTGGTTTACGCCAAAAGTTGAAGTGGACTTTTGTGGACATGCAACATTAGCATCGGCATTTGTTTTATTTAAAGACTATACATCAGCAAAAACAATTCGTTTTCATGTAAAAGACTTGGGTATTTTTACCATTCAACAAGCTAAAGATGGCAAGATTCAAATGAACTTTCCGGTGCGTCAACCGCAGAAAGTGGAAGATTATCCTGAATTACTCAATCATGTGATTGATAAGCCTTTTAAAGAGGTTTATTTAAATGCTCAGGCTTATATTTTGGTCTGTGAATCTGCACAAGATGTGATGGATGCTCAACCTGATTTAGCCAACATTACACGTATTGCGGAAGAGCACAGTGTCAGTACAGCTTTGACCGCAAGTTCAGGGGGCTTTGATGTAACCATCACTGCTACATCAGATCAATATGATTATGTTGCTCGTTATTTTGCACCGCATAAAGGAATCAATGAAGATCCTGTGACTGGCTCTATGCATACGGGTTTAGCGCCATTATGGGCTGAAAAATTAGCCAAAACTCAACTAATCGGTTATCAGGCTTCTGAACGTGGGGGAACATTATTCTGCGATATCCAAGCAGATAATCGTATTGAAATTTCTGGTTATGCCCAGCTCTACATGCAAGCTGAGATCGTGATTTAAATAGACTGAATTGTATTTATTCAGAAATGCTTACAAAAGCCGTTGAAATAAACGGCTATTTTTTCAAAACTTAACTATAAATTATGTTCAGGATTTTTTAAGATGTCTGACTTATAAACGTTTAAAATTTAAAAAATTCTGGATTATTTTATGCTTATGCGCTTGAAAAAACTCACATTCTCTCTCTGTATTCTTGGTTTCAGTGCTTCGACCTTGGCTCAAAGTGTACTGGTTAAATCTGATCATAATATTGAAGAATATAAGCTAGATAATGGTTTTCGGGTTTTACTTGCACCAAATGATAAAGAAAATAAAGTGTTTATGAACACCGTATATTTAACGGGTTCTTTAAATGATCCACAAGGTAAAGGTGGTTTGGCTCATTTACTTGAGCATTTGGCTTTTAAAGGCACGCAAGATGTGAAAGGTGAAGAGTTTCAACGCCGTTTAGATCAATACACGTTGATGACCAATGCCAGCACAGATTACTACTCAACCAAATATACCAATATTGTTCGCCCAGACCAAAATATCTTAAATGAAGTGATTTATTTAGAATCACAGCGTATGGATAAATTGGTACTCCAAGAAAAATTTGTTCCATCTGAAATTAATATTGTGATGCGTGAACGTGAAGTGCGTATGGATCAACCTTTTGCTGTATTACTGGATCAGATGTGGAAAGCAGCTTACGGCAATAAATCGTTAGGCCGTTTACCAATAGGTGACTTATCTGAACTGCAATCCATTAAAATGAATGAATTAAATAAATTCTATAAAGATTGGTATGCACCAAGTAATGCGGTCATGGTAATTTCAGGTAAATTTGACAAAGCTGAAGTCTTAAAAGCGATTGATAAAAACTTTAGTTCGATTCCAGCACGTGGAATACCACAACAAGCTCAAGTTCCTTTGTTAGATTCCGCTAAAATCAATAGTCGTGATTTTATGGTGAAAAAAGGAAGTGATCTTGCCAAATTCAACATTTATATGAATGGTAAGAATGAAAAGATTCAGCCTGTATTAGCACTTGCCCCTTATCTCTATACCTTGCAGCCAAGTGGCCATCTTTACTCAAGTATGGTCGAAACAGGCATCGCGACCAATGTTCAGTCGACAACATGGTTAGATGATGATTTTAATTTGGTGTTTATGGGCGCAATTTATGCACCGAATCATGATGCGAAAAAAATTGATCAATCGCTTATTTCTGGTGTAGAAAAAAATCAAAGTTTTAACGACGTCGAATTAAAACGAGTTAAAAATTTAGTTCAGAATGCGCATGATAACTTAATGAGTAGTGCAACTGCTGTGGGTGGCATGTTAAGTGATTATGTCGTGACTTCACATGGTGATTGGGCACAATATTTCAAAGATCAACAACGTATTCAAAATTTGACTGTGAATGAAACCAATTCAACCTTAAAAGCCTTTTTAACTGAACAGCATCGCTTTCATGGTGATATCCAACCTACACCTGAAGATCAGAAAAAAGCCTTAGAACAAAAGCAGGCTGCAGAAAAACCGAAAACACTTGATCAACAGGCAGCAGCAGTTGAACCCTTGAAAGATGTTAGTGTTTATCAAGCAGAAGTTGCACAGTACGTTCAACAGTCAAAACAGTACTTAGAGGCGACAGAGAAAAAGATTCAACGTGGAACTTTGAAGAATGGGATGCAGTATGCTTTGTTCCCAACTTCTACACGTGATGATAAAACCTATGCCACGATTGAAGTGAATTTTGGTACAGCAGAGGCTTTAAAAAATAAATCACAAATTTTAGATTTCATGGCTTATTTATTGTTGCGTGCATCTGAGCAATACAGCTTGCAGAATATTGCTGATAAAACCATTGAGGCGGGCGGTGATGCAACTGCCGCAGCAATTGATAATGGGATAACCATTCAAATTTCAGCGAAAAAAGAAAAATTTGAAGATTTCTTCAAATATATCGTATCTGTAATGAAAAATCCTAAATTTGAACAATCACAATTTGATCTGATTAAATTACAGAGCCTTTCAAGCTTAGACCGTCCTTATACTGAGCCAGAAACGGTTTCTTCTTTAACAATAGCTCGCCTGTTGGAAACCTATCAACCAGGTGATTTGCGATATCATTTTGAACCTGAATTGGCAAAACAACAGATTCAGGCGGCGACCAATCAACAGGTCATTGATTTATATAAAAAGTACTTTGCAATGGATCATGGCTTTATCTCTGTGACAGGGCAATATGATGCCAAATCTATGCAAAAGCTACTCGATCAGCAGTTTGGTCAGTGGACGGGCAAACAACCATACCAACGCTTATCGACTGAATTTAATACCTATAAAGCACAAAAAGTGCATGCACTGTCAGAACAACGTGAATTTGGTAGTTATCAGGCATTGCAGACTTTACCTGTAGGTGTAGACAATAAAGATGCTGCTGCATTAATTGTGTTTAGTTCTATTCTTGGTGATTCACAGTTATCTTCTCGTTTAGGTCAGGAATTACGTGAAAAGAATGCTTTAGTTGTATTAGTTCAGATCTGATCAGACATTGATCTTGAAAAAGAGAAAGTTACCCGTTTTGATAAAGGTGTCGAATCTTAATCAAACAAAGGTAACTTTCTTATGTTGCATACTAACAATCAAATCATTAAACACAAAGTAGGCTTACTCAATTTAGCTGAAGAACTTCAGAATGTATCCAGAGCTTGTAAAGTCATGGGTGTC
>WNDP01000095.1 GCA_009912575.1 Acinetobacter bereziniae
CGATGGATGTGCATTCTACAGCATTCCCAATCCAACACAACCCCCTTTTTTAATCTTTCTGTTCGGATGGATGTTTTTTCCTCAAATTTAAGCTTTTTTTTGCTTCTTTATCTATTTTTTGAGCATTATGAGCGCAGGTTGGCTCGATTTACTGGATAATTTATTTTCTTTATCGATTTCTTGCCACTTTAAAGGACGACAATCAATATATTCACAATAACCACTTTCACCTTGGTAGCTTTGTTCATTGATTTGCAGTTGATAACTAAAACTACCGACATAACCTGCCGCTAAACCAAATTTATAATCACCCCGACTCTGAGCTTGGATACTGATAGAAATTTTTTCATCTTGGTATTGCCACTCAAACTCTCTGGGCAAATACATTTCTTGTTGGTTAACCGTTTTGACTTTAGGGAAAACACGCTGAATATTAAATACAACTTGTCGATCAAACATTTTGGCTTCGAGTGTTTGGATATTTCGCATATAGATACGAGAATGCAAGGTATTATTCATTTGGTCACAACTATAGACACAAATGATTTGTAACTCATCATTCAATTGGATGAGTTGATAAGTGTAAAGCGCATAAGGAAGATATGGAAAATTCACCATACGCATATATTCGAAGGCCGAGTATTGTTGAACATCATATTTTTGATCTTTGTATTGGATACAACCTTCACAGTGTGCGACCAAAGACCAATTTTCAGCAAAACCAAATTTCAAGTGAATAAAATGCGAAACCAAAGGCAAAGTCGTGATCTTTAAATCAAAACTTAATTCGCTATCCCATCTTCGCATTACAAAATTTGGAATTTTTCCAAAAACCTGTTCTTTTTGACCAAACTCAAATTTTACTTTGGATTGATCATCAACCTGAAACTGACAATCATACTGAATCGAATATGCATTGAGTTGCCCTACCATATGGGCACTTGTACTGACCAATACAGTGGCAGTATCTAAAGCAGTGGTCGAGATTTCATTTTGATTGCAGAAAACGGCGTTATTCGGTTGCCCAATCAAACTATAGAAATTGAGATAATGTAATGGAGCAGGTAAGTTAGCCAAAACCAACTTTTGATGCGCAATTTTGTATTTATCTTTGGGAGGGTGATAGCAAAGTTCAGTAGGCGTTTGAGCTTGATTCAGTTGTTTAGACTGATCTAAGAAATCTTGAAACAACCGCATATCAAGCTCCTTACCATAGGTTTTATTTTTATCTTATTCAACCGTATTCTTTCTTGCCAAGAATGTTGTTACAAAACCAGAAATAGCATAGATAATTGAAATCACCAATATGCCTACAGGAATATTATAAGTCATTGCCGCAAGGATAAATACAGCGATTGGCAATACAAAGAATGGCACTCGCTTACGATCCACAGTTTTAAATGAATAGTATTTGATATTAGAAATCATCAACAAACCAACCGCAATAATGACAAAAGCGTTGGTCGCCTGAATAGCACCATCTTTAAGATCAAAAATATAACTGAAATCTTGTCCAACCCAAACCCATGCGATAATAATGATTGCAGCCAAAGGACTCGCAACACCGATAAAATAACGTTTATCGACCACACCAATTTGTACATTAAAACGTGCTAAACGGAATGCAGCACAAGCCGTATAGACAAAACAAGCAGCTAAACCAATTCTACCTAAATCATGCATACTCCAGCTATACATCAAGATCGCAGGTGCAACACCAAACGCCAGCAAGTCTGAAAGTGAATCGAATTGCTCACCAAAAGCACTCTGTGCGCCGATTGCACGCGCCACTCGACCATCTAAACCATCAAATAATGCTGCAAGGAAAATGGCATAAATCGCTTGAGTAAAATCACCATTCATACTGGCAATAATTGAATAGAAGCCTGATAACAACGCTGATGTAGTAATCAAGTTAGGCCACAAATAGATCCCGCGACGTTTTACTTTTTGCCCTTCATGCGTATGCTCTTCCTCTTCAACCTCAAAAGTAATGCCATCAAATCCAAGGTCTTGGTTCGAAGAGTTTGAGCTTTCTGGTTTATTTATATTTGTCATTTTTGAATCCTATCTATGGCTCTTATTTTGGAGCTGTTGATATCTCACCGAAGATTTTATCACATTCATTTCTAAGTGAAATTGATACGAATTACTCAAATTATTTGGTCATAATTTGTAATTCGCATCATTATTCACCTTTCTAGCTATTACCAGAAATGAATTATTCGCCCACCAACCAACGTACAGCAGCATGCCCACCATTTTCACTCATACGCAGATGTGGGAATAACCATTGCAATGCTTCGTCCGCATCTTCAGAGAATTTCCAAGGTGGATTGATGACCAACAGACCACATCCATTTAATCCGACTGGGGTATCATCTGGCCATACACAGACTTCGCAAATCAACTGACGGCGGATACCTGTTTTAATCATTTTCTTTTCAAAGCGTTCAATCATGGCACGGTCTTTGGTCGGATACCAAATTGCAAATACACCTGTAGACCATTTTTTATATGCAGTCGCAATTAATTCAACCAATTGCGGGAAGTCTTTACGCTCTAATTCATAAGGTGGATCAATCATCACCAAACCACGTTTTTCTTTTGGTGGAATTACCCCTAAAAGTCCTTCGTAGGCATCACGTTCATGCAAGCCTGCACGTTTGTCACGGATATTGAAATACAATTGCTGAAATACATCACGCTGCATTTCAAAAATTGTTGCTTTATCTATATCTCGCATCGCTTCAAGGGCAAACCAAGGTGAGCCTGGATAAGCTCCTTTTCCAGCCCCTGCACGCATCTCTTCGACCACTTTGAGGTATTGTTTTACACCTTCTGGCGCATTGCGTTTAATCGAATCATCAAGCTTTACTAAACGGTGAATACCCGTTAAGAATTCACCTGATTTTTGCGCTTCGGATGTGGATAAATCGTACTTGCCCGCACCACCATGTGTATCTATATAACGATATGGTTTGTCTTTAGCATTGAGACGTGTCAATAGTTGGAGCAATAACACATGTTTCATGACATCAGCAAAGTTGCCTGCATGGAAATGGTGACGGTAATTCATGTTTCGATTAATTCCTGAGTTCAATGGTTATTTTAACACGAAAAAATATTTCTTCACTGTCCATCGTTTGTTCTAATATAGCAACAGTCCTTCAAACACTACTTTTTGGTCATTTATGGAAGCACTTTCTCTCCCAAAGTCATGGAATGTTGATCAAATTCTTGATGATTTAGATCAACATGGATTTACCGTTATTGACCATGCATACCCTACCGACTATGTACAACAATTGATGAAAGAGTGTACCGAAAATTTAACTCGTTTTCGTGATGCTGCTGTTCAAAATGGCGTGATAAGTCATATTCGTAGTGACCATATTCTATGGATCAATGAAGATTTAAAAATTGCTCAACATCATATCCAAGCGCTTCAACAGCTTGCTCAAATGTTCAATGCAAATTTTTATTTAGGAATTAAACAGGTCGAAGCGCATTTTGCTTGCTATAACGCAGGCGAGTTTTACGCCTTACATCGCGATAACCCACAAGGTAAAAATGGCCGTATGATTTCCACTGTCTATTATTTGCATAATGAATGGCAGGATGACTGGGGAGGTAAGTTACATTTACAGGATAAAAATAATCTGTGGCATATTTTAGAACCCAAACCTAATCGTATCGCATTATTCCAAAGTGACCTCTTACATGAAGTTCTTGAAGCCAAACATCAACGACTTTCAATCACCGCATGGCTAAGAAGTGATACCGAAGTACTATAAGCCTTTCAGCGAAATCTTAGATATTTTGTTGATGATTTAACGATAAAATCTTAAGCTTTGTTGAATCAGTTTTAACCTGCCGAGCTGTAAGATTTAAATTTGCAACGCTCTATCTCAAATCATTAAGCTTTAAATTATTGAAATCGACCTCATAATAGAGTGTAGAAATTAAGAGGATTCAGCATATGTTTGATAATACAAAACAAATCATCTCACGTATTGGGGAAACTGATCAATTGTATTTGTCAGGCAATACTCCTGAACTTGCACTTGAACGTGGTGATCTCCGTTTACAACTGGTCACGCAAAGTCACTCAAAACAGGAACAGATCCATTTTTTAAAAGAAGCGATTGTCTTGCTTGAAACTGCGCGGATTGAATATGAAGAAATGCCAATGTCATTGTACATACAGCTTTCTTTACATTTGGCCAAAGCCTATATGATTTACTTTGAACTGACCAAAGAAACTCGTTATGCGCTGATCACACAGCAAATCTTAAAACCGATGACTCAACATGAGCATGCTGATATTTACTTTATGTTGGCTTATGCTTCAGTCAGTAAAAATGATTTTGCTTTGACTCGTCATTGGCTTAATAAGTATATTAAGACCTCAGATTTTGATTTAGCGCTACTACAGCAACATCATGCTTTTCAACCTGTTCGAAATGAACCTTGGTTTATCAAAATGATTCAGAGCAAGTTGCACTAAGTGAAAGTGATACGGTTATAACCAAGTAAATCAGTAAGCCCAAATAGAAAAGATGGCCATCATAGCCATCTTTTTTTGTTGCGCTTGGGGAAAGTGAAAAAGTTAAGCTGTTTGTAATTTATAGGCATCTAAGTGGAGTTGTTGATTTAACTCGTCAATCCAAATTGCCCAATCATCATCTTGTACTAAGTGGCTGATTAAGAAATCACGCTGAGATCTATTCCAAAATGGTGCTTCATGTAGAGACACATTTGCGGGTAGCTGATGAGTACGTACATAAAGCTCAATAGCAGCGAGACTATTGGCTAAACCTAGTTGAGAAAACAGTAACTCTAAGGATGGTTTGTTCGTCCTGAGCATGTCGCCCTCCTTATATAAGTTTATTTGTCATTAGATATACAATTAACTTATAAGAAAGATCCTACAAAAGATAGTTGTGTTTTTGGTTTTCTTGTTTCAAATTGTGATTAAAAATCAAACAAAGATTGCTTAAGCACACAGTGTTTCGTTGTACTATGCTTGAATTAACCAATAAAAAAGCACTCTATATAGAGTGCTTTTTCAACATTAATCTTAAATAGATTAAGTTTTTAATTATTTAAGCATATCCGCAATAGCAGCGCGCTCTTCTTCAAGTTCTTGAAGTGTTTTGTCCATACGTTCACGGCTGAATGCATCAATTTCTAAGCCTTCAACACGTTTGTATTCGCCATTTTCACAAGTTACTGGAACACCGTACATTACGCCTTCAGGAATACCATAAGAACCGTCTGAAGGAATACCCATCGTTACCCACTCGCCATTTGTGCCGAGAGCCCAATCACGCATATGGTCGATTGCAGCATTTGCAGCAGAAGCAGCAGAAGAAAGACCACGTGCTTCGATGATCGCAGCACCACGTTTACCAACTGTTGGAAGGAATACATTTGCGTTCCAATCAGCATCGTTGATTTTGTCTTTTAGGTTTTCGCCATTTGCAGTTGCAAAACGGTAGTCAGCATACATTGTTGGAGAGTGGTTACCCCAAACTGTAAGGTTTTTGATGTCAGCTACAGCAACACCAGCTTTTTGAGCAATTTGAGTTAACGCACGGTTGTGGTCAAGACGTAACATTGCAGTAAAGTTTTTCGCTGGAAGGTCTGGAGCAGATTTCATTGCGATATAAGCATTTGTATTTGCAGGGTTACCTACAACAAGTACTTTCACATCACGGCTTGCTACTTCATTCAGCGCTTGACCTTGACCAATGAAGATTTCACCGTTCACTTTCAACAAGTCAGCACGTTCCATACCAAGACCACGTGGACGTGAACCAACCAATAACGCGTAGTCAGCATCTTTAAATGCAACTTTTGGATCATCAGTACCGATCATGCCAGCCAATAATGGGAAAGCACAGTCATCTAATTCCATCATTACGCCTTTAAGCGCAGCTTGAGCTTTCTCAAATGGAACTTCTAACAATTGCAAAATAACGGGTTGGTCTTTACCAAGCATTTCACCGCTAGCGATACGGAATAATAAGCTGTAACCGATTTGACCAGCTGCGCCAGTAACGGCAACGCGAACAGGTTGCTTCACGTAATTATCTCCAATGAGGATCGTTAATGTGATTAAACGGTTAAATCCGTTTTAATCGAATTATCATAAACGGCAAAGATTGTACTCCAATCCTTTGACACTTGCATGTAAAAGAGAATGAATTTCAACAAAAGTATGATAGGAAATATAAATAAAATTTCTCAAAAAGAATGGGTTCTATCGACAATTCAGCTTTGTTTGTGACTATATCTACTTTTTAGCAACAACCCGATTTGAAATATAAAATACTGACAACGGCTAGTATGTGCCTTTGATTGAGAATGTATTTGGACAATTTGAAACAATATGATTCGAGCATTGTTTGTACTGCCCATTCACTCGATAGCACACTTGAACTTCAGTTAATACAGGATTTGATGGTGAACTTTGGCAGGTAAAACGAATACTTTCGCTGTTCATTCCCGGATTTAACCGTACAAACTGTGTTTTTAACATATTGTGTTGAACACTTTTATTCTCTGAACTGGTTAAATCTGCTGGAATTTTAAGCCGATCAGCTAAGTTAATAACTGTTCTAAAATACTGACTTGCATTCATTGGCACACAACCACCCACACTACGCCAAAGTTGAATGCGTGCATTTTCCTCAGGCATCACTCGGGCAACAACCTTTGCCTGTAAAGGCGTTAAGCTTGCAGATGAATTGGTGGTGCAATTACGCTCAGTTGTTTCAGGCAATAAACCTGAGATTGTTAATGAATATCCTTCTAAACATTTGCGTTGTTTCTGTTTAGACGAATCCAATGCACACACAGCTGGAGTCATTTGAACCTGCATTACATAACCTTGTAATTGCGGTGCAGCATGTAGTGGCACATTGACCAAAAAAAATCCTGCACAGCACACTGTTAGTGCCACGCAAAACTTCTTTACCTTACGCAAAATATTGAAAATCATTAACTTACCAAAAAATTTTCATCCAAGTCCCAAGCGATTATTGCGAAACACGGGTTGGAATCACTGGCATACGACTTTCAATAGCTTGAGGTCCTTGCCCTAATAAAATTCCATAATGTGCTGCATTGGTCATCACATTTTTTACATAGTCACGGGTTTCATTCAAAGGAATTGACTCCGTATACTGGTCTGCAGAAAGATTTTGATAATCAGGCTGCCAACGTTTAGCACGATTTGGCCCTGCATTATAACCTGCTGTTGCCAAGACAGGATTACTGCTCAGTTGCCCATGAATCATAGACAAATAGAAAGTACCATAGCGAATATTGGTGTTGGCATCACTGAGTGCAGCAGGATTATATGTTTCACCCATCTGTCTTGCCACTAGTTTTGCAGTGCCCGGCATGATTTGCATCAAACCACCTGCGCCAACATGTGAACGAGCAGCAGTAACAAAGCGACTTTCTTGGCGCATCAAACCATATGCCCAAGCAGGATCAATCCCTGCATTTCGACTATGGCTAACGACTAAAGATTGATGTGGTGTCGCATAACGATAGGTATAGTTATGTTTTTTCTCTGTACGCTCTGCCGCATAGATTGCCCGATCATACCAGCCCATATCTGTGGCACGCTTTGCTGCTGCTAGTAATAATCCATCGTCATGTTTTAAATAGGCCTGACGTACTGCCCAATTCCATTCCCGATTGGTATATGTAGCAGGCGCATTGATATTTCGTAAAGTAAATGCACGGCGGAAATGAATATCACTATTTAGACGTTGTTGATCATTTGTCGAAGGTTGCTCTCTCGCTGGGCTATCATTATATTTTTGCCCCAAATGGTCTTTAGCAAGTAGATTATGATAATCATCACCCGACATAGCCAAACGCTGGTAAATCTCTTGTGCGGTTCTTTTCGATTGCGCATCATTGCGTTGTTCGGAAGCACGTGCTAACCAATATTGCCAACGATCTTCTTGCTTTTGCGTGACGCTCATACTGTCAATCGCACGAATCACACTTTCCCATGAACCAAATCGTATCGCTTGGCGCGCATAAACTTCAGCTTCTTCAGCGCTGAAAGGTACACCATAACTGGCATCAAAATTTTGTAGCACTTCACGATTAAAATTATTTTTCATGACTGTTGTGCCACCAATATAGCCCACCGTACGATAAAGATATTTTTGTACATCTTCAGGTACACCTTGAACCAACTTGGGTACGGACTGCAAAGCACTGGTTAAATCCGTATCTGCCGCACGCCCCAAGGCGTACACCAAATAGGCATAATCTTGCACATTCGTTTTCGGCGCTGACCATAAGTAGTTGAGTGGATTCGCTTGAATCTGATTCATTTGTGTTAATGATAAATTAATACCAATCGATTGCGCTGTCGCAATCGCCAGACCAGATTGCCCTGCTCTTAATTGTGCATAAAGGCGTTGTTGACGATCTTGTGTTGTCATCAGTGGGCTAGACAACATCATCCGCCCCAAACCATTACATGACTCAGGTTGAGAGTTGGTTGCAAGCCAAACATCTTTAAACTCAGCAAAAACCAATGAATCACCAGTTTTTGCCCGAACTTGAGCAACAGCACAACGTTCTGCCTGATCTGGATTGGTGACATATTGCAATACAGGTTGAGCACTTGAAAAGTCAGCTTGCTTTACTTTTTCTTCAACATAATCTGCTGCTAACTTTTCAGCCATAGCAGATTGCGGATAGCGTTGTGCGAAACTCACAATATTGCCAGCAGGTTGAAAAGCAAGATTAGAATTCAACGACCAATACTCAGGATAATATCCTAAAGCATCATTTTGCATTGAAACACGGTACTGTTCTAAAGCACTTGGATTATTGGCATTACGCAGCGCATCATTAAACTGCTCTTCAGCAGCATTCGTCACTTGCAGGCTCGCGCATGCAACTGTTCCTAAAAGGTAAAGTTTCAATTTATTTTGCTTAAGTTGCTGCTTTAACACCGTTTTTCTCTCAACCTGCATGATGTGCCTTGACTTGCTGATGCACTTACTTATTTGTGCCTAGTTTAATTATTCTAATCTATTTCTACTGTTGTGTTATGTAACCTCATGATTCATCATTAATAATCTGTTCTGTTTTTATTGATCATTTTCATTTCCAATCTCTTACCACTGACGCAATAGCAGCAACCCTTAAATATTTCCCTGTACTGCATTTAAATGCTGTAAAATGGCGCGCCTTTTATGAGTCTGTTAAAATACAAACTCAATGAGAATTCAAAAACTCCCTTTATTCATAGGATAGACGCCTCTATGACGGTTCAAACCTTCATTCCCAATAGTGCCAAAGCTGCCTCAGAAAACACTGTAACCCAGCCACAGCACACCCCAGCCGACGGTGCAGTTAAAAAACTGTATATCGAAACGCAAGGGTGTCAGATGAATGAGTATGACAGTCATCGGATGGCAGATCTTCTAGGCGACTCACATGGTTATGTGCTGACAAGCGATCCAAGTGACGCAGATATTCTGTTAATAAATACCTGTTCAATTCGTGAAAAAGCCCAAGAAAAAGTGTTTTCTGAATTGGGCCGCTGGCGTAAATTGAAAGAAAAAAATCCTGATCTTGTTATCGGTGTTGGTGGGTGTGTTGCTTCGCAAGAGGGTGACAACATCCAAAAACGTGCACCATATGTTGATATGGTGTTTGGTCCTCAGACCTTGCATCGTTTACCACAAATGTTGGATCAACACGTTGATCAAATTGAAAAACCTAAAAAAGATAAAATTAAGCTGGTGGATATTTCGTTCCCAGACATTGAAAAATTCGACTTTTTGCCTGAACCCCGTGTAGAAGGCTACAAAGCTTTCGTCTCAATCATGGAAGGATGTTCAAAATACTGTTCATTCTGTGTAGTTCCATACACACGTGGTGAAGAAGTTTCTCGCCCTTTAGATGATGTATTGGCAGAAATTGCAGGTTTGGCTGAAAAAGGCGTTCGTGAGATCAGTCTATTGGGTCAAAATGTCAATGGTTATCGTGGCGAAACATATGAAGGTGAGATCTGTACATTTGCAGACCTATTACGCCTTGTTGCAGAAATTCCAGGGATTGGTCGCTTGCGTTATACCACATCACATCCGCTCGAGTTTAATGATGATTTGATCCAGTGTTATCGTGACTTACCACAAATGGTTTCACATTTGCACTTGCCTGTACAAAGTGGCTCAAATGATGTGTTACAAGCAATGAAACGTAACCACACCATTGATGTTTATATCGAGAAAATTGCCAAACTGCGTAAAGTTCGCCCAGATATGCATTTATCTTCAGATTTCATTATTGGTTTCCCAGGTGAAACAGATACGCATTTTGCAGAGACTTATCAGTTTATCCAAGATCTAGACTTTGACCACTCTTATAGTTTTGTATATTCAAAACGCCCAGGTACTCCTGCATCTGAATTACCAGATGACACATCTGATCAGGTGAAAAAAGAACGTTTAGCTAAAGTTCAGCATTGGATTAAGCAATCCAGTATCCGTAAAACAGATGCAATGTTAGGTACAATTCAGCGAGTCTTGGTTGAGAATGTTTCGAACAAAGATCCTAATTTATTAGTGGGTACAGCCGACAATACACGTTTAGTAACATTTGTAGGTGACGCCTCTTGGGTCGGACGCTTTGCAGAGATTGAGATTACAGAGATTAAGACCTTAAATTTAGTTTACGGAGAACTCTTGAATCTTGAGCCTGACGTGGCGTAATGTAAGGGTATAGACTTTACTTTTAAAAGGATATCTCTTGACTGCAGCGATTCGACGTACAGTAGCTTTTCCGGGTATTTCAGTTGAACGTTTAAAAAGCATGCTCGGTGCTTATAACGGTCATCTGAAACAAATCGAACAACGTTTAGATGTCAATATTTCTCACCGTGGTGACAGCTTTTATATTGATGGTGAATTAGAAGCTGTTGAGAGAGCAGAAGGCTTATTGCAGCGCTTGCGCATGCAGAAGCCGAACTCTCTCAACAAATCAGTGCCGATACGATTACGATTCATTTAATGATTCAAGGCAGTCAAACTGACCGCGAGTTACAAGAAGACCTTTCGGACAATGAGCATATAGGCCTAGATGAAGTCTGGTTGCAAACCCGCAAAGGTCGAATTAACCCTCGTGGTGCCAATCAAAAGCGTTATGTACAACGCATTTTACAAAGTGATATTTCTTTCGGGATCGGCCCTGCGGGTACAGGTAAAACCTATCTTGCCGTAGCTGCCGCTGTAGATATGCTCGAACGCAACGAAATTCAACGTATTCTTTTGGTTCGCCCTGCTGTCGAAGCTGGTGAAAAACTGGGCTTTTTACCAGGTGACTTAAGTCAAAAGATCGACCCTTATTTACGTCCACTTTATGATGCACTCTATGAGATGCTTGGCTTTGAAAAGGTTGCAAAACTTATTGAACGCCAAGTCATTGAAGTCGCACCACTTGCCTATATGCGTGGTCGAACCCTAAACCACTCATTTGTCATTTTAGATGAAGCACAGAACACTACGCCTGAACAAATGAAAATGTTTTTGACTCGTTTAGGTTTTGGCTCTCGTGCCGTCATCACAGGCGATATTACACAGGTTGATTTACCGCGAGGACAACAGTCTGGGCTCGCACATGCCTTGCGTATTATCGAAAAAATCAAGGAAATTCATATCACTCGCTTCCATTCCCGTGATGTGGTTCGTCATCAGCTGGTACAGAAAATTGTCGAAGCTTATGAAGGATGGGACAGTGAGCAATACCGTTTAAGTGCTGAAGCACGTGCTGAACGTAAAGCACGTCAAGAAGCCTTAATTGCTGAAAACGATTCTGCAGCAGATGCTCAACACCAAGACGCAGTTGCTTCAAATCAGGAAAATGTTTAAGGATTGTTTTTGAAACTTAGCTTATCGTTACAACAATCGTTTGCAACACCAGCACTGGTGCTCAAACGCGCTTATTTAAAAAAAGTGATTGAAACTGCTTTACGTCATATCGAAGTTGACCAAGATTGCGAGATCGGAATCGCTTGTGTGGATAATGAAGAAAGCCATCAATTAAACTTTGAATATCGTGAAAAAGACAAACCCACCAATGTTTTATCTTTTCCAAGTGACATTCCTGAAGAAGTGCTACCACTTTTGGATGCATTACCTTTAGGGGATTTAGTCATTTGTATCCCTGTGGTACTACAAGAAGCCATAGAGCAGCAAAAAACACCGATTGAACATTTTACTCATATGCTGGTTCATGGAACACTGCATTTGATGGGCTATGATCATGAAACTTCTGATCAAGATGCCGAAGAAATGGAAGCATTAGAAATCGAGATCTTAAAGAAACTTGGCTTCGAAAACCCTTATACAGTAAAAGAAGATTGATCTTCCGATCAAAATTAAATCCTTCTAAAAAGAAGGATTTTTTATTTCATCAAAACAGTACCTCTGCACATCATTACCACGCAACATTCTCACGCATAGCCATACCTTAGAATCGCCCGATATAAATCAACCTACTCATATAGTTTGGTATTTTTCATCATAGATGGTCTTGCTTACATATAACATGTGGATGTCTTCTATTGCATGGAAGACTCAACAAAGATGAATTTCAGCGCTCACACAGCATCAGTAAATCCAAAGCACCAGCCACACAAAATATTTTAGACCACAAATTTAAGACTTCAAAAAATATTATCGAAAACTTTCCCAAACTCCAATTTGCCCTTCTTTCATGCGTGGAATATTGCCCAGTTTAATCCAAGGCATATTATCTCCATGAAAATCACTGCCCACTGAAACCTTTAATGCATGTTCAGCAATCATTCGATCAACCATTTGGCGTGTTGAAGCGGTTTCAATCGCAGGAGGTAACTCAATAGCATCACCCCCGTGTTGAGCAAATAACGCTATCAAATAGCGAATATTCGTTGCTGATAAATCATAGCGTGTTGGATGTGCCAATACCGCAAAGCCCTGACTTTCATGAATCACCTGTATAGTTTCCGCCAAGCCTAAACCATCGAATTTCACATAGGCTTTTTTACCCTCTTTGATATATTTATCAAATGCTTGTTGTGCGCGCTGTACAATGCCCTTTTCAACCAATGTTTTCGCAATATGCGTTCGTGTAATTCGATCAGGCTCACCATCTACCTTTGCCACAACATCGGCATAAATATCTTGGTGAATCAAAGGAATCAACAAATCACAAATTTCCTTCGCTCGTTCAGCACGAATTTTTTTCTGTGCGGTTAAAAGCCGTTGTAAAGGTTCAGGATTTTGCATATTGAGTGCAACGATATGCACGCCATAGCTCTTTTTCGTAGAGGGTCTAGACCACTGACTCGAGATTTCTACACCTGAAATGATTTGAATTGGTTGATTTTTTGCAAATTGTTCAGCTTGTATTAAGCCATCCATGCTATCATGGTCCGTCAAGGCAAGCGTGTGTATGCCTTTCTCGATGGCAGCTTCAACCAGTAATGCTGGTGTTAAAGTTCCATCAGAAATATTACTGTGAGTATGTAAATCTATGCCTTGCATCTTTTATACTATCCCATCAACCTGAACAGACTAGATACTTTAACATGAAAGCACTTTTAGACTTTGTGCCCCTCATAATTTTCTTTTATTTATACAAAACGGTTGATCCCAAAGATGTTGATCATCCCTTACTACAGTTGATCGGCTCAGCAGGTGGTGTAAATAACAATAACATTCTTGTTGCAACAACAGGTTTGATTATTTCAATGCTTGTTGTCTATGGTACTTTATTCATTTCGCAAAAATTCCGTCTGGATAAACAACAATGGTTTGTTTTATTTATGACTGTGATTTTTGGTGGAATCACTTTAATGTTAAGTGATGACTTCTATATTCGCTTAAAAGCTGCAATTCTGAATTTAGTTTTTGCAGGCGCTTTCTTGCTTTCTCCTTATTTTGGTAAAGACAAAAAACCGTTGATTCAAAGATTATTTGGCCCTGTTTTAGACCTGACCGAGAAAGGCTGGAAAAATTTAAACTTTGCATGGGCAGCAATGTTCATTGTCATGTCTGGTTTACATGTTTTCTTTGCATTTTTATTTGCAGGTGGGAAATATTGGGGAGAATTTACAGCATTTGGTGACATGATCGTGATGTTTTCCTTTATCATTATCCAGTTTATTATATTACGGAAGCACTTCAAGTCGGGTGACGAATAAAGTGCTTTATAAAAACCGAGAAATATCATGCCGTTATTTGTAATTACCTGTACTGATCAAGAAGGTACAGTAGAAAAACGTCTTGCTGTACGTCCACAGCATCTGGCTCGACTAGAAAAATTAGACGCTGAGGGGCGTGTTGTTGTGGCTGGTGCAATGCCAATTGACCGTGAAAACCCACAAGCAGGTTTTTATGGCAGCACAATGATTCTTGATTTTGACAGCCGTGAAGCATTAGATGAATGGCTAAAAGATGAACCTTTCCTCAAAGAAGGAATTTATAGTCATATTGATGTTAAGCCATTCAATAAAGCATTACCTAAGGGATAACAAAATGCGCATTGTCGTCCAAAGCTTACTTCGTCTGACTTTAAGTTCTACTGTACTTTTATCACCTATGTTATGGGCTGAGCCAACACAGGCACCTACAGCTCAAGCAACGACTGCAGCGCCATCTTCTCAGGCGAACCCACCTGTTGCACCACCAAAACCCAATATCATTCCTGCAGTTGCGGGTGCAAATGCTACAGTTCAAACTCAGGCTCAGGCACAAGAAAATAAACCCTTGACTGCTGAACAAATTGTCAAGGAAAAAGCTTCTCAAGACGCCAAAGTCAAAGCTTTAGTTAAAGATCAAGCAACTCGCTTGCAACAGCTTGAAAAAGCCAATTTAGAAGCGTTGGCGCAGAACCAAGAATTACAATTGAAAAATGATAATCTTGGAGTGCAGGTTCAAGTCCTACAAAGTGAACAAAGCGCGCAAATGTTTTTATATGGTGCAGCTACCATTGCCGTGGGTGTATTGCTCGGCTTTTTAATCGCAAGCTATATCTATACCAAACGCCGTCGTCAGTGGTAAACCACGATTAAGGTTGCATTCATCCAGATATTCTAATGCCCTTCACCTATAAAAGTTGTTTTCGACATTTTTATACGTGAAGGGCATTCTTATTGAAATATGTTTTAGAACAGCTAGACTACATTTAAATGCGATTTACCTACTGGGAAAAGTTGTAAATAGCGTCTAGCGTCAAATCAAGTGATGTAAATCTCAATGATCCATTGGCATCATAATGCTCTATCGTTTTGAATATGAATAATTTAAAGCGTTCTCCACATCTCAATCATTAAAAGGTAATTCACGTTGTCAAATGCCATTCAAACTGCCGATTTAGACTGGCAATGTGTTGATGGAATTGAAGTTCCAATTTCAAAACAATTTGGTGATGTCTATTTTTCAAAAGACAATGGACTACTAGAAACACGACATGTTTTTTTGAATGGCAATGACCTCGAAATCAGACTGGGGGCTTTGCGTGATTTTGAGTATTTTTGTGTAGGTGAGACAGGTTTTGGTACAGGGCTCAATATTCTCGCCTTATGGCAACTTTGGCAACAGGTTCGTCCCGATAATCATAGTCACTTGCATGTGATCAGCGTCGAAAAGTTCCCACTATCTAAACAAGATTTAATCCGTGCTTTAGCAGTCTGGTCTGAGCTGAAAGGTTTTTCACAACAACTGATTGAACAGTACCCTTTGCCAATTGCAGGATGCCACCGTTTAAACTTTCCTGAAGCACGATTTTCAATTGATCTTTGGTTAGGTGATGCACATGATGTCTTTCCCGTTATTGCAAAAACCCATCCTATCAATGCATGGTTTTTAGATGGTTTTGCGCCTTCATGCAATCCTGACATGTGGGAAGCCAATGTTTTAAACAATCTCATCAGACTTTCTGAAATTGGAACAACATTTGCCTCATTCAGTGTAGCAGGCGTGCTTAAGCGTGGTTTAACACAACACGGTATCACCATTTCATGTCCCCGTGGATTTGGTCATAAACGAGAGATGTTAAAAGCGATTTGGAATACGCCTGAAACCATTACGGAACAAAGCCAAGAACAACAACCACACAATCATCGCAACTTAACAGATCATTTTGATAAACGTCAAATTGCGATTATTGGCGCAGGAATTGCGGGTTTAAGTTGTGCATGGGGTTTGGCTCAACGAGGACATCAAGTCACGATTTACGAGCAATCTGCCCCATTATCAGGTGCATCTGGTAATCCCTTGGCATCGCTCAATCCAAAACTCAGCCCGATTGAGCAAAGTTCAGAACATTTAATGACTTTAGCGTGGCAATTCGCACTCAATCATTATCAACATTTTAGCGCTTTTCGCCCAATTGCAGTTCAACAACTGGCACAAAAAAATCCAGATGAATTACTCAACTTGGCTTTTGAATATCCACATGATTTACTCAAAGCGCAAACAGCGGAACAGCTCGATTTGCAAACTCAATTCAAAAGTTTGCAGTTAACTCAAGCAGGCTCAATCTATCCGCAACAACTCAAAGATCAAATTCTTGAACATCCTTTGATTCAATTAAAACATGCGAGTGTTCAAAGCATTGCTAAGGCGCATACTTCAAAACTGACTTTAGTGGATTATCAACAAACAACCCTGGGGAGTTTTGATCACGTGATTGTTTGCTGTGCCAAAGACAGTCAACATTTTTTTGAAAACTTTCCTGTACTTAAACCCATCCGTGGGCAAGTGAGTTGGCTCAACAACAGCCAACACAAACTCAATCCCAAACATGCTTATAGCTACGGCGGTTATTGCATGCAACTTGATGATCAACAGTTGATCTTAGGTGCTTCTTTTTATCCTAATCGAGATGATACTGAAGTATTAGCAGAAGACCATGTGCATAACTATGATCTTATCCACAGTGTGTTTCCAAAATATGCAGAAAGGCTTGCACCTGATGATGAATGGTATGGTCGTGCATCTGTACGTGCGCAGAGTTTGGATTATTTCCCATTACTCGGAAAAGTTGAAACAGACAAAGAAATTTATACTTTTTCAGGACTGGGTTCTAAAGGTTTTTTATTTGCACCGCTGTGTAGCGAAGTTTTGATTGCAATGATTTTAAATGAAGCTTGCCCTGTGCCAGAAGCGCTTTTGAGAAAATTGGATGTCAAACGCTTCAATAAAAAAATAAAACCAAAGAAACCGTACTTCAAGCCAAATCATATAGATCGTTAATCACATCTACTGACAATAAAAAAGCGCCTTTCGGCGCTTTTTTACGAACCTTGTTTGTCCCGTCCTGAAATAAGTTTACACATAGGAAACTTATTTTATGGAACATGAACAAAGCCAAAGAGTTAAACGTACTCAGAGAGATGATTCTTTTGCCTTTAAAATGATGGTTATTCAGGAAGTTG
>WNDP01000096.1 GCA_009912575.1 Acinetobacter bereziniae
GGTCGCACACCACTGGAAACAGTACTTGATGGGAAGCGAATTTGGGCTGAGAAGAATTTAGCTCAAATTTAACCTGACAGGCACACTAAAAAATGGGTAACTGTCAGATCTGGTTTGAGCTAGTACAAATTATATTGAATTCAATGTTAAAGACATTCAACAATCCAAAGCCTTTTATCAACATTTAGGCTGGACCTTTACAGATTTCGGCACAGCTTATTGTGAATTTGATTCTGGTGCACTCAAAGGTGGTTTTGCTCAAGCTGACCATGTGCAAAGTGCAGGTGGTGCGTTGATTATTCTGTACAGTGATAATCTTGAACAGAGTTTGCAGCGTGTAACAGATGCAGGTGCGACGATCGTACAAGAAATTTTTAGTTTTCCAGGCGGGCGGCGTTTTCACTTTAGAGATTTAGATGGCTATGAGCTTGCCATATGGTCACATTAGAAAATAAAAAACCACGCTAATGAAGCGTGGTTTTTAAAATCTAATCTAATTTGATATTAGATTTTACCAACTAAGTCGATAGAAGGAGCAAGTGTTGCATCACCTTCTTTCCATTTAGCAGGGCAAACTTCGCCAGGATGACCGTGAACATATTGAGCTGCTTTAACTTTACGAAGAAGTTCAGAAGCATCACGACCAATACCACCAGCATTGATTTCGATGATTTGGATTTTGCCTTCAGGATCGATAACGAAAGTACCACGATCAGCAAGACCAGCAGATTCGATTAAAACTTCGAAGTTTTTAGCAAGTACCCAAGTTGGATCGCCAACCATTACATATTCAATTTTTTTGATTTCTTCAGAAGAATCGTGCCAAGCTTTGTGTGTGAAGTGAGTGTCTGTAGAAACAGAATAGATTTCAACACCTAATTTTTTGAATTCAGCATAGTTATCAGCAAGATCACCAAGTTCAGTTGGGCAAACAAAAGTGAAATCAGCTGGATAGAAGAAAACTACAGACCATTTACCTTTAAGATCAGCTTCTGTAACTTCGATGAATTGACCGTTTTGGAAAGCTTGTGCTTTAAAAGGTTTAACTTCAGTATTAATTAAGCTCATCATTATCTCCATGATTGAGGTGTTTATCTAATATATAACTAGAATAATGAATTTTAGGTTATTGGTGAAATAGTATTTTTTTATAGCTAAGATCGGAAAATCGAATTAGCGAGCTCCAGATACATTTCACCAAAGACAAGTGTCCGCCATTGTTGCATCAACTAAAGCAAATAAAGATGATGTTTGAATGACAAAACCATCCTTTTTAAATCTGTAACAAACATGATGCTTCTGAGCTTATATTTCAAGGGTGATTTTTTAAAAAAGATATAAAAAATATTTCAATGTATAGAAATTGTTCTGCTAAATATCCTTTGAAGCTTAAATACGTCACATTTTTAATTAAATATTTTTATTTTCAGTCTGATTTAGATCAGACAATTATGATTTCATTTTCAAGACACTATCTCTGTTGCACTTTACAGCGTAAAATATTTTGTTCAATTTTAAATATTAGGATAAAGCATCTGTGCCAAATCAGTTAAATGTCGATCAATGGGTTATGGTACGCGATCGCCATCGTTTAAGCCGACTGAAAAAAGGAAAAGATGCCGATCCAGAAAAATTTAAAGAACTTTTTGAAAAATCAAATCAGCAAGTTAAAAAAAGATTTGCCAGTCTTCCTACGATTAAACTCAATCAAGATTTACCCGTCACCCAATACGCAGATCAATTGATTGATGCGATTCAAAAACATCAGGTGATTATTGTTGCGGGGGAAACAGGTTCTGGTAAGACTACTCAGTTACCACAAATTGCAATGCTTGCAGGTCGTGGTTTGACAGGGATGATTGGTCATACCCAGCCTCGACGTCTCGCAGCACGAAGTGTATCTCAACGTATTGCAGAAGAAGTGGGTCAAAAACTGGGTGAGTCCATCAGCTTTAAAGTCCGTTTCAATGAACAAGGATCAAATGACTCCATTGTGCGCTTGATGACGGATGGTATTCTGCTAGCTGAACTCTCGAATGACCGTTATTTAAATAAATATGACACGATCATTATCGATGAAGCTCATGAGCGCTCGCTCAATATCGACTTTATTATGGGCTATTTGAAGCAGTTAGTAAAAAAGCGGCCTGATTTAAAAATAATCATTACTTCGGCAACTTTAGACGTCAATCGGTTTAGTGACTACTTCAATGGCGCGCCTATTTTTGAAGTAGAAGGGCGTAGCTTCCCTGTGGAATTACGTTATCGTCCGATTTCAGAAATGACGATTGGCGGTAGTGATGACGATGATTTTGATGATTTCGAAGAAAACTTACCACGTGCGGTGGTACAAGCTGTTGAAGAGTGTTTAAAAGATGCTGAGGCTAAAGGGCATCCAGAACATGCTGATATTCTGATTTTTTCCAGTACTGAACAAGAAATTCGTGAACTACAGGAAACTTTGCAAAAGTTTGGTCCAAAACATACACAAATTTTACCGTTATATGCACGACTCGCTTTAGCCGAACAGCAGAAAATCTTTAATCCATCAGGTGGTGGACGAAGAATTATTATTGCGACCAATGTGGCGGAAACTGCATTGACGGTTCCAAATATCCGTTATGTGATAGATAGTGGTTTTGCGCGTATTTCAAGATATAACTATCGTTCTCGTGTGCAACGTTTGCCAATTGAAGCAATTTCACAAGCAGCTGCAAACCAGCGTAAAGGACGCTGTGGTCGTATTGCACCCGGCGTATGTATCCGCCTTTATAGCGAAGATGACTTTCAAACTCGCCCAGAATTTACAGAACCTGAAATTAAACGAACCAATTTAGCATCGGTCATTTTGCAGATGCAAAGTCTAGGTTTGGGTACTGTTGAAGATTTTGATTTTATTGAGCCCCCTGATCATCGCTTGGTCAATGATGGTCGAAAGCTATTGATTGAATTGGGTGCAATCCATGAACAGCAAAACTCAACAACCAACAATAAGCAAGCGGCGAATAGTTCGAAAAGTGAACTGAGTAAAATTGGTCAGCAAATGGCGAAGATGCCGATTGATCCACGCTTGGCGAGGATGATTCTCGGCGGTGCTCACTTTGGTGTGCTTCGTGAAGTGTTAATTATCGTTGCTGCACTTGCTGTACAAGACCCTCGTGAACGTCCTGCGGATAAGCAGATGCAAGCCGATCAAAAACATGCGTTGTTTAAAGAAGCGGATTCGGACTTTTTATTCTACTTAAAGCTATGGAATACACTGAGTGAAAATCGTGAAAATTTAAGTGAAAGCAAACGTCGTAATTTTGCCAAGCAACATTTTCTCAGTTGGTTGCGTATACGTGAGTGGAAGAAAACCCATGAGCAATTGCTCGATTTGGCTCAAGGCTTAAAACTGTCTTTTAATGAGAAAAAAGCCAGTTATGAGAATTTACATCGTGCGCTATTAACCGGGTTATTATCTTTTATTGCCAATAAAACGGATGAACGCAATACATTCATGGCAGTACGTCAGCAAAAAGCTCGAATTTTCCCTGCGTCGACACTGCATAAAACCAATACGCCATGGGTCATGGCATTTGAGATGGTGGAAACCTCTCAAGTTTATCTACGCACTTTAGCCAAGATCGAACCTGAGTGGATTCTTTTGGCAGCGCCAAATTTATTAAAACATCATTATTTCGAACCACATTGGGCGAAAAAACCAGGTGTGGTCAATGCCTATGATCAGATTTCATTATTTGGTTTGATCATCGAACCGAAACGTGCAACCAATTACGAAAAGGTAGATCAACCTGCGGCTCATGAAATTTTCTTAAGGGATGCATTAACGACAGGAAATTTAGGGATTACGCCTCCATTTCTAAAACATAACTTATTAAAACTTGAAGAAGTTGAACGAGTTGAAGATAAGTTGCGGCGGCGTGATTTGGTGGTTGATGAAGAAACAATTTATCAGTTTTATGCAGCCAAAGTTCCTGCTGAAATTGCAAGTCGCCGTAGTTTTGAAGATTGGCGAGCAACTGTTGAGCCTAAAAACCCACGTTATTTGTTTGTAGATGACGATGATTTATGGATGACAGATCGTCCGACGACACAGCAATTCCCAGATTATTTACACAATGGGCAATTGCGATTGGCAGCAAGTTATCGCTTTGATCCAAGCCATGACCAAGATGGTGCTACTGTTAAAATTCCTGTACAGGCTTTAGCACAAGTCGATGAAAATATTTGGTCGTGGGGAATCCCTGGCTGGCGCCTAGAGTTGATTGAAGCATTACTTAAAGCGCTACCTAAAGATAAACGTCGTAATTTAGTGCCGATTCCTGACACAGCTCAAAAGTTGATGAAAGCAGTAGATGCCCAACATTTGCATGGACATATCTTTGATTTCTTGGCCTTTCAGTTAAGAGGTGAGCAAATTACTGCGAAAGATTTTTCTTTTGAGCGTGTTGAACCTTATTTGATTCCATTTATTAAGGTTATGGATGAAAAAGGTCGTGTGTTGGAGCAAGGGCGTGATCTTGCTGAACTCAAAGCACGTTGTCGCACCGAAACACATAGTCCTGTGAAGCAGTTAAAAGGTGAATTTACGGTTTTCCCTGAAAATTTTGTTTTTGAGGCATCGCAAAAAGTCACAGGTGTTGTTGTCAAACAATATCAAGCATTGGTTCCGACCAAAGACTTTGCTCAATTAGACGCCAAAGATGAATCTGGAATTGTGATCCAGACCTTTAATGATCAAAATGAAGCGATTAAACAGCATCGTGAAGGTGTGATTCGATTGGTTCATATGCAGTTAGGTGACTTAATTCGCCAACTGAAAAAGCAAATTTCTAAACCATTGGCGTTGGCCTATTCACCCTTAGGAGATAAAGCCCAACTGGAGCAAATGTTAGTTTATGCTACCTTGCAAATGGCGATTCAAGACTTACCAATCAATGCTGAGGAGTTTGCTCAGTTAACGGTAGAAGTCAAGAAAAGCTTCTTAACGCATGGTCAGGAAGCATTAAAACTGATCAGTGAAATCTATATTCAATGGCAAGAAATTCGTCAAAATTTATTGATGTTGGATCAAGATGTTTTCGGAAAAAATATGGACGATATTGAAGATCAACTGGATTTAATGAATCTATCCAATTTCGTTTATTCAAAAACATCCGATGTTTGGCAAGAATATCCACGTTATTTAAAAGCATTACTGTTGCGTTTAGATCGTTTGCCGAATAATCTAAATCGAGATGATGCTGCGATCAAAGAAGTTGATCCTTGGATGGATAAACTATTTAAGTTTAAATCTGATGCTCGTGTAAAAGAAGTGTATTTCATGGTTGAAGAACTGCGGATCTCGTTATTCTCACAGCCGATGAAAACCAAAATGCCGATATCTGCGATTCGAATACAAAAGGTATGGGAAAAGCTTGGAATCGGGTAGAATAGAAATAATTTGAAATATTTGTGAATTAAGAAAAGGAGTTTTACATGGGCATCCGTATTACTGGTACAGGTTTGTACCATCCTGAAGAAGTGATTACCAATGAAGAATTGGTGGATTGTTTAAATGCTTATGTGGAACAATTTAACAGTGAAAATGCTGAAAAATTTGAAGCGGGTGAGGTTGTTGCTCGCCGTGGTTCAAGTGCAGATTTTATTGAGAAAGCATCAGGGGTTAAACGCCGTTATGTGATTGAGAAATCTGGCGTATTGGATATTAATCGCTTAAGACCGCGCCTTGAAGAGCGTTCTGATGAAGAGCTTTCTATTCAAGCAGAGTGGGGTGTAATTGCAGCCAAACAAGCGATGGAAAATGCAGGTGTTACAGCGGAAGATATTGATGTTGTGATTCTTGCTTGTTCAAACTTACAACGCGCTTATCCTGCTGTAGCCATTGAAATTCAAACTGCACTTGGTATCCAAGGTTATGCTTATGATATGAATGTGGCATGTTCAGCTGCGACTTTTGGTTTAAAACAAGCTTATGATGCTGTGAAAACTGGAGCTCGTCGTGTGTTATTGGTCAATGTTGAAATTACCTCTGGACATACGGATTACCGTTCACGTGACTGCCATTTTATTTTTGGTGATGTTGCAACGGCTTCAATTATTGAAGAAACCGAAACCAAAACGGGTTTCGAAATCGTAGATACGCATTTGTTCACTCAGTTCTCGAATAATATTCGTAATAACTTTGGTTTTTTAAATGGCTCTGAACTAACATCCCGTGACGACAAGCAATTCCGTCAAGATGGTCGTAAAGTCTTCAAAGAAGTTTGCCCATTGGTTGCAAAAATCATTTCTACGCAATTGGAAAAGAACAATATTCAAGCTGAAAATGTTAAACGTTTCTGGTTGCATCAAGCCAATGCCAATATGAATGAATTAATTCTAAAACTGATTGTAGGGCGTGAAGTTGCAGAAGCTGATCCAGAGTTAGTGCCAATTATCTTGGATGAGTTTGCCAATACGTCTTCTGCGGGTGTGATTATCGCTTTGCATCGTACTGCTGATCAGGTCAATGATGGTGAGTATGGCGTACTTTGTTCATTTGGGGCTGGTTATTCTGTCGGTTCAATTCTTGTACAAAAGCATGTTGCTTAAATAGTTGTTGTAAAATAGAAACTCACTCCGTCTTTAAAAAAGAGGGAGTGATTGCCCAAAAGTTAAGCCAATGTATTGGTGCTCATGTGTCCTCCCAAAAATCAGGAGCCTAAGTTAAGAAGGGGCAGAAAAAAATGTTGAAATGTAGTTTGTAGAGATACAACATGACCGATAAAACTTTAAAAATACGACACAATGCTAAACTGATCCGATTGATCAGTAGTTTACAACGCTTTTATTTTCGCCCTACATTTTTGGGCACAGAAAACCTCGTACCCAATAAACCAGCCATGTATGTAGGCAATCACACCATTTATGGGGTGCTTGATTCTCCCATTCTGATCGACTATTTATTTACCGAACATAAGATTGCTGTGGTTAGCTTAGCAGATCATATTCATTTTCATATCCCCGTTTGGAAAGAAGTGGTGAAACGTGTTGGCGGCATTGATGGTGTTCAAGAATATGCCAAAGCAGCAATGCGCCAGGGCTACTCGATTCTGGTTTTTCCAGGTGGCGGACGAGAGGTGATTAAACGCAAAGGCGAAGCCTATCAACTGATTTGGAAACAGCGCTTTGGCTTCCTAAAGTTGGCACAAGAGTTTGGCTACGAAATTGCACCTTTTGTGGCTTTAGGTGGTGATGAAGTTTTTGATTTGGCTTTTGATGTCAACGGATTACTTCAACAGAAATGGTTTAACAAAATATTGTCCAATCCGAAAATTGATCGTTTTCTTCGCCATGGGGAAGTGATTCCTTCTATTCCAAAGCATATTATTCCTAAACGAATCCCTTTCTATTTTAAATTTATGCCACGTGTAGCGATTGATCAGATTGAAACGATGGATGATATGATTCTGTTTAGAGATCAATTACAACAGCTTATTTATACAGAAATTGAAGCATTAAAGTTATATCGGGCAGATGATTTGGACCCTCAACATACAGATTGAGATAGCAAAATGTTTGAAGTTAAAAATGATTTAGATGATCTTTTTAAACGGTTGAATCCACGTCACCAAGTGATTGGCTCATTGAAAGCAAGCTTTGATGATGCTATTTATATGAAATTTTTAAAACTTTGTACTGATACTGAAATTACACCTGATATTCATCTGTTTGGCTATGAGAATGCGCTTAAGGAGAATCAATACTTAGCACAACATTTTGCCTCTCTTTCCAGACAAGTGTGGATGATTGGATGTACTGGACAAGGTGATGCATGGTTTCTCGATCAGCAGAGTTTAGAGCTGTTGTTCTACGACCATAATCTGGGCTTTGCTGATGATCTAAATCGTCAATCATTTCAGTCGATGAACATTCGTTTTTTTCAATTTTTACAATTTGCTTTGTTGCTGCAAGAGCTTGAGGAATATGGTGATCTATCAAGCACAGATGATGAGTTCACACAATTTCAATATGCAGTCATGCAGATAGAGTCTAAGCTTTTTTCAAGCTATCCATTTAATTATCAATAGCAAAAAACATTACTCTGGATCAGTATTCTTGTCCAATATTTAGTTTATTAAGGAAATAGACATGTATACAGCTTCATGCTTGTGTGGTGGTATTCAGCTTGAAATACGCAGTGAAATTTCTGAAATATATGTTTGTCATTGCCAACAATGTCAAAAAGCACAAGGTTCCGCATTTGTTGCAATCACACCAATTGACAATAAAGATTTCATTATTGTTCAAGGTGATGAATTATTGGGCGAGTATTATGCAACTGAAAATAAAAAACGAGTTTTCTGTAAACAGTGTGCTTCACCTTTATATAGCGCAGGCTTAGATTTACCTGATGTGGTTCGATTACGCGTTGGAATTATCAATGAAGCGGTCAAAGCAAAAATTATCTCGCATGCTTTTACCAAGCATAAAGCAGCATGGTTTGAAATTTTAGATGATGCAACTCAATTTAATGAGGCTGTTTGTTAAATTTGGCATTTTTACCACTAAAAAGTGAACTGTTTTTATTTTTGCTGACGATGAACTAAAAATTTGATTGAGCGTTCAAAGATGATTTTTAAGTTTATGAATTTTATGTTTTTATAAATATTAAAAAGCAAAATTATTATGCTCATTAAAGTAAAATAAAGTGGTGTATCTTCTGAGTTTCTGTATAATTTTTAAAAAAATAAACTTTAAATGATTTAGAGGATATAAATGACAAGAATAGTCGTTGCAGCAAAACAAGATCAAGTTTTATTACAGGATACTCAATCCAAATCGGTTGTTTTAGATCAACCCTCTATCATTCAAATTGGTGTCACACAGCAAGATGTTAAAACACTGGAACGATCTGGCAATAAACTGATTATTAGCTTAAAAAACGGCGAACAAATCGTTTTAGAAGGTTTTTTTCAAGACAGTAGCATAACTGTGCATTCTTTGGCCTTTCCCAAAGCGGATGGTAGCTTTTCCTTGGCTCATTTTGATCAAGCTGGAAAATTGACCAACTATACGGGTTTGCAAAAATTAGATTCACTGCTATATGAAGGTGCAAATACTGTACCTGCTCAACAAATAAATGCTTATGAGTCAACTTCAGCATCATCGTCAAATTTCTCCGTCTCTGAGCTTTTTTCCTCAAGTACTGCTAAAGCTGGGTTAGGTATACTTTCCGCTATAGGATTAGGTTTGGCATTGATTGATAATGATGACAAAAAATCAAGTAGCTTACCTGATCTCACTGCTCCTAAAACACCAACAGCAACAATTAATACAGATGGTACGAAAATCACGGGTACAGCTGAAGCAGGTGCCACAATATATGTTGTAGACAAAAATGAAAAAGTCATTGCCACAGCTAAGGTGGATAAAGATGGCAATTATTCTGTGACATTGCCAGATGCCTTAGTCAATAACAATAGTTATTACATTAAAGCTAAAGATGATGCAGGTAATTCATCAGGTTATACTCAAGTGACAGGGACAAAAGATACTATTGCACCTGTAGAACCTCAGGCACAGTTAAACGATCAAGGAAATATAGTTACAGGCAAGTCTGAAGCCAATGCAACGATCAATGTTTATGATGCTACAGGCAAGTTAGTTGGAACTGCAAAAGCCAACGCCGATGGGATGTTTTCAGTTGCAATTTCACCTGCTTTGACGACAGGGCAGATCGGTTCAGTTGAAGCAGTGGATGCTGCCGGAAATAAATCTGAACAGCACAAAATAGAATTGGGCAAAGATACCATTGCACCAGATCAACCGAAGTTCGAGCTCACCAAAGAGGGTAACACGATACAGGGAACCGCAGAAGCCAATGCAAAAGTGATTATTCAAGACTCAACGGGTGCAGTGATTGCCACAGGTACAGTCAATGCGCAGGGGAAATTTAATATCACAATTTCACCTGCATTAGGGGCCAATCAAACAGGTAAAATTGTCATTGAGGATGCAGCAGGAAATCAGTCTAAAGCGATTGAGATTAAAGCAGGACAAGATATTTTAGCCCCAGAAAAACCTGTCGCCAGTTTAAATGCTGATGGCACAATCATTACCGGTACAGCTGAGGCAAATTCAAAAATTACAGTGTATGACAGTGCGAATAAACTGCTAGGTACCGCAACAACGGATGACAATGGCAATTATAGCGTTACGCTTTCAACTGCTTTGACTGAGGCAAAAGTTGGGAGTGTTTATGCGACAGATGCCGCAGGAAACCAGTCAGCAGTGACTTCAGTGACAGGTACAAAAGATATTACCCCACCTGCAAGTCCTAAAATTACGGATGTGGTTGATGATGTTGGGGAAACTAAAGGCTCAGTTGCTGCCAATGGTACAACAGATGACAAACGTCCAGTGATTTCCGGGACAGGTGAAGCTGGTGCAACACTGATTATTTATGACAATAATAAAGCTGTTGGAAAAGTCATTGTGGGCGCAGACAGCAAATGGTCATTCAGTTTTGACTATGATCTCGGTCTAGGAGCTCATAGTATTACCACAGTGCAAACGGATAAGGCTGGAAATACCAGTTTGATGAGTGATGCGCGTTCATTTACGGTGGTTGAAGTCGCTGTAAAAGCAGCGCTCGCAGATGAAATGTTTGTAAATGATCAACCATTGGCAGACGTCGATTTAACCTTGAGCAGTAAGATGGTCAACTCCGAGCCTAATTCCAATGCTAATAGTGACAGAGTGTCGCAGAATATTGCGCATGTGGAAACGAATAGCACTGCTTTGACCAGTGAGCATATTGCAAAGTTATTACAAACAACGGTTGAGACTGACGCCCCTATTCAAACTCACTTAGACACAGAGCATAAGGCCTCTGTAAATGAGTTGTTTTTTAATTCTTCAGTTTTGGATTTTAAGGATCAGCAGATTAATGATGTAATTGACAGTTCAATTAAACAAAATGCTATGCCGAGTGAAAACACAGTCAATCTAGTCTCAGAATCTCTAAATTCCCATAGTGCAGATACACAAAGCATTGCGGTCCTTCCCACAGACGCTATTGCTGAGTTATTGAATCCGCAACAGGTCTGGTTTTAATTGAAATAAACACAACAAGCACCTACGGGTGCTTTTTTATTGAGATAGATTTGGTATAAAGTAAAGCATTAAGTTCATAATCAAAAAAATTCTAGGATTACAATTTTCATGTCAGATGTTGTGGAATACGATCAATTTCAAATTTCTCTCGATGCGTCTTCAAGCTTAAATTTTATTTTTCAGCAAAATGCGATTCCTTTAATTCGTCATATTTCCTTGACTGGAAGTAAGCAACTTTCTGAAAGTAAGCTTATCATTGAATCTTATCCTGCATTCATTCAGCCGACTGAAATTCGAATCGGTAAAAGTGATATTGATCAAAGCATCTACCTCAGTAATCCTAAACTTAATTTTGATCTCAATTTTTTGCTCCATTTGACTGAAAATATCAAAGGCTATCTAAATTTAAAATGGTTGGATTTAGAGGGTCAGCTATTAGCCGAGAAACAGCACGATATAGAAGTACTTACAGTTGATACATGGGGTGGAGAAAAACAGCCACTTGAACTTTTAGCTTGTTTCTCACAGCCGAATGCCGCCTCCTTAGCGCCTATTCTGAAACGGGCAAGTGAATGGTTATTGCAAAAGAATTTGGGTAGCCTAAATGGCTACTTGGATAAAAGCCCTGAACAGGTTTTGAATCAGGTCAATGCAATTTGGCAGGCATTAAATGAACAGAATTTACATTATATTGTGAATCCTGCAAGTTATATCCAACACGGACAGCGTATTCGTTTTGCTAAACAAATTTTAGCTGAAAAAATGGCATGTTGTTTGGATAGCAGCATGTTAATGAGTTCCTTGTTGGAGCAAATCGGGTTTGATCCAATCATCATGATTGTTCAAGGTCATAGTTTTATTGGGGTCTGGTTACATGAAACACCTGTTGCTGATGTTTTAATTGATGATCTTCAAGCCTTACGCAAGTACATGGAACTTGGTGCAATTACTTTTATTGAAACCACGTTATTAACATCACAGGCATATCTGAAACAAGCTATAGATGCCGCTCAAGATTATTTACGTGTAGCGGAAAAAATTGATCAGTTTTATGTTGCTGTGGATATTCGCCAAAGTCGTTTACGTGGTGTACGTCCTATTTCAACTCAGCTTGATGTCGTACAAAATTTAGATCAGGATGAGATGACATGGGCGGCTGCATCCTTACCTGAATATACTGTTTTAGAGGCAAATGAAAATGTTGCGAGTCGTGTACAGCGTTGGTTAAGACGTTTACTGGATTTAAGTCTCAGAAATAAATTATTAAATTTTAAAGATAACCGTTTGAGCATTCCATTACAGTGTTCTGAGAAAACCTTAGCCTCCTTAGAAGATGCTTTGGCGGAAAATAAGGGTTTTTTCTTTCAAAGTGTGGATTATATTTCTCTGAAAGATGTTACCCGTGAAAATGAAGCTCAACATGTACAAAACTATATTGATGAAAACTTAGCTCGCCAATTGTTATTTAGTGGCCTAGACAGCGAAACATTAAATAAGCGTTTGGTTGAAGTTTATCGTGCCTCACGGACTGCTTTGGAAGAAGGTGGCGCAAATACTTTATTCTTGGCGGTTGGTTTTTTGGAGTGGAAAGAGTCAGAGAAAGCACAGAAAACCTTTAAAGCACCACTCTTGTTAATTCCCGTGCGTATGACACGAGAGTCAGCTAAGTCTGGTTATCGCCTATGGATGTATGATGATGAGCCGCGTTTTAATTCAACCCTGTTGCAATTATTAAGACAGGATTTTGAAATCGAAATCACGGGTTTGGACCCACTACCGACAGATGGATCAGGAGTGGATGTCAATGCCGTTTTGCAAATCGTCCGCCGTGCTGTGGTCAACATGCGTGGATGGGAGGTAACTGCTGAAGCGGCAATTGGTCAGTTTTCTTTTGCAAAATACTTAATGTGGCGAGATCTTTCTTTACGTATACAACAGTTAAAAGAACAAGCTGTCGTTAATCATCTGATTGAGACTCCCCGTGAGCCGTTTAAAAAACAAGATGCTTTTCCACATCCGACTGAACTTGATCAAAAGTACCAACCACAGCAGTTATTTACTCCTTTATCTTCTGACTCATCACAGCTTGCAGCAGTGATGTCGGCTGCTTTAGGGCGGACATTTGTGCTTTCAGGGCCACCAGGAACAGGAAAGTCACAAACCATTACCAATATGGTGGCGCAATGCTTAGCAGATGGTAAATCTGTACTTTTTGTCTCTGAAAAAATGGCAGCATTGGATGTTGTATATCGCCGCCTCAATCAAATTGGCTTAGGGCATTTGTGTTTACAACTACACTCTGCCAAAGCGCAAAAAATAGAAGTTCTTGATCAACTCCGTGAACGTGCGGAGAATAAAAATAATCCTTATGCGATTTCCCAAAAAGAAACCCAACAAGAATGGCAATTACTTTCACAGCATTTGGTTCAAAGTCGTGACGCGTTGAATCAGCATGTACAGACATTGCATCAACAACATCCAATAGGATGGAGTTTGTTTGATGCCATGAGTGATGAGTTATTGCATAGAGAAATTGAAACTTTACGCTTTGATCTCAATATTCAACAGATGACTCAACAGAAGCGGACACAATTAAAAGAATTGGCATTCAAAGCATGGTTGCAATACCAACAAATCTCTACCAACGCTCGAGATGTTCTTCAGGGTTTTGCAGATAGTAGTCTTCAGAATTTTTGGAATCTGCTTTGGCAAGACCAATATTTACAAACACAACAGCAGATCGCTGCATTAATTCCTCAATTACAAACTGCTCTGCAAGCTTGGCAAGATGCTTGCCAATTCAAACAAGCAGAAAATTTACAACAGCTTCAAGCTGATGTCGAGATCTACCAAAAAATATTGGTGTTTACCCAACAACATGATTTGAAGTTGTTAAAAATTATTGATGGTTTAGATATACGTCAAATTTCTGAAGCCAAAGCAGTTTCAGCAGAGATTGCACAAAGCCAAACACGTTTAATTTTTAAATATGATTTGTCGATTTATCAGGCTGAATTAAAGCAGATTGATTTTAAATGGCGAGAAGCGTCTGCCAAGTTTTGGCCATGGTCTTGGTTTGGGAAATATCAATTAAGAAACTTATTGCGTCGTTATCAAGTTGACCAACAGCGACCTTCTGCAATGGTGGTCGAAAATGACTTGGCGTTGTTGATCAATATTCAAAATCACCAACAACAGTTTAAAGCGTTGGAAAATAGTTTAGGCGCTAAGCTGCAATCTTATTGGCAAGGTGAAAAAACAGATTGGTCTCAGTTTGAAAATATTGCACATGCTTGGGCACAATTGAATAAGCAAGTTTCAGATCGTATTTCCAGTCAAACGGTGTTATTACAAGCGATAGACTTTGCAAGCCAACAAAAGCATTTAGATGCTAAGCAATATCTTGAACAATTACAGCAAAGCTATGCGCAGTTATTGTCTGATCAGCAAATTCAGACGCAGAATTTAACTGCATATCCTCAGATTTCATTTGCAGCATTGCTAACACGTCAGCAAAAACTACAAAGTGTAGTGGGTGAGTGGCGTCATTGGTTAAATTGGCAAGGATTAAAAACCGAACTTCAACAGCAAGGTTTGACCCGTTTTACTGCATATATACAACAGCATTGTTCATCTCAACTATCTTCATCTTCCGACGCAAAATTAGCTCAAGATCAAGTGGCGCTGTTGGTGGATATCAATCTTGCACGTCAATGGATTGTTCAACAGTTTGGTGCGCATCCAGAACTCAACCAATTTAATGGGGAATTACAACAACAAAAAATTCTTAAATTCTCGCAACAGGATCGTGAACATCAACAATTTGCCAGTGAGGAAATTACTCGACGTTGGCATAAAATTTTTGAAGATCCTGATGTGTTTAAAAAGCAATGGGCATTGCTCAATAAAGAGTTGGGGAAAAAGCGCCGGCATATTCCTGTACGTGAACTCATCAAACAGATTCCAGATGTGATTACGGGGTTGAAGCCGTGTATGTTAATGAGTCCATTGTCAGTTGCACAATATCTCGATCCTGAATCTAAGTTTGATGTGGTGATTTTTGATGAAGCTTCGCAAATTCCAGTTTGGGATGCCATTGGCGCACTTGCACGAGGAGCGCAATCCATTGTTGTTGGTGATAACAAACAAATGCCGCCAACCAGTTTCTTTGGAAAAGGAGATACTGAAGAAGTCGATGAAGACATTACCGAAGATTTAGAAAGTATTTTGGATGAGTGTTTAGCTGCACAATTACCAGAACTGGTATTGAATTGGCATTATCGTAGTCGTTATGAAAGCTTAATTCAGTTTAGTAATCAAAAATACTATAAAGGTGAGTTACTGACATTCCCAGCACCTGTAGCAAAAGATAAGGCAATTCAATTGCACGCTGTTGAAGGTGTATATGACAAAGGTGATACACGCACCAACAAGGCAGAGGCTCAAGCAATCGTAAAGTTTATTTTGCAACATTTAACAGATCAGTTAAGCGTGCAAGTTAAACAAACCATAGGTGTGGTGACATTCAATATTACCCAACAGAAATTGATTGAAGATTTGCTTGATGCGGAGTTGGCAAGCCATCCTGAATTAGAGCAACTTAGCCGAGAAGGCTTTGAACCATTGTTTGTAAAAAATCTGGAAAATGTTCAAGGGGACGAGCGAGATATTATTATCTTTTCCATCACTTATGCGCCAGATCAACAGGGTAAATTGTTGATGAATTTTGGTGCTTTGAATCGACAAGGTGGGCAACGCCGTTTAAATGTCGCGATCACACGTGCACGCCAAGGTTTACATGTTTTCTCAACACTTCGACCAGACCAGATTGATTTGTCTCGAACCAGTAGTGAGGGCGTTCGTGATTTAAAAGACTTTCTGAGTTTTGCGCAAACAGGACAGATGGCCTATTACTCTCAAATAATTGAAAAAGAAAAATCTAAAGATGAGCTGATGCTGTATTTGCAGACACAATTACAGCATTTAGGTTGGCAAGTCGATTTGGCTGTAGGTAGCGGAGATAGCCGAATAGATCTGGCGATACAAGATCCTCATATTGCAGGGCAGTATTTAACAGGAATTTTGGTGGATGGTGATGATTATGCCAAAGCTGCGACTGCACGAGATCGAGATCAATTGCGTCCATCTGTGTTAAACGGTTTAGGCTGGAAAGTGTTGCAATTATGGACAGTGGAATGGTGGCTTGATCCAAAAGCGAATTTGGAGAAATTGCACCATCAACTCACTGATCTTGCCAGCTTAAATAAGGTGTCATCTTAAAAGTTGAACTTTTTATTTATAAGATATTTAAAAAATGAGATTTGATTTTTACATTTTTAGCCTAAAGTTAATCAAGTCTCATTTTGCTTAATTTATCTTAATTATCTGTTTAAAAATAGTTAATAAAAAGCGATAAATAACCATTTTCAGGGATATATGGGAATGTAATGTTATGTTTAAATGATTAAAAAATAGTCAAATCATTTGGACATGTCATGAATAAGATTTATAAAGTCATCTGGAATACACAACTTGGATGTTGGCAGGCCGTTTCAGAGTTGGCAAAAAGCCATCGCATTTCACAGTCAACAAGCAATGATCCAAACAAATTCAATGATCAAAACATGATCGTAGGGATTGCTGGGAAGTTATCAGGATTACTACTATTCGGTTTGGCAATATTGCCGTTTTCGGTACATGCTGCGATTTCCAATACAGCTTTACCTACAGGTGCTAATATCACTCAAGGTTCAGCACAAATTTCACAAAGCAATAATACTCTAAATATCAATCAAGCTAGCCAGACGCTGAGTACAAACTGGAACAGCTTTAATATTGGTCAAGATGCGACCGTTAACTTTAACCAAAACAATGCATCTTCAGTTGCCATCAACCATGTACTAGACAGTAATGCTTCGCAAATCATGGGACGC
>WNDP01000097.1 GCA_009912575.1 Acinetobacter bereziniae
TATGGCACAGGAAGGATGGAGTGTTCAAAGATTATTAAGAATTATTCAGGTGAATTTATTTGAAAGAAAATTGCTGAAATATTTATTTTTGCCAGATAAAAAGTGGTTAAAGCAAGAAGAACCTCAACTGAGGTTCTTCTTGTGATATTTGTGGGACAGCAGTGACATCAGCGTGCTTTTTAACCCAATACAGTAAATGCACTGGCTGTTGATCCATTTGATGATTAGATAACAAAGATTGAATCAAACTGTACATCGGCGTGATGCTGCCACTACCCGCTGCCACTAATACGAGAGGATGAACAGTTTCTGGGAGCAAATATCCCCATAAGGTTGACCAAACTCAATGATGTCACCGATTTGGACATGATCAATCAACCATTGACTAACGACACCTTTTTCAACTTTTTTCACAGTGAGCAAGACATGTTGTGTGTCGAGCTGTGTCAGGCTATAAGTACGCTCATAACGCCGACCATTGGCTTCAACCACCACTGGGTGATGTTGACCTGCTTGCCCCATTTTGAAGTGTCGATTGATTTTTATTTTTAGACATACAGTGTCCGCAGCAGATTGTTTCTTTTCAACAATTTTGCCCAAAGACTGTTGAACAGACCACAAAGGATTAATTTTTTGTAGCCAAAAATTGGTCGAATCATTCCCCAATACCATATCGAATATTGAAGTTACGGGAGATTTTTGCTTTTCAATAGCGTGCATGTTTTGCTCACCATCTGAGTGAATTTTAATTATTATACACATGTATATATATTTGTATATACAACTGTATTGTATCTGGACATTTCACTTATGTAATGACAACGGCTATAATGAAAAAATATTTTAATGATTTGATACTTTATGAATCCAACGTCAGCAATACCTCAGAACGCATCTTCTGTTCAAGATCAAATCCATGAACTTGAAAAAGTATCTGTACGTACTGTTGGGCGCAAAGCAACGATTACTAAAGAAGAACTATTCCAAGCAGCATTAAATTTAATCGGCCCACAAAAAAGTATTTCTTCACTGAGCTTAAGAGAAGTTGCACGTGAAGCTGGTATTGCACCGAATAGCTTTTATCGCCACTTTAAAGACATAGATGAATTGGCAATAGAATTAATTGATCGTTCAGGTGTGGTGTTGCGTCAGATTCTTCATCAAGCACGCATCAAGGCAGTAAGACAAAGCAGTATTATTCGTAGTTCTGTAGAAGTTTTTATTGAACAATTAGATGCAGATGAAGGCAATTTAAGCTTATTGTTGCGTGAAGGTTATACAGGTTCAAAACAATATAAACTGGCTGTTGAAAAGCAGTTGAATTACTTTCAACAAGAATTGCAGGATGATTTGATTCGAATTGAGCGAATTAATCACAGTAAACTCAGTCACCCTGATCTAGTTGCTAAAGCAATTACACAGCTGGTCTTTAATATGGGGGCAAACGTGATTGATTTGCCAGTTGCTGAGCGCAAGGAAGTTGCAGAGCAAACCATGATTATGATTCGAATGTTACTTGAAGGCTCTCGTCATCTGGAAGAAGCACAGATTAAATAATCCAGCACCTTAACGAACTCATACCATTATAAGCATCCTATGATTAGCAAAAATCAACAGAATATTCGTGTAGGCATACTTGGTGTGACAGGCAGAATGGGACAAATGCTTGTTCAAGCGTCTATTCAGGCTGGATTAGACATTACTGTTGCTACAGGCAGATCTGGAAGTCCATGCATTGGTCAAGAACTCGGGGCATATCTCAATCGAGATCCCCTAGATGTCATCATTTCTGAAGATTTAGCAGAAGTTATTCAAAATTGCGATGTTGTGATTGATTTCACCACGGCTGAAGTATTGTCTCGTCATCTTGAAATCTGTCATCAAGCAAAGAAACCGATCATTATTGGTATTACAGGTTTATCTGAATCATTGAATCAACGTATTGTAGAGATGGCTCAGGCGATCCCTATAGTGCATTCAGGAAATTATTCCATAGGTGTCAATTTATCAGTCGATTTGGTGCGTGTTGCAGCGCAGTTACTGGGACATGATTTTGAGGCTGAGATTATTGAAGCACACCATCGCCATAAAATAGATGCTCCATCTGGAACAGCCTTAATGTATGCTGATGCAATTGCTGAACTAAGACAGCAGCCACTTTCTGATTTAGCTATTTATCAACGCTTGGGCAATCATGCTGAACGAGATCCTCAACGTATTGGATTACAAGCAATTCGTGGTGGGGACATTGTAGGTGAACACCGTACGATTTTTTTTGGTCATGGTGAGCAAATCGAAATCAAACATATTGCGACCAACCGCATGAACTTTGCTACGGGTGCTGTTCGAGCTGCGCTATGGAGCATCAGTCAAGCATCTGGTTTATATGATATGCGAGATGTGATTAATTTTCATCCAGAATAGATTTTCAATAGTAACTCGATTTTGATTTCTATCAAGAACTTCCATCAAGGCCACTTGCAGTCAAACTTCATGCCTGAATAACTTTAAGTATTTATAGATGGCTAAAGAATATATTTCATTCAATATTGATGCAAAATATTTCACATACAATTAAGATTCATATATAAAAATAGTTATTATCACCCAAAGCTAGAGCTGTTTAAATTTAGTTGCGGTTTTTTATGCCCCATACATCAATTGTATAATTGAGCCCAATTCACATGAAAATGTTAAATGATCGTCAAAGTATTATTGCAAGCTATTTGCTTATGCTGGTGTTTTTGTCTTTACTCATCCCCTTGCATTTACTCGCATCATTTTTTGCTGGATTCGTAGTTTTTGAAATTATTAACAGTTTAGGCACTATTACAGAAAAATATATAGATGGTCAAAGAGCACGACTGACCATCAGTATTGTGTTAGCAGTCATTATTATCTCCTTAATTGCACTGAGCATCACAGGTCTTATTAGTTTTGTGCAGCATGATTTACAAGGCGCGGGAATCCATGCCATTAGCGATCAAGTTGACCAGACACTGCAAAAACTTCAGCTTGAAGTAGCCCAATATTTTCCAAGTTTTATTCCTTATTCTTTAACTGAATTAAAAGACCAAACCTTTGATCTGATTAAAGATAACTTATCAACTTTAAAAAATACTGGAACTGGCTTTTTACATAACTTAGCCACGATGCTTATCGGGATGATTGTCGGAATACTGGTTTCATTAAATCGCCTACATCCGCAACCAGATCAACCTGCATTTAAACGTGCCATGATCACTCGGATTGAAAATTTGTCCAGCTCTTTTAAGAATGTAGTTTTTGCTCAGTTTAAAATTTCATTGATTAATACCTTTTTATTTTTACTGTTCTCGCACCTCTTGCTTCCTGCTTTTGGTGTGCAATTACCCTTTGCCAATACCTTAGTGATCCTGACATTTATTTTTGGACTTATTCCAATTGTTGGGAATTTACTCTCCAATACGATTATTGTGATTGCAGGATTGACCATTTCAGTATCTACAGCAGGCATCGCACTCTTATATTTAATCTTTATTCATAAACTTGAATACTTTATCAATGCAAAAATCATTGGAACCAAAATCCATGCAGCATCTTGGGAAGTATTGTTGGCAATGTTGGTTTTTGAGTCTCTTTTCGGTCTTGCAGGTTTGATTATTGCACCAATTTTCTATGCTTATATCAAACTTGAGCTAAAACAAGCTGAAATGATTTAAATGGGCTATAAAGAAAAAAGTGAAAGTTGATTGATTAAAAAGACGCTCTATAGCGTCTTTTTTACAGGCTGAACATTGCATTTTTTCAATCGTTTATTCCCAAACGACTTCTTGCTTCTGTTGCGCCCAATCATCCAAAAATGGAGCATAACGAGCTTCGATCTTATTTCTTTTAATCTTCATTGTCGGTGTGAGCAAATCATTTTCCATTGTCCAAGGTTCATTAACAACCACAAAAAAACTCAGCTTTTCATGTGATTCAAGTCCTTCGTTGAGTGTCGTCCTCAAATTTTTTAAGGTATTTTCAATATCCTGTTTTTGACCATTTTGCTTTAAATGAAGGCGTATATCCTCTGCCAGCATGATAAAAGCAACAGGCTGTGGTTGACTTGAACCCCCTACATATACAGATTCTATTAAGGCATTGTTCCCCAGTTTCTGTTCTGTTGGAACAGGCATGACATATTTTCCTTTAGAGGTTTTAAAAATGTCTTTAATTCGTCCTGTAATTTTCAGACGTCCTTGTGAGTCAATTTCGCCCAAATCTCCCGTACGTAAAAATCCATCGGTGGTTATATCTTCTGCTGTTTTTTCTGGATTTTTATAATAACCCAACATAGTTCCAGGACTTTTTACTAAAATTTCACCATTTTCATCAATTTTACATTCAACTTTTGGTTGTGGATGTCCAACATAGCCTGTCGCAAACTGACCGACTCGTGTCACATGTGAATAACCACAGTTTTCAGTCATGCCATAGACCTCAAGTAATTCTAAGCCTAAGTTTCTGTACCACAGCAGGATATCAATAGGTAAAGGCGCTGCTGCAGTAAAAGCATAACGTACGTGATTTAATCCCAATTTAGTTAATAATTTCTTTTTGACTAAATTGCCTAATATCGGGATCCTAAATAAAACTTTTTGGACATGAAGCCGAATTTTTTCATTAATGCCCAAATAAAATTTTGTCCAAAGTCGTGGAACTGAAAAGAATAAAGTGGGTTTAGCACGATTTAAATCTTCAATGAAGGTTTCTAACGAATTTGCAAAATAAACAGTAAAACCGCACACCATTAGCGAGGTTTCAATAAAAATACGTTCAGCTACATGAGCCAGAGGCAAATAAGACAATGCTCTGTCATTTTCATTGACTTGATAGATGGTTTTAAGTTCCTGTGCTCCTGCCAAAATTGTCCCGAAGCTCTGCATTACGCCTTTTGGCGCACCTGTGCTACCCGAAGTATAAACTATGGTTGCTAAGGTATTTTTATCTGGCAAAGCTGGGTCTTGCAAAGGTTCTACGGACTGTACAATCACATCCCATTTAGGTACATCGAGCTCTGGTGATAAATTTAAAGCGATACAAGGCAAGTCCGCTGGAATAATATTTTTAACTTCATTCCAACTGTCTGCTTTACCATCAAGCTTCCCAATAAACAATAATTTTGCTTCGCTGTGCTTGAGTACATAAGTTGCACCTTCAGCATTCAATGTCGGATAAAGGGGTACAGAGACATAACCAGCCATCCAAATCGCTAAATCTGCCATGATCCAATTTGCGCTATTTTTTCCATAAATCGCAATCGTGCTTTGTTCAGGTAGTCCTAAGGATTGTAAATAAGCAGCCATTCGTCGAACCTGTGATCCGACTTCAGACCATGTATAAGACACCACCTCCCCATTGGCAAGCGGCTGAACCAATGCCTGTTTTTGTGGCAGATGTTTTTCCCAATGAAGTAAATAATGCACATGGGTATCATGAAACTCAACAAAATCCTTGTTTTCCATATCATTTCTTCCATTTATTGTAAGTTTTTATCTCTGGTAGAGGCTTTCAGCTTTAAATCTGGTTGATGAATATGTGAAAAAAATATTGGATGAAAAAGTGACAATATACAAACAAACTTCAATCCATATTCAATCCTTGAAACGGAAAGCACTTTATTTTAATAGCATAAAATTAATCGAAATGTATATAGAAATTCGTTAAGCATTCAACGGATGATACTGGCTTAAACATGATGTCTCACTGATAAAATAGCAGGTGCTACAATTAAGCTAGAGCATTGCATTTTAATTTTTGGTCACAATCATACCAATCAATATGATTCACTTAATATAAATGAAATAAGCTTTGCTTTTTTTATCAGCCAATTTTACTTATCGTCACTATCGCGGTTGGCGACATGGATGTCGCCGTCGGTCAAGGGCGATATGGATATCCCCTTTGACTGACGAAAGATTTTTGTTACTTTTCATCTCTGAAAAGTAAAGTATCGCCTACGCGAATCAATTTAAACTTTAGATGTAAAGCGTGGCATTGCAAACTTTATATCATCAAGCAATATATTGATTTTATCGGTCTAAAAATTATATTTACTGTATGATTTTTTAATAGACTCGCTATATTATGCAAGTTTTCTTTAATGGTATCAGTCAAAAGAAAAACAGAATGTATTTACTTAAAACTTATTCACCAGCAAACAATTCATCAATGCATTGATCCTATAAATCTCCATGAATAGATACAAAAAAGCTCCCGAAGAAGCTTTTTTAATACAACAATTAGAAATCGAATTAAGGTTTAACCACGACCAATACTTGAATGGCTTCTGGTGTTACAGATAAACCGTCCAATAAACCTAAGCCTTCTTTTTGGAACTTCTGTAAACGTTGAATTTCATCAGCACGAATACTTGGATTGAACTGCTTAAGATAGCTCAAACGATCAATTTCATATTGCCATTTGCTGCCATAGATCTCTTTCGCTTGTTCTTTAAGTTGAGGTAAGCCCCCTTTTGCAATATCAAGCGCTTGAGCATAGCGCTGTTCAATCACTTCACGACGAGCTTTAACCACTTGGCGACAGCTATTACTATCTAAATGATGTAAATACGGCTTAATAATTTCTGGATCAAGCTTCGCGGTAATGTCTTGACCTGTTTCAGTCAATAGAACACGAATCAATTGAGTAGGTAAACTTGAAGGGAGATTCAATGCCTTTGGTGCAATCACATCCACTTTAAACCAAACTTCTAGCAGGATTGTCCCTTGCTTAAGCGCATTGGTTTTAAGAATCGCAACATTGGTACTACCAAAAGATTGAGTACGGATGATTTCCATTACACTTTCAGTGAAAGGATGCTCCAGTGTTAAATATTGTGCATCTTCACGAATCTGAGCCTGATCTCGATAGAATGTCGCAGTCATGCCTCCTTCATCAATATCCAAACCTTGCACTTGCATCTGGTCAGTAGGTTTAATGATGACCGTACCGTTACTTTGCTCATCGAAATCAATATTGGTCGACGCCATAAAACGCTTCATGAACATCGGCAATAAAGTGTTGTCATCATAGTCTTCTAATGCAGTGACGATTTCCTGCGTCACGATCGGACGGCATGAATTGTACTCTAACAGACGATCACGACCATCTTGTAATTCTGCTTCAAGTGCTTGACGCTGTACATTAACCGCTTCAAGCAAGTCTTCAAAAGCCTGTCCTTTATCTGCCAATAAACATTCTTTTAAATCGACAATAAAATTTTCTTGCAGTGTTTGCGCCGTTGGAGAAATATTACTAAAAATATTGAGTGCTTCGTTATACCAACGGAACATACGCTCTTGCGCGGTACCTATAAGATAAGGCACATGAATCTGAATACGGTTTTCTTGTCCAATACGATCCAAACGACCAATACGTTGTTCTAATACATCTGGATTTGCAGGTAAATCAAAGAGTACCAAATCAGAAGCAAACTGGAAGTTACGCCCCTCTGAACCGATTTCTGAACAGAGTAATATTTGTGCGCCATAAGAGTCTTCAGCAAAGTAAGCCGCTGCTTGGTCACGCTCCAACAAGCTCATGCCTTCATGGAACATCGCTGTACGAATACCGGCATGGATACGTAAAGCATTTTCAAGTGCTTCAACGACTGGACCACTGCGCGCAATCAATAGCACTTTTTTATGTTTTAAATCTGAACGCAAACGCTCCATCAACCATGTCACACGTGGATCTGTTTCCATCCAAGCGCCATCAAGCTGACCTTCTTCTGGCCACATTTGCTCACGTAATTTACCATCTTTAGACCAATTTTCAGGTGCTGGTAAAGCCGCTGGTTGACAATCACGTCCAGGGAAACCTTGGATCGCTTCACGTGTATTACGGAATAAGATACGGCCTGTACCATGACGATCTAAAAGTTCATGTATGGCTCTAAAACGGTGTTCAGGTTGGTCTTCAATCGGATGCCCCAACAGTTTTTCAACTGCTGCCAAATGCTCGGCTTCAAGAGGTAAATCCGACATCAACACTTCCGCGATTTTCGCTGTGTGATGATACTGTTCTTCTTCGTCTAAGAAGCGATCAAGTGAGCTAAAACGTTGTGGGTCGAGTAAGCGTAAACGAGCAAAATGGCTTTCTACACCTAACTGCTCTGGTGTTGCAGTCAGAAGCAATACACCTTCCGTTTTTTCAGCAAGTTCTTCGACCAGATCATAACGATCATTGCCACCCTCTTCTTCACTCCACATCAAGTGATGAGCTTCATCGACAACGAGTAAATCAAAACCTGCTTCAATTGCTTGTTCACGCAAGTCATCATGGTCGATCATCAAATCGACAGAAGCAATGATACATTGTTCGGTCAGGAATGGATTAAGCTCTGGATCATGTTCTTTGATCGAAGCTGTACGGGTCAAATCAAACAGTGAGAAATTTAAATTGAAACGGCGACGCATCTCAATCATCCACTGATATTGCAATGAATCTGGTACCAGAATTAAAATACGTTCAGAACGACCGGTTTTAAGCTGTTGATGAATAATTAAACCCGCTTCAATGGTTTTTCCTAAACCGACTTCATCTGCCAGTAACACACGTGGGGCAAAACGCTTGCCCACTTCATGTGCAATATAGAGTTGGTGAGGAATCAACCCAACTCGTGCGCCGACCAAGCCACGTAAAGGAGAGGTTTGCATATTGGCTTGCATCTGCATGGCCTCAATACGCAAGTCATACCATTCTTTATAATCAATTTGGCTTGCCAATAAGCGTTCTAAAGGCTTAGACAGTTGAATTTGCGCACCAATACGCGTTTCATTCAATGCCTTTTTCTCTTGCTCACCATTGTCCAATGTACGAATCACGTTATAACGAATCACACCATTGCGGTCATCAGAGGATTCTACAATCCATTTGATCCCTTCTTGATCTTGAACTTCATCATTAACATTGAAAACAATACGAGATAGAGGTGCATTATTACGTGCATAGACACGAGTTTCGTCACTTTTCGGGAAAAAAATACTGATTGAATGTTCATCGACATCAATCAATACACCTAAACCTAACTCAGTTTCTGTGTCCGATAACCAACGTTGACCTATAGCAAATTGTTGCAATTTTTCCACCTTTATCTCATGTTAGGGCTGAAACATGGTTGCTCAAATCAGGAGAATATTTGAACAAAGTTTACACCCATTACGCAATACTTTTTGACATAAAGCTCATTAAATTTTGAGCGACTTAATTTCAACTTAAAAAATTTGACTAAAACGGAGGAACTGGACAATCAAATTGTACAAGCTCCTCTGTTTTAGGATGATGAAAACTGAGTTGTTGTGCATGTAGACATAATCTTGGCATTAGCTGTTGCTGTTCTACGGTTGCATATAAAGTATCACCAATAATGGGATGACCTAAATATTTCATATGTACACGTAACTGATGTGACCGTCCTGTAATCGGTGTTAATTGCACCCGAGTTACAGCCTGTTCTTGAATATGAAAATGTTCGATTGCTTTCCAGTGTGTTAAAGCTGGTTTGTTATGTGTTGGATCGGCAATATGTAAAGGAGGATGTTCTGGATCATACACCACAGGCACATCCACAGTACCCTCTCCTTCTAAGGTTCCTGCAACAACTGCTTGATAGGTTTTAGCGGTTTGGCGTTCTTGAAACTGTCGAGAAATCGTTTTTTGTCCCCATTTGCTTAAACCGAATACCAAAATACCAGAAGTATCACGATCTAAACGATGAATGAGTAAAGTTTTAGCTTCGATTTTTAATAATCTATTGATCACACAATCTTGTAAATCTGCTGTTTTTCCAGGAACTGTGAGTATGCCTGCCGGCTTATCAATCACCATAAAATCATCGTCACGATGTATCAGGTGTTCGGTTAGAAAATTACTCAAAGTTCAGTTCCAATGATCACGCAAACAAGCAGGCAATTCTAAGAATCTTGGACTAAAATTACAATCAAAATTATCTGATTTGTTCGATTATTCTAAAGAAATAATACTAAATCGTACAATTGTGCAAAATTCACTGTCATTTATCCAGCTCAGGTCTAATTGAGATACATTTTGCCAATCTATTTCTTTCAAATGCACTTAATTGGTGAGATGAAATTTTTATTGCTTATTTTTTGGTAGCTTAGAAACTTAACAGCAAATTTTTTAAATGCTATAAACGAAGGCTTAGATTGAAAAGAGTAAAGTATGAATAAATTAAATTATAAATCTACATTGTCAATTTGCTTAGCATCCGCATTTTTAATGACAGGTTGTGCGACCTCTACCCTTTTAAAAAAAGATAGTGGTGTTCGCACACAAAATGTAAAGAATGTATTGGTTAACGATAACGTTCTCGCTTTTGGCAAACCCTCTTCATCATTTTCAGATCTACCTGCTGACAGCATCGTCATTGCTGGACAAAAAAATAACTATGTCTTGACCAATGGCGGAGCTCGTTTTGCTAAAGTCATTACAGGACTTGATCCAAAATTGATCCAAATAGATAGAGAGCTTACCTTTTATTCCGCAAAAAATAATGGAGAATTCGCAGGCACTCTACCATTAAGATACGTCAAACTCTCAGAAGATGTAACCAAGCAAGACCGTGAATTTTTTATTGAAAATGGTGCTGAGGAGTGTACAACATCCAGTGATCACAGATTAAAAGCGCAACGTTTCTGCTTTAATATTGCATTGACTGGTCGAGTCTATCCACCAGCTTCAAACCTTGCTTCGCTAAAAGCATTGAGTAAACCTTATCAAATCAGTATTTATACCACTGAAGAAGTCAAAGACTATTCAAAAGCAGGCAGTAAGACAGCAGATAAATTAGTTCTCTTCCCATTTGCTGTTGCATTTGATGTGGTGACTTTACCCTTCCAAGCCATTCACAAAATTTTTGACTGAACTTCATCATCAACATTTGTTTTGACTGTTTGTATTTGAATTCTATCGTCAATATAAAAACTAAATTTTCCTTCTGATTGAAAGTTTAGTTTTTATGACTTGCTAAACCCCATAAAAATTCATAATAAATACAACATGATATATGGTAAATAAAAGATAAAAAACAACGCTATGTACTTTAGTCTTTTCAAGGAATGGTGAGTTCAAATAAACCAATTTAATCCTTGAGCTTGGAGTCAACTCCAATCTTAGAATCAAATTTAACTCAATCAACAAAGAGGTTGTTTTATGAAGATTCTATATAAAAAAGGGTACATGCTATTGGGTATGAGTTTTATTTTATTATCGTTGTTGATCATTACAGCCTTCATGCCCTCCAAACATATTCGTATAGAAACCAGAATCACCATCAATAAGCCTATTGAACAGGTGTGGGCACAATTCAAATGTGTTGAAGCCTATCCACAATGGAATACTTTATTCAATATCGAAAAATTTCCAACACAAGTTGGACAACAGTTTAATGTAGATTTATATGATGAAAATAAAAAAGTAAAATTTAAAATGCAGCCCGTTGTCCTCACATTAGAGAATTATCGTCTCGAATGGGAAGGAAAATTGTATATCAATGGATTGTTCAATGGTCGCCATCAATTTATTTTTCAATCAGTGGATGCCAATACAACTGAACTTATTCAGGCAGAAGATTTTAATGGGTTACTTGTTCCATTTTTAAATAAAGCCGTGATTCAGCCAACATTGCTTAATTTTAAAAAAATGAATGTATCATTTAAGACTTATCTTGAAACTCATGCGCTAACCTCAAGTCACTGTTTAAACCTCTATGAATGAGAAAGATAAAATGAATATTAGTCAATTTTCAAAAAAACATGGTGTATCAGCAGATACACTACGCTTCTACGAAGAATTAATAATACTTGTCCCAGATCGGTTGAAAAATGGTTATAGAAACTATCAAGAGCATCATGAACAGCAGATCAAATTGATTATCGCTTTAAAAAGTATTGGCTTTAGTTTAATAGAAATCAAACACATTCTTGAGTTAAGTCAGCAACCAGCATCTGAAACTTGCAATATACTTTCCAATCAACTTATTGATGAAAAATTAGCAATGATTCATCAACACATACTATTGCTAGAATATGGAAAAAATACCTTGAAACAGCTTAAGCGATATATTAAGGATAATACGTTTATTCAAAATCAGCCAAAAATTGAAGCAATGATTGAAAACTTATATCAACTCAGTAAAAAATCAAAGACGCAATAATTGATAAAATTAAACACAAACCACTAAAAAACAGGACTATTTTATAGATTATTGAGCCGATTGGTAAAAGATTAGACAAATTCACAAAGAATCTGTTGTAAAAACAACAGATTCTTTATAATTCAATCAAACAGACAAGTCTGTCTATTTGCTGAAAAGAAACCGAATGACTTGTGCATTCAGAGGGTATAAGAAATAAATATAAGAGGACGCTTAAGCATCTCATGACCTTATCGTTGATTGTGAAAGCAATAAGCCATAAGGAATATAAGAAACTTATCAGCAAAGCGCGATTAACTCAACGTTATCGCGCTTTTTATTTTTTAGCTCTATATTTAAGACTTAATAACACCGTGTGGAATTAGTAAATATATCAAAAGTGTAGCACTTAAGATGCTAGTGCTAATTCCATTTGAATCAATGTTTCTACTCTTTTCCAATAATCATCCAAATTCACTTGCTGTGGATCAATCTGTGCTTGAATAGTCATTCCATCAAGAATACTCGATAAAAAACCAGCCATTTGAACATCTTGTTTTATGCCTAAATGACGTAAAGCATGGCTCAAATGTCTTTTTAACCATTCCTTGTAATCAATTGCGGGTTGCAATGATGATGGATATATTTTTGAAATTTCTTCAACCGCTTTTTGAAACATACAACCATTAAAGTCAGCTGAATGAAACCAAGCGTTATACCATACAAAAATGGCTCTGATATGAGATAAATAATCGTCTGGATCACACTCGGCTATTGCAGCACCTAAGGATTGTTGCAAATTATGATTTCTAGTCACTAAACACTCTTCAATCAATTTCGCTTTCGATGGAAAATACTTATAAAACGTCATTTTTGCAACGCCAGACTCACTAATAATCCGGTCTATACCAATAGAATTATAACTATAAGAATTAAAGAGTCTCAGCGCTGTGTTAATGATGTCCTCTTTTTTTGACATTTATTTTTACCCAACGTATAAAAATTTAAGATTAAAATTAAGGCATTAGCTTATAAGAACAGCACATATATAGGCGTTACTTCACAATATGATAGGAATTATATCTTAAATTCACAACAACAAAGAATTTTTGCACAAAAACAATCTTGGACAAAGGGCAAGTATCTGAAATATAAAATATTAAACTTGAGTTAATACTAGCAAAATAATTTTTTTTTGACTATGATAAAAACGATAAAATGAAAATATCATTGCAGCATATGAATACATTCTCTTTCACGCAATCAGAACATGCTCGTCTTGAATTGCTGCAATTCATCAAAAATTCGCTGAGTGCTGAGTTATGGGAGCAAAATGTCCAAGCTGTCAGTCAGCTGAAACAGCAAACTATTCAACATGTTTTGTTCCAGCACCCGTTGTTAGATCAATTGAATCAAAGTCAGCTCAGTCTTGAACAACTTAAATTCATTCATATCAACTATTTTACAGCCATTGTTAAAAATTTTACCGATGCACTCAGCATGGCAATTTATCAAGCAGTTTGCCTTGAAAAAAACAATAATATTCAACAAAACAATCGAATTGCTTCAAAAATATATGCGCGCTATTTGCTGTCGCTGAATCTGATTGATGAACTAGGTTTTAACACCTATCAACTTGAACAAAGTTCTGCATCTAAATCTCATCTGGTATATTTTTTAAAACTGATGCAACAGCTCAGTTTAAATCCCTTAGACCAAAGAAAAACTCAAGCCGAAGCATTTGCTTTGGCGGATTATATTTATAAACATCTTAATTCTTATACCGATCTTCTGCTGATCTTGGCTTGTACTGAATTACAAGTGATCAAATTTAGTGAAGCATTGCGAAATAACATGTCGAATTTTAACAGCATCTATATCGAGGGATATTATGCTTGTCATGGTCTTGCTGATCAGGATGGTTCTACCCTAGCAAATGATGACAATCATGAAGACGATATTTGGACCTTACTCACGCAATGCCTTACCCCAGAAAATGAGCAACATCTTCATCAAATTCAAACAGAATATTTAGCCTTATGGAACAATTTTTGGAACAAAATGGCACTCTGTATTTCAACCCTTTAAATACTCGATAAAGCATTTACCAATCCTTGCGTAGACCTGTTTAACTCGCTTTCAAAGGTATCCTATAGATCTGAGATTTCCTCCTATATCGAGTTCAACACAGCATATAAATATTTGGCAACGTTTTAATTTAAGTTTATCTACAAACATCATTAGATTGTACCAATCAGCTTCACATCGGTAATATAGTTATTGAAATATATGAGTATCAGAGGCACTTAGCTTACGTTCCTGAATCGCTTTTTTCATCACTTGATATCCTCCTGTTAAGCCTAAAGTTGCCATAATCACTGCAACGATCAAATCAGGCAACATACTTCCTATACCAAAAACACCAATAGCAGCAAAAATTACTGCGACATTACCAATCGCGTCATTGCGACTACATAACCAAACAGATTGCATATTCGAATCACCGTCTCTAAACGCATAAAGAACAGCAGCTGAAACCACATTGGCGACCAATGCAAGCACACCAATTGCTCCCATCGTAATCGCTTCTGGTGGAATTCCCTGTGTATAGGCATAAGCAGTTTTTCCAATCACCACCAAGCCGAAAAGTGCCATGACTGCACCTTTAAATAGTGCAACAGTCGCTCTCCAATACAAACTAGCACCCAGTACAGCTAATGAAATGGCATAATTTACAGCATCGCCAAAGAAATCAAGCGAATCAGCCCAAAGTGCCGAAGAATGTGCATAGGCACCTCCAAACAATTCAACAAAGAACATCGCAAGATTGATAAATAAAGCAATCCACAGTGCCGTTCTAAATTTACTGTTAGGTTTTTGTGGTGCAGGTTCATGACTACATGTACACGCCATGACACTTCTCCTTGATGAGATAAAAATAGATCATTGGGTTCAAAATTTTTAATCCAGCCAACTGCCATAGATTTAAACGGTAATTGCAGACTCTTTAGCCCCTGATCAAAGTAGGCTATACTGCGATTTAAAACTATGGAGTAAGTCCAAGGTCAAGCAAAATAGAGGAAAAATCATGCGCCAATATTTAATCAGTGATCTTGCAAAAAAAACTCAGCTCTCTACTGACACCATACGTTTTTATCTGAAAAAACAATTAATTCAGTCAAGCTATCGTGCAGAAAACAATTATAAATACTATGATGAAGATACTCTAAAACGATTGGTTTTTATTAAGCGTTGTCGTTCATTGGACATGACATTGAATGAAATTACTCAGCTTTTAGCGCTGATTAAACACCCTGAACAAGATTGTAAAGTCATCGACCAACTGTTTGAAGAACACATTCAACATGTCGAAGCACGCATTCAGGAAATGCAGAATTTTAAATCACAATTACATGAATTACGTCAATCTTGCTCTTCAAATACCACTATTGATCACTGTCAAATCGTTAAAAAACTTGAAGCTTCAGAATAAAATGCATATTTAATCGCTTCTTCTGTACGTGTTTATTCACTTCAATAATATGCTTTTTACACTCAAGCCTATCTCAGTCGTTTTCTTATACCAATATCCCTTCACGATTTTTCAGTAGAAAAGTGAATTAAGCATTCTCTTAATTTTCAGCTTTCATGGTTCGGATACGCGATAATATTTTTCTATATAATTCAGAGAAACAATTATGCCCTGTCTTATTTTTTAAATAATCTGATCGAAAAATAAAATGCTGTTTTTTTTACCACTTGGTGAGTTATATAAAAAATAATTCGTTGTCGTTAAATTTATCTCATGCATAAAATTAAACATAAATAATTGATTATATTAATTTTTATAAGTAACCACCCAAATAATCCTGAGTGTTTTACTAGGTTGAATCTTATTTTTAAACCCTTACAATAAAACCATATTTTTAGTATGCCTTTAGATTTTTTATGAGCATCTCACACATTACAGAACTCCTTTCACCAGCAGGTTCTTTGAAAAATATGCGTTATGCATTTGCTTATGGTGCTGATGCAGTATATGCAGGTCAACCTCGCTATAGCTTAAGAGTTCGTAACAATGAATTTGATCTTGCTCATTTAAAAGTTGGAATCGCTGAAGCACATACTTTAGGTAAAAAATTTTACGTCGTGGTAAATATTCAACCACATAACTCAAAATTAAAAAATTTCATTCGTGATCTTGAGCCTGTCATCGCAATGCAACCCGATGCATTAATTATTTCAGATCCTGGCTTAATTATGATGGTTCGAGAGCATTTTCCGCACATGTCGATTCACCTATCGGTGCAGGCAATTGGGCAACTGTGAAATTTTGGAAAAATATGGGACTGACTCGTGTGATTTTGTCACGTGAGTTATCTATCGAGGAAATTGAAGAAATTAAGCAGAATGTGCCTGATATGGAAATTGAGGTTTTCGTACATGGTGCACTCTGCATGGCTTATTCCGGTCGTTGCTTACTTTCTGGCTATATGAATAAACGTGATGCTAATCAAGGCGCTTGCACCAATGCTTGTCGCTGGGAGTACAATATTCACCAAGCAACAGAAGATGCATCTGGGGATGTCATTCCAGTCCAACCACTGGAGACAGCATCAGCATGTTGCAACAATAAAGATGCCGACGAGCAACACGCCATACAACAACATCAATTTGGCGAGCCGGTTTTATTACAACGTCATGAAGAAGATATGTTTGCTGCTGAAGAAGACCAGCATGGTACCTATTTCATGAACTCTAAAGACTTACGTGCAGTT
>WNDP01000098.1 GCA_009912575.1 Acinetobacter bereziniae
CTATGGAAAAAATGGTCAGGCTATCATCACCGAAGTTTGGTCGAAACTAAGATGCATTGCATCAAATTATTAGGCGATAAACTCAGTGCTAGGAACTTTCAAAGCCAAGTCAATGAGGTACATGCCCGTATAGCTATTTTAAATAAATTTACAGAATTAGGCCGACCTCATACTCAAGTTGTCACTTAAATTTGAGGCGCCTAGGAGAACTTTGCCTTTAAATCCTTTATGCAACAAAGCCGTTATGATCTAACTCATCAATATATTTGGCCCAATATATATTGTCTAGTTTAAACAGCATCAACCATAAAATGGGAATGAACGCATTGGCTTCAAGTTCAAATACTGCTGTTTGATAAAAATCAGCCCATTGGTTTTGACTTCCAATCGGCATATGGCTAAATGTCGTACTGGTTAAAAATACAGGATGACTCATTGTTAAAGTGCCTTTTCTTATTTACTTTTATTCCGAAGTTCTATTGCAAAATAACGAAAATCGTCTCTTAACAATGTTATAAAACTGTATTTTAGCTTCTCATTGAAATGAAGCAATCTAAGTATTTTCGGTAAAATGAAATACAGTAAATTGACACTATCTACGATGAAATTCTCAAAATAAGCCATCCAAAAAATTTTAAAACTCGATAAAGTAGTATGCAACAAGTTGCAAAGCCAAATTAAAAAAGGATTCACCATGACAACTAGCTATGCACATATTTTAAAACCGCTTCATTTGGGATTTACAACGATTAAGAATCGTGTGGTGATGGGCTCAATGCACACAGGATTGGAAGATCGTTTTTATCATTATCCCAAACTTGCCGCATATTTTGGCGAGAGAGCTAAAGGTGGCGTTGGGTTGATTATTACAGGAGGGATTTCTCCTAACCGTCAAGGTTGGTTGTTGCCAGCAGGCGGAACGATGAATACTTTAGGTGATATTGCACCACACCGTTTAGTTACCCATGCGGTACATAAACATGGTGCAAAAATTCTTATGCAAATATTGCACTCTGGTCGTTATGGTTATCAGCCTTTTGTCGTTTCAGCGAGCCCGATTAAATCCCCAATTTCGATGTTTAAACCACGTCAAATGAGTGACAAACTCATTCTTGAAACGATTCAAGACTATGCTGAAACTGCAAATCTGGCGAAAAAAGCGGGCTATGATGGTGTGGAAATTATGGGTTCAGAAGGCTATTTGCTGAATCAATTTTTAAGTCGTCATGTCAATCAACGTACCGACCGCTGGGGTGGGCCGATTGAAAATCGTATGCGCTTTGCCGTAGAAATTGTTAAAGCGATTCGTGCCAAAGTGGGTGAAAAGTTTATTATTTGCTTCCGTTTGTCGATGTTGGACTTGGTCCATGATGGCAATACTATGGACGAAGTGATCACCGTTGCACTTGCCTTGGAAAAAGCAGGTATTACTTTATTAAATACCGGTATCGGTTGGCATGAGGCGCGTATTCCAACAATTGTAACTTCTGTTCCTCGTGCAGCCTTTGTTGATTATACGGCTGAAGTAAAAAAACATGTTTCAGTTCCAGTTATTGCATCAAACCGCATTAATATGCCAGATACTGCTGAAGAAATTTTAGCAGCAGGTAAAGCGGACATGGTGCAAATGGCACGTCCATTATTGGCGGATGCTTTTTGGGTCAGTAAAACTGCAACCAATCGTGTTGATGAAATTAATACTTGCATTGCCTGTAACCAAGCGTGTTTAGACCATAGTTTTCAAAATAAACGTGCAAGCTGTTTGGTTAACCCTCGTGCCGCGCATGAAACGGAGTTGGTTTATTTAAAAACCAAGAAACCAAAGAAAGTTGCTGTTGTCGGTGGCGGTGTTGCTGGCATGTCTGCTGCAACAATTGCGGCAAGTCGTGGGCATCAAGTGACTTTATTTGAAGCCTCTACAGAAGTTGGTGGTCAATTTAATCTTGCCAAAGTCGTACCGGGTAAAGAAGAGTTTCATGAAACCATTCGATATTTTAAAGTACAAATCGAAAAGACGGATGTGGACTTACGTTTAAATACCAAAGTCAATCGTGAGCAATTAGAACGTGAAGGTTTTGATGATGTTGTGATTGCTACAGGTGTTATTCCTCGTGGTTTAAAGATTGATGGCAGTGATGCACCACAAGTTTTGTCCTATGCAGAAGTTTTGCGAGGCGCACCTGTAGGACTTCGAGTGGCAGTGATTGGAGCGGGTGGTATTGGTTTCGATGTCTCAGAGTTTTTATTGAAACCTGAGTCTCAGCCTCAACCTCAACCTTTGCTAGATTGGCAGCGTGAATGGGGAATCGATCCAAATCCAAATTATATGACCGAAGGGGGCTTTGTTCCTGCTGAAGTCGAACCACCGATTCGTCAAATTTATTTGATGCAACGGAAAACTACACCTTTAGGAATTGGCCTAGGGAAAACTTCGGGTTGGGTTCATCGTGCACAATTGAAAAAGCATGCGGTAAAGATGTTGCGTGGCGTGCAATATAAAGCTGTGACCAATGAAGGATTGTGGATTGAAAGTAATGGTCATGATCAATTGTTGCGTGTAGATACCATTGTGGTATGTGCTGGACAAGAGTCTGTTAAGGATTTGATGCCAAAAGAGGGTGAATCTACTTTAGCCAATTATCATATTATTGGTGGCGCTAAATTGGCAGGTGAACTTGATGCCAAGCGTGCAATTCGTGAAGGTGCTGAAATAGCAGCCAAACTTTAATCAAAATCAGTGGTTTTGATGAAACAATATGCATTTGAATGCTTTAAGCCTATTTTTTTCTTGTCATCGTTGGAAAAGCTTAGTATTCTTGCGCACATGGAAGCGTGGCAGAGCGGTTTAATGCACCGGTCTTGAAAACCGACGAGGGTGCGAGTCCTCCGTGAGTTCGAATCTCACCGCTTCCGCCAAATATTGAAAAAAGCCCTTGTTCTTACGAGGGCTTTTTTCTTTCTTATGCTTTTGTCCCACATTGTAACCCACATAAAAATTTGGATTGGATTAATCAAAATAAGAATAATTCAGATGGCGTTAGATAATTGGTAAATTGAGTTTAAATTGTCTATTACAGGACAAACCTAAACATAAAGATTCTGCATACCTACTTTTAGTATCTGTTCTCATTGTTTCGAGTTGTGATGATCTTCTTTTTTGAGGTCATCTTGATTTGCAATCGTTTCATTTGTTGGTTTACGGTTAGGATTACGAGCGGTAAATGGTATTGAAACTTTTTTTGCTGTCACTTTTGCTACTTGAGCTGTAGATTTTATTTGTCTTTTTAGGTTTAGTAATTGTTCTCTTTCATCTTGGTTTGGTAAACGTGTGCCAATGAGTGCATCAGGATTTTGCTCAACCATTTCTTTTGTTTGTTTGATCCATCCAGTATCCCCACTTTCTGATTTGGCTGAGGTCATTGCATTGTAGATAGATTCTGTATAGTTAGAGTGGCTTTCAACCTCATTTACAGAGCTCGTTTCTTTATTTATGTTTTGACATGACTTTAAATGCACCTGATTTTCGCTCTCAGATCGCATTAGTTTTTGAGAGTTTTCATCCGTATCAACTCCATTATTCTCTAGCAATGCTTGTTTAATGGACAGCTATAGACTAGTGCAGTAAAGTAAATTTAGTCTTGGTCTAATTTTCTTTTTTTTTAATTATTCTACTTAACTTAGGTCTTGGCTTTCTATAATTGAAGTTGCTTCCTCTTTTTTTGTTTTAATTTTTTCGGATAATTTTTCTAATAAGGGTGAGATATCTCCACTTTCAATGAGTGCTGTATACGCTTGTTGATCCAATATGTTTTCTAGAGTTTGATTTAGTAGTGTTTGGAAATCGTTAGTTACGTAGTCAGATAAAGAATTGCTGAAATTCTCTAATTTTTTATTATGCTGAATGATTAGACTCTTATTTCGGTTTTTGTACTGATCAATTAGTTCCTTAAGAACATTGAGTTGTTCAGTTTGGATTTGTATCGTTGTTCCCCTTTGGCGGTTAATTTCACTTACTTCTTTCATTCTTAAACTTGAACCATTCATCAAGAAATTAAGGCCATTTTGTATTGTATCTAACTTGTTATCTTTAATAATCTGCTCAAGTCTACTCATTGTTTTTTGATCAATGAAAAGTTGCTTTTTAACTCTATTTTCATTTTTATTTTTTAAGTTGAATTTGAAAATTCGGAATTTGGTTTTTAATTGATTAAATACTTTATCAGAAAGACCTACTGGAACATAATCCCAGTTTAAAAAATTCTTAATGTAAGCTTGATGATCAAAATGAGAATTGAGGTGAAGAGTATCACTGATTAAACATTTTAGATTTCCTGCTGTTTGTTCATTTTTCCTTATTAGACTTCCAAGTGCTAGTTCTTGTTCTAAAAATTTTAATTTTAGCCCTTCTTCTTTTTTCAACCATGCTTGAAGAGACATTACTTTGTTTGCCATTATTTCACTCATTTTTTAACAAAAAATTAAAATTAAATTAACATTAAATAAGTATTAATTAAACATTAATTAATGAATATTATATTTTTAAGTATTTATTCATGCCTATCATTAAAGCATGCTAGAATTTTTGTAAGAGTATGGTTGGATTAGATGTGTAGTGAACAAAACAGACTTGGTTATATATACGTTACACCTGTTGAGATCAAATCAGATTAATAACAGTGATTTAACTTCCTATGGGCATTGGGTCTTATTACGTTTTATTCTTGCATTCGGAGCGCAAAACTGTTCAATACCCTTACTCGAATTAGCTGACAAAATAGGGGTACAACATAAAAAGCTAAGGAGGGTATTAGAGGAACTACAACAAGCAAATTTAATCACTGTGAGTTATCCAGAGAAGGGCAAGCGTGCAAGAGTCCGGCAAATCAGACTCAGTGATAACTACTTTAGCAATTTACGATCTAATGAGACTAAGACTGCTGAATATCATAAAAAGAAAATTGACAGATTAAAGCAACGTTTAGCTTTATCTCCCATGATTGAAAGGTTGTTGGCAGTTATTCAAACCATTTCGATCAGTACTGACCGAGAAAGTGAACTTGATTTTAAATCTGCCTTATTGCTGTTGACGTTACTAACTTATAGCAATCAATTTGGTATTGTGATGGGCTGTGGGAATGCTGAAATATATAAAACGACAGGCCTAAAAAAACAACCGATGTATAAGAATTTGTATAAGTTAATCAATTTAAGATTTATACGTAGTCGAGCTGAAGGGAGTATCCGTAATACTTTTATCTCATTCGAAAACCCTATTTATAGTTTGAACCTATCTCATACTCTTTGGGGTGAGGATGCTACTTATGGTCGATTTTATATAATCGAATATCCAGAAATGCACCAGTTTGAAGTAAAACGATTGGCTCATGTTAAACATCAGATATCTGAAAAAAATAAAAAAGAAAATTTAGATTTAGAAAATCCAAACTTTCTGTGTGACCCGATAAGTTATTTTTTCGAATCTATTCCGAAAAGTCTGGATTCATTTATTCAATACCAAAAGGCAGAATATGACCTTTTTTCTAGGGCAGTTAAAGAGTTAAGTGAGCAGGATGCAGATCATCTCAAATTGATTAGATTTGATCAGTTAGGTGCTCGAGAACTTAAAGAAAAAGTTTATAGCTATAATTTGGGGGATGGCTCACTACAATGCTATCTTGAGCAGCATTGTAGTGAGCTCTATGGTAATGACGGTTCAGTTTATAAGCAGTTGTTGCAAGGGGTTTCAGTAAGGCTTGAACATCAAGGGCTGATGGCATTATTTGCGGGTAAAAAATATTACCGTGAAGTGGTTGCTGATACTAAATTCGATGAGACGTTTAACGAAGAGAGCTATGGTAAGTACTTAGTAGATCGTAAGCTGAAAGAGATCAGATTAGCTTCCTTTGATAGGGTATTGATGTCAATGCTGGACTTAATCGCTTTTAATCAGATCTATCTTTATTTCAAGCTCTCCAGAAGAATTGAGGAACAAGAAAGGACTGCAAATACGAAATACAGAGATATTGAGAAGAAACCACCATTTAGAATTTTACCTCGAAGTATGGAGCAGACCCGATACAGCTGTATTTTCGTTCCTGATATTGAATTAAAGGATAATCAATATTTTCATGGAGAGGTTAAAATCCTGGGACAAGAAACCTCTTTGGCTGAAAACCTAGAACTGATTTCAATTGTCTGCAAGCAAATTATGCCTTCAGACGAAGAACTTGTGCGGTACGGAATTCTAAGTACTATAGGGAAGGATAAACCCAAAGTAATAGCAGTTCAGAATAAATAAAAATCAACTTAACTTCCGCTTAGGGCTAAAACACGGAAATCAAAGCTATGGCGATGTTTTGAATCGAAGACCTATCACGAATACGGGAGAGGTTTTTGTCTTAGGCACTGGGTAAATGATGTTATATATCTTATCTATATTATATTTATATATCTTATCTATATTTAACATGTATCTATATTTAACATGTATCTATATCTCTACTACTCATATCATTTCAGTTTTAATCATAAGATTTAGTATTTTCAATATTTCTATCTAGTCGTAATAAGACGACAAGATAGAGATTAATAGCTCTAGAACAATAAAAATTAAAAAATATTCAGATGCGCTACCTATGAAACTTAATAGCATAGTAGACAATCGAATGTTAAATGAAACAGAAACCCTAATTGCACTAGAGCAACTGATTCTGAATGTGAGCCACACACTTGATAGTGAGCTTTTGACTCATCGACGAAATGAACAAAAACTCAGGGCTTATGCTCGGCAATGCTGTGATTTAATTCCAGTGTTTAAGCAACTTATTTCTCAAGATTTTCAACTGATGTTCCCTGTAGACCAATTTAAGCGTGTCCTTGACATCGCAAATAGGCTATTTCTTCAATATGGTTTAACTGAACAGGAAATACCTTATGTGGATCAATATAACGAAATTTGTCAGGCGATGTATGTATCACCAGCAGCTTTTCAATGGGACCGGAGGAAGTTTCACGATCAGGAGTGTAATAACAGAGTTGAGCTTGAGATGTATCTAGGTAATCTTATTCAAAAACATTGTAAAACCCTTTGGGTGAGAGTCGAGCTTAAGTATTTTAGTGACAGTCTAGATGAGATTTCCATTCTAGATGTTGATCGGCATTTCAAAGCCTTTCGTAAACGCTTATCAGATAAAGATACCTGCTTTAGAGATTTAGTTGGTTATGCCTGGGCATTGGAACAAGGTGGGGAAACTGGTGCCTATCATGTACATTTACTATTGATTTATAACGGGTCTTTAAGACAGAGTGAGTGGAAGATTGCAAGTGAGGTTTGTGCATTATGGGAGAATATGACGGATGGATTGGGGACGGCGTATAACCTACAGGATGCTAAACATCGGGCCACTTATCAAGCAACAGGGAGAGATGGATTGGGGCTAGTTGAGCGAAAAGATGTGAGTAAAATTGCCAATGCCTTTCGCCTTGCATTGTATTTAACTCAACCTGAAAAGTATGATCAGCGTTTACGGGCGAAGTTGCCTAAAATGAGAACATTTGCATGTGGGCAATTTAAACCGAGTCCTTACATGCTTCGGCAATCGTATAGAAGCGCTAAGGAATTCGAATTACCTTTCTAAGCTAATCAATCACATATTCATAAACTAGGGCGCTATGAGTGCTCTGGTCTCTCTATGCTTTAGATCTTTAATTTTTTGCTTGGTCATTTATTTTTTATCGGGTCGCACATGCTATGTGCAGAAAGCACGCCTTCATATCAAATAGGAATCAATCAGATGAATGCGTTTAATCCTCAAACTTTTCAGATCAACCAAATCTTAAATATCAAACAAGTGATTCAAATTACAGGACTAAGTCGAGCAACAATTTACTCAATACTTGATCCCAAATCTAAATACCACGATACGACATTTCCTAAGCAAATCTTTTTATCCACGAATAGAGTCGGCTGGATTGCTCAGGAAATTCATGAATGGATTCAATTGAAAATTAGCCAGAGAGTAAGTTGATTTTCAAAGAAGAAATCGAGTCCAAGAATAATTAAAAATAATTGCATTGGTCTTCCTATGAACAAAATAGGAAGACCACCATGCAACCAATGAATTTCCCCTCTCTCGAACACCTAATTGCCCCACGTCTGGAACGTGATGTTCATGAACTATTTTTGAGTATACGAAGTAAACGCGGTGAATATGATTTTAAACACTGGCATAAGCGACTCTTAGAAGATATCCAAAATTGGCAATTAATTTTCGCAACCAATGACTATTGTTATGGATTCTGGCTTGAGACCTTAATGAATTGTTATCGAGCCAGCCAAATTGAATCAGGAATACGATGTGTGAGTGACAAAGATCAAGCAAGTCAGCTTGTAGATTTAACTCTAGCAAAATTAGAACGTGTTTTCCAAAGTGCGGATATTTTGGAAATAATTAAAGAAAAAAATGAAAGACATGTTAAGCAAGTTCAACGATATCAAGATGAGTATGACAAAGTTACTCAGTACTGTTTTGATCTGAATAAAATTAATCTGATCTGTGCATATCAACCTGAGCTTGCGGGCACAATTTCTATTTTAGAGATGAATAAGCATATTCAACACTTTAATAAACATCTTAAGCAACAGGAATATTTTCCAGTAAATTATTTGTATTGGTATAGACGAGTGATTCGTATCCCAGAAACAAATCAATACGTCATGCTTTTATCGATCACAGTCAATGCAAGAATTTATTCAGATACTTCTTATTATGTTGATCGATTGAAAGCGGTATGGAACTTCTCAACAGGTTTTAAGGGAATGATGATTGACCTAAATGATGATAACCAAAGCCATGAGCTAGTTAATCAATTGTTTACTGAGTTTGATGATCAGCATGATCTTGATGGTTTGCGCAAGCGCGATATTGTCAATACCAGTAAAGACTCAATGGGTGTTCGAGTATGGCCTATAGGTTTTAAGCACTTTATTGGAACATCAGGGAAATGACATTGAAATTAAAGGATGGAATCAATCCGCCATCCTTTAATTTTTACTCAGATATTGTGAGTGTAGGACTTGTAAAGCGAGTTGATATGCAAAATTACGGGAAATGGATTCATCCACAAAAAAATCTTGAGGTGGTTTAAAGTCTAAAGTGTGTTTGCGGTATACAATCTTTTTGCCTGAATGCTGATCAAGAAAGGTGAATTCGTTAGATGGGTGGGAATATTCATGCCCATACAGTGGACCACCAATACATTTGAGTCGCAACATTTATCTCCGTCAAGCTTTGCTACCAGTAAATTATAGATCAGAATAGAACACTAAGATTCTGGATATAACAAATTTATTGGTCATTCAAAATGACAAATATAATCTAAGACCACATTGGTTTGGATCTTAAATTGACTATGGGCTGGGATTTGAAAAGATTCACCAGATTTATAGAATTTTATGTCTGGTGCGGGACCAATTTGTACACTACATTCTCCAGAGATGATTTCAATACGTTCAGCTAAATGAGTCTTAAAGGTTAGGGGATCCTCGGATGGAAGAATTACACCTAAAGTTTTTTTAGTTCCATCTTTTAAAACAATAACATGGCTGATCGATGCACCATTAAAATGAACATTGGCTTTCTTTTTTATTGAAATAAAATCAAATTGCTCTGTCACAGGTTGCTTCCTAAATTTTTATAATCGATTGAGCCTATTTTAATAAATAGCATTCACTCATTTCAATATTTTAAAACTAGTTAAATTTAAAACAGTTTAAAGTCGATCTGCACTTTCATTGTGACGTGTAGAGTTGCCAATCTATATCTGTATGTATTGACACGCTAAATCACGCAGATTATTCTTTGCGTGCTGGCCTACATTGCCAGTCGGTTTTGACAGACCGTTTTTGGACCGCATCAGGATTATTTCTTCTGAGGAATAATTTTATGTGTACTTCTCGTCCCCTCTCGTTGCGGTAGGACGGGAGAGGGACACCTTTGGTGTGCTGGCGTCCAAACCAGTCTGTCAACCCTTTCTCGTTCTGCCACCATAAATCTCAAATGCTTTGGCAGAATTCCGACAGATCAAGGAGTTTGCTATGCGCACTATTGTCTTTTTATTACTCCCTCACTTTATTTAAGTGTTGCTGGTGTCTTGTGCTGTGCAGGATACAGCGACGAACAAATTAAATAAAAAAACTTAAATTGACGTGAGGTAATCATGATTCATAGCCGTATTTTAACGACATGTATACTGCTGCCTTTGTGTATCAGTGCATGCTCAAAACAAGATTCAAAGCTTTATATCCCTGATAAAGAAGATCAACTGTCCAAGCGTATAGATGTAAGTGCTCATCCAAGACCAGTTGTTATTGCTGGGCAAAAGATCACAGCTTTGCATTTAGATAAAATGAGTGATGAAAGATTTTTACAAGATTTTCAAAATTATATTGTGGATAAAAAGGGTGCAAAAAAAACATTTATTGCTTTAAGACAGCAATTAAAACTCCGCCCTGACCAGATCCTTTTATTTGGGGTACGAAAAAAAGATTCCATTGGAATTCCTGTTGTCGATCTGACCAGCCCTGATTTGTTTAGTCGCGCGAATAGCTTGGCCATTCAGCATTTAGCTTTGCTTAAACGTAGCTCTATTCCAGAAAAGATCCCTATGAAACAACTGATACCTATCAACAGCGTATCAAAGCCAAACAGCAGCAAACTGAGAAGTTGACAGCAAAAGCCAATATAGATTTAGGTCGTATTGAAGATGCTTTGAACTTTGGCAATCGTTGGATTGAAATTCCTGACTATTTCGACCAATTGAATCGAATTGATTACGATGCTGATCAAGCACTATTAACCATCCAGACCACAGCACCTGTAATTCATGAAGATGATTTGAGGATGGCATCTGAGGATGCGCTTATCAGGCGGATACGCTTTCCAGTTAAAGCATCCGCATAGCAAGCTAAAAGCTTAATTAGCGCATGGGATAATCGAGCACAAGCCTCAGTCTATATGGCCTTTGTATTGGATTATAAGCCTGAAGGATTAGCGATCAATCGCATTGTACTGATGGAATATTTGGGGATGGATCAACAGTTTCGAGTGATTGAACAACTCAAACCTCAGCAGATTTATGTAGAGGAGGTAAGACCTGATTTAACCTTGGTGCAACAACAGGTGATTCCACTGCAACAAATCAGACCCTTCCAATTTGGAATGTCCACATACGCTAAAACCCAAGGAAAAGCACCATGAAAATGAAGGGTTCCTTAATCAGTTTGATGTTGATGGCAATGATTTGTTCAGGCTGTGGTTTTTCTGGAGAAGAGGTAGTCCAACCCAAAGCCGATGATGTCTTGCAGGCATTAAGACAGCAAGATGAATCTGTTGTGCAAATTCAACTCAAGCAATGTCAGCGCTCTAATATGTATGAGGGCCAAGAGAGTACACATCCTTATTTTGATTTATATCGCTGTACAGTCAAAGTTGAACGTTATGACCCGATCCTCAATCAAAGTTTTATAAAAAATGAAATCTATATATTGAATTTAACGACATCAAATGGCTGGACTGTTGGTTTGCGCTGAAGACTTCTGAATAGATTTCCTCAAAACTCAATTGAATATAAAGAAATTTTAAATACACATTACCTCAGTGAAGCCATAACGCTCTAAGCGCAGGCATTAAAAATATAAGTCATTACGAGAGGGTAGAATGAAATTAAAACTCATTTTTTTATTGTCAGCGGGTGTTCTGCTGACGGCCTGTAGTAGCGCATTTGAATCAGAATTTAAGGATGGATGCCGTAACTTTGGTGGCAATCGTAGTTTCTGTTCATGTAGTTATAACGAGGTAGAGAAACACTACGGAGAAGATCGGCTTAAGCAAATTAAAAATCCGATGCAATTTCCCGAAGATTGGGCAGAGCAAGTCCAGCAAGCAGGTTTAGCCTGTATGTCTGAATTGGATTAGGAGTGTCTGAATATGAGAAATGTATGGATTACCTATCTGCTGATCATGTTCGGCTACTGGCTCAAATTGATCTGGAGCTTTCCTGCGGGTTATTCCAAAGCCTATCTCTTGGGCAGAGCATTTGTATGGCCGTTTACCTTTTTGGAATGGCTATTTTCTTAGTCGTATCAAACAAACATCTCAAACAAGCAGATAAAATGAATGGATAAAAATGATGAAGAAAGTGATTTTTACAGCAGTATTTGCTCTGGGGATTCATTCCTTGAGTTATGCCGCACCTTCTTATGGATTAGGCTCAGCTGAAACGATGGCACATTTGGTGAATGCCCAAAAAGGTCGAGGTTATGACACGATTTGTACCTACCGCTCGGCGACACGTCTTTATGGTGTTCATGAGGTGCAAGCTGCAATGATGAATGGATGTCAACAAAATCTCGCTTATACAGCCACTTGGGAAGGTGGAGGAATCTTAAGAGTATTCGGCACAACGAATTCTATAGATGTTCGGCGAATAGGATATCGTGCACCAGCCAAGGCATCACAACCTGCATCCATAGTAAGCAAATATAAAAACTTATGTGACAACCCGAATATGTCAGTGACGTTTAACCATAAAACGGGTGAAACAACAGATTGCAGAACAGGGGAAGTGAGCATTGATCCCCAAATTAAAGCATTCAAAGAACAAGGCTTATGGCCACATAAATAGGGGAAGTCTCATGCAGAAACTCAAAAATTCGAGTCTTATAATTTTAATTATTGCCATTACGCTGATGATCTTAGGGACCTATCTATTCAATCAGCATCTACAACGTAAAGCAGACCTACAGTTAGCACAGCTGGCTGTAGAACAAACCAAAGCCCAAAAAACTCAAACTGCTGATATTGCTCAATCTGCATCTGAACCAGCCGATCAAGATTTAACTGAAGATGCAACAACACAAACGACCCATGTCGCGGTAAGCGCTGATGAGATTGCAGGTGCTTTAGCCGTGGTTGAAGAAGCCAAAGCCTCGCAAAACTCTGCAACTGAACATTTAACTATGCAAGTCGATTCTGAATACCATGAAGGAAAAACCTTAAGTTCGAATGCTGCAAAGTATGGTTTAAAGCCGATTAAAACAGCACCCACTGATCTCAAGGCAACCGTTCCGAGTATTGATCAAATGTTAGCGTCACATCTCATGGAGGTTTGGGGACGATCTAGCCCAGATCAGGTGGCTAAACGAGTGGAAGGTTGGAGTCAACAGGGTAATACCATCAATTACCATACTGCATGGGATTCAGATCGTTATCAATGTACTTGGTATGTGGTGCGCTTGAACCAAAGTAACAATCAAGTTTTAAGCGAAGGTTACAAGCCTTGTTTTTAAATAATTAACTTTTTTAGAAATTGAGTTCTCAATCTTTTTTATACCCCTTTAAAACAGGAATATCACCATGAAAAGTATCAAAATTATCAGTTGTGGATTAATCAGCTTATTTTTAACAACAGCAGTCATGGCAAAAACAGAACAAATTACCTTAAAAAAAGATCTGGGATTTGGTGAGGAAGCAGTGATTTTTCCAACCACCAAAGGTGAGGTGATCCTTAATCGTTATGCACTTTCTGCAACAGTTGCCAAACAAATCAAATCCTATAAAAAAGGCCAATGTTTAGAAATCCAATCTCAATATGGATTCTTTAAAGATACTGGTGATGGGCAATACATTCAAAGTATCCGACCATGTAAAAGTACAACTGGTTTGGCTGTACCTAAAGTCAATCGATAAGCTATACGTATTCAAATTTAAATCAAATCAACCCTAAAAACCACGAGCTGATGCTCGTGGTTTTTTATGTCTATTTCTTCATAACTCATCAAGGAAATGCATTATGCAGCAATGCCCTTATTGCCATTCACCCCATGTGCAATTACTACGGCGAAGTCAACAATCACAACCTAAGACCCATTTAACATTTTCATCCTGTTCGCCAATGTCTTTGGCGACAGTCGGAATGCAACTTTCTAAGAAGTTTAAGATCAATCCCTTGCTCGGTGGCCTGATTGGTTTAGTCGCAGGTGGGATGTTTTTACTCTATATCCAACAGCAAGATAACCTAATCACCCTACATTACCAGTGCGAGCAATGTCAGGAACACTTCGACATTCAACACACTGAATCAATCTAAACAATCTACTCAATATCTCAATCTAAAAAATTCACATTGAATTGATTCAATTCATTCTTCAATCAATCAGAAGGAAAACTTTATGGCACATCAACTTGAACAAATGGCTTATGTGGGGCAAACCCCTTGGCATGGACTCGGAAATCAACTTAGCCCAAATCAACCGATTGAAGTCTGGGCAAAACAGGCTGGTATGGATTGGCACATCGAAAGCTCCAATGTCAGTTACATGGCAGAAAATCACAAAGGGCAGAATTTGATTCTTCCGCATGATGAGCAACGGGTTCTATACCGCTCTGATACCCATGCACCTTTATCTGTGGTCAGTCAACGCTATCAAGAAGTCCAGCCTAAACAGATATTAGAATTCTATCGTGATTTGACTGAACAATCAGGCTTTGAACTGGAAACCGCGGGGGTACTCAAAGGCGGAAAGAAATTCTGGGCATTGGCACGAACAGGACAAACGACTGCACTCAAAGGTAAAGATGTCAGCAATGGCTTATTCTCTTAGCCACGGCGTGTGATGGTACGCTCGCCACCACAGCACAATTTACTTCCATACGTGTGGTGTGTAATAACACCTTAGCTATTGCATTGAAAGGACAGGACGCAAGTCGAGGTGTGGTTAAAGTCCCTCATAGTACCAAGTTTGATGCAGACAAGATCAAACAACAATTGGGTATCTCGGTACGGGCATGGGATGAACACATGTATCAAATGAAACAACTGAGTCAACGCAAAGTGACTCAGCAAGAAGCAGCTGCCTATTTCGATGCAGTATTTAATAACACCAGCTTCAGTATCGCTGAACAGGATGAACGTTTTATTCAATACTACCGACATGTTGCCAATAGCGCAGATACCCATAAAACCGAACCGAATGGACGGGCAATGTCCAAAGTCATGACCATGTTTAATGGGCATGGACGAGGGGCAGAGCTATCCTCAGCTAAAGATACCGCTTATGGTTTACTCTGTTCGATCACTGAATATTCAGATCACGAACGTCGTGCCATGAGCCAAGACCATCGATTGGATTCAACTTGGTTTGGTTCAGGTGCTGCACTAAAACAACGCGGATTAGAGCAGGCTTTAAGAATGATCTTTTAACGCATTATTCATTTCACCTAAATAGTTAAAAAATAATTTAAGCAGAGCTTTGCAATTGCATAAAAATAAATGAAACTCGAAACGGATTTATTCATAAATTGCCTGTAGTTTCTCATTTAGCACCATATCTTCGGATGTGGTTTTTTTATGCCCAAATTTTAACCCTCAAAAATCTAATCCATACCTATCCACAGGCCATTAATTTAGGAATAACCTGATGAACATAAACAACAGCATTCACAACCATGCTACAAATAATCCACCGACGACACCAACTCCACCGAATATTTCAATCCCATTTCCCTTACCACAACGCCCTCAAACAAAACCCGTTCCACTCAGATCACGACAACACCAACGACCCAAAACGCAACAAGGGTTAAAACACAGTCGTGTTGATAAATTACGTCCCAAACGCTTAGCGGATACTAAACAAATGAGCCAAGCAGAATGGCTGAAGTTACGCAAACAAGGCATTGGCAGTAGTGATTGTGCAGCAGCCTGCGGACTCAATCCTTATATGTCGATGCTAGAGCTGTGGATGATTAAAACAGGACGAATTCAACAGAACATTGAGGATGAAAGCGAAGGACATGCACCTTTATATTGGGGGAAACGCCTCGAACCATTAGTCGCTGAATACTACAGTCTCCACACCAACTACAAAGTACGTCGAGTCAATGCCGTACTGCAACATCCTGAACCTGATAAACACTTTATGCTAGCCAATTTGGATTATTCCGTGGTCGGTGATGCAGATGTACAGATATTGGAATGCAAAACCGCAGGGGAACATGGCGCTAAGCTTTGGCGAGATGGTGTACCTCTATATGTACTTTGCCAAGTACAACATCAATTGGCAGTGACAGGTAACAAAGCAGCGCATATCTGTGTCCTGATCTGTGGGCATGAAACCCGAATCTTTAAAGTGACTCGTTCAGAATCGGTGATCCAACACATTATCCATGCTGAACGATACTTCTGGGAGTGTGTGGAAAAAGATACACCACCTGAAGTCGATGCCAGTGAGTCGGCAGCCAAAGCCTTACAACAGCTTTACCCTGAACATGTGCCACTCAGCACTACAAACCTCACAGAAGACGATCAAGCCAATCAACAATTTGAACAATTGATTCAAGCACGCCATCAAATTGAAACTGGTCAAGAGACATTCGATCTGCTGAAACATCAACTGCAAGCCAAGATGCAACAGGCTGAACGAGCAATCTTTAAAACAGGTTCAGTGACATGGAAAAAGTCTAAGGATTCAATCAGCTTAGACAATAAGGTATTACTAAAACAACACCCTGAATACCTCAGCCAGTTTCCACAAAACAAACAAGGCTCACGGCGTTTTAACATCTATAGCAATGATGATTGAAACAACTTTAGCCTAAGCAAAACAGCACAAGGCTACAATCAACCCATTCAAAAACCTATCACATGATCCCATGCCT
>WNDP01000099.1 GCA_009912575.1 Acinetobacter bereziniae
TTTGCAAGACGTTCAAAATCTTGTCTCAAAATGGGTTTGAGTAATTGATGAAATACGGTATTCTGATGTGACAAAACCTGAGTCCTTATAGTTGAAGTGTTTGTTCGCACTTATATTTTAACTATTTAGACTCAGGTTTTTTTATTTAATTTAAACTATGGGACAGTAGTGAACCGAGGTTCGCTTTTCTGTCAATTAAAATCAAGTTAAGGACTTAGAAGAAGCCCATTGCTTTTGTAGAGTAGCTGACCAATAAGTTTTTAGTTTGTTGATAATGGTCTAACATCATTTTGTGATTTTCACGACCAATACCAGATTTTTTATAACCACCAAATGCTGCATGGGCAGGGTAAATATGATAGCAGTTGGTCCATACACGACCTGCTTCAATCGCACGACCTGCGCGGTATGACGTATGTGCTGAACGTGACCATACACCTGCACCTAAACCATACATAGTGTCGTTGGCAATTTTGATCGCTTCGTCATAATCTTTAAAGGTTGTAACAGACAATACAGGTCCAAAAATTTCTTCTTGGAAAATTTTCATGCTGTTGTCGCCTTTAAAAATCGTAGGTTCGATATAGAAGCCTTGTCCGACCTCTTGGCGATCACCACCACCGGTAAGCAATTGCGCACCTTCAGCACGACCTGTCGCAATACAGCCTAGGATTTTGTTCTGTTGCTCTTCAGAAGCTTGAGCACCAATCATGGTGTCTGTATCTAAAGGATGTCCAGTTTTGATACGTTTTACACGCTCTACTGCCAATTCAAGGAATTTATCTGCGATGCTTTCCTGAACCAACGCACGAGATGGGCAAGTACATACTTCACCTTGGTTTAAGGCGAACATTGCAAAACCTTCGAGTGCTTTGTCTAAATAATCATCATCTTTATCCATCACATCTTCAAAGAAAATATTTGGCGATTTACCACCAAGTTCTAGTGTGACTGGAATAATATTTTCAGTTGCATATTGCATAATCATTTGTCCAACAGCAGTTGAACCTGTAAATGCAATTTTAGCAATACGTGGATTCGTTGCGAGTGGGCGACCTACCTCAACACCATAACCATTGACAATATTCAATACGCCAGGCGGTAAAATATCTTGAATCAGTTCAGCAAGGACTAAAATACTTGACGGGGTTTGTTCAGCAGGTTTTAAAACAATACAGTTCCCTGCTGCAAGTGCCGGTGCAAGTTTCCATGCTGCCATGAGAATAGGGAAGTTCCATGGGATAATTTGACCAACTACGCCTAAAGGCTCATGGAAATGATAAGCAATCGTGTCTTCATCAATTTCAGAAATGCCGCCTTCTTGAGCACGCAAACAACCTGCAAAATAACGGAAATGATCAATTGCCAGTGGAATATCCGCAGCAAGTGTTTCACGGATTGGTTTACCATTTTCCCATGTTTCAGCAACAGCCAGTAATTCTAGGTTTTCTTCCAAACGATCAGCTATTTTGAGAAGCAAATTAGAGCGTGTGGTTGGAGACGATTTATTCCAAGCGCTTTTCGCTTTATGCGCTGCATCTAATGCCAGCTCGATGTCCTCAGCAGAAGAGCGAGGAATTTTGGTAAATGCTTTACCGTCTACAGGAGAGATATTGTCGAAGTATTCACCTTTGACAGGCGATACCCACTTACCGTCAATAAAGTTTTCATATTGAGCTTTAAATTGAACTTTTGAACCAGGTTGGTTTGGATCTACATAACGCATAAGAGTATCCCTTTACTTATTTTTCATGATTGACTAAATAGTGCATGTTTGAACAATGATTGTTTACATGATGGTTTGAGCATAGAGAGTTAAAGGTAGGAGAAAGGTTGGATGAAAATCCTGAGAGATTTGGCATATGATTTAATCTTTGGCAGTATTTTCTTGTTGACTGAAAATTAGCAAGATATTGCTCAAAAAGGATTTCTTCTAGCGCTTTGGTATGAGTTGTGTTGACCTAAGCAGATGTAAGTATGTTAGTGTGGTAGAGTGATTTATAAACAGGTCCGACGGATAAAAACAATAGAGAAGGAATAGGATATTTTTGGACAAATTACAGAGGAATGTAGCGTATGTTAAGCCAGCAAGAGTTAGCAAATAAACGAAGTTTAATTGAGCAGTTACGTCAAAGCAGTAGTTTGTCTTTAAAACAGGCTGATCAACTTGGGCAAAGCATTGTCAGTTCATGGCAGCGATCTAATTCTGCTGCGATTCCTAAAGATCGAGAAGCTGCGCCGTTAATGAACGTTAGGCAAGAGCGCAAAACGGTACTCGAAAAAGCCATAGAGCATTGTAGCGATGAGTTGACACATATTGCTGAGCAGTCTGCGATGGTGGCTGCAGTCGGTGATATTGGCAGTACCATCATTTGGTCGGCTGCCAGTGGGCAAATGCGAAATGCGGCAGAACGAGTGCATTTTATTGCAGGGGGACAGTGGCGAGAAGATTTGGTGGGTACAAATGCTTTGGCGCTTTCCTTAAAAACTCAACAGTCCAGTTGTGTGTTCTCCAATGAACATTTTATGTCTTCTGTACATGACTGGGTATGTTATGCCTCTCCTATTATAGATCCATATTCCAAGCAAGTTTTAGGTGTCATTGACCTTTCAACAACATGGAACTATCACAACAGTTTAGGTTTATTGGCAGCCGAGCGTTGTGCTTCAATTATTCAATCTGCATTATTAGAATTCCAACAACAACATTTGTTTATACGAGCTTTTGCTGTTCCACAAGTATTATTCAATGGCAAAATCGTTGTATTAACACCACGTCAGATTGAAATTTTGACCATACTTGCACTCTGTCCGCAAGGTATGAACTTGGAAAACTTGCACCAAGCACTTTATGGGGAACGTAAAGTCAGTGTGGGTACATTAAAGGCTGAAATGTCTCAACTGAGAGATATTTTAGGGGGAATGTTGGGTTCTCGACCTTATCGCTTATTGGCTCATGTCGAAGCCGATTTTTTACAGGCTGAAAATGCATTGGATGCAGGCTATATTGAATCTGCATTAAAACTCTGTAAAGGTGTTTTCTTAGCTAAAACTGAAAGCCCATTTTTGTCAGCATGGCGAGATTGTTTGGAGTCTCGTTTAAGTGAAGCAATTTTTAAAGCCAATGAAACAGATGTGTTATTAAAACATTTTGCGCATTTTCCAGAGGCGATTGATGCAGTCGAGCGTTTGATTGAGTTAACGCCAGTTGGACATCCTGCGCATCAGATCCTTATGAAATATAAAGACGAGCATTGATTCGCAAGATGCCATTTTGACAGACTTAAAATTGCTTAAGCATTTGCTCTGTTAAGTTTGTTTTTGTGCTAGCCATGCAAAAAGTTGTTGATAGACTTGGGCTCTTACTGGTGGTGCGGATAAAACTAAATCATGCAAACCATTTTGTATGCTCATCACACTCACATCACCTTGTATCTTGTTGGCGTATTTGATGATGTCTTTCACTTCTAAAATAACATCAGTGGATTGAGCATCCTGATCGAATTTCTTCGGATAAGTGGTTTTATGTGAATGCATAATTAAGCTCGGGATATTGAGCTGCACGCCATGATGGATTTCTTTTTGAGCTTCAAAAATTGCACGTACAAAGCTTAAGTACACTTTTGGGTAGGTTTTCTTTTTCCACTCTAAGCTAAAGTCCCATTCACCCTGTAAATCTTTATGTAAGCTAACCACATACCATTTATTCAATTCACTTGGGAATTTTAAACTCGGAAAACGCTTAGCTAAAGCACTGAGTCGTGGAAGCGCTAATTTTTTTTTCCAAGAGGGCATATTGAAGTCATAAAATGGGCTATTACACCATAAAGCATGAATAAGCGGATGTTGAGGATTATGAGCAGCATACAAGGTTGCAATTAACCCACCTGTAGAATGCCCAGCCAACACAACCTCTGTATGACCTTCATGCCCAATTATTTCTAATGCCTGAGTAATTTCTGCATCATATTCATTGAGATTTAACACATAGTAATATTTTTGATGAGGTAGATGAGAACGCCCATATTTTCTTAAATCTAGTGCATAAAAGTCGTAGCCATGTTGATTGAATTGTTCCGCCATTTCAGTTTGAAAGAAATAGTCAATAAAGCCGTGAATATACAGCACTGCTTTACGGGTTGATTCAGTGGTTTGCTTACGGACTAATGTTGCAGTGACCTTACCGTCATAATCATCTGGAAAATTTAAAGTGTGCTGTTCATAACCTGCACCCAGAATATCTGCTTGGTAATGTATCGATGGAATGGTCATGTGATATTCCTGTATGTTTATTTGATGAATAAAATCCCAAAATTACAGATAGTCTTTAACAAGATCATAAGAGACATCATACAGTTTTTGAGCAAGTTGCATATTTTTTGCTTTTGAAGAGCGAAAAGCAGGGGTTTGTAAACTCGCATATTCACCATTACGTTTAGCCCATGAGGGATCAAATGCAATTTTTTTAATTAATTCAGCGGGTTTTGAAGGGGGGATAAGTCCAAGTTTAATGATTGAATATTGCCATTTTGGTAATTCTCGATAAATTTCAGAATCAACACCACCAGGATGTAGCGCATTACTGGTTACATTTGTTCCTTGTAGTTGTTGGGCAAGAATATTACTAAATAATAGATTAGCGAGCTTACTGTTGCCATAACTCAGCACCCCATTATATTTTTTAATTTGATCTGCTTGAAAAATTTCTGGTTTGATATTACCCAATATATGCATCAAGGATGCCAAATTGATAATACGACCTTGTTTGGACTTTTTGACAAGGGGAAGCAATTTCAGTGTCCATAAAAAAGGGCCGAGATAATTGACACCAATTTGTTTTTCAAAACCATCTTCTGTTGCTTCAAGTTCTGGTGTCATCATACCTGCATTATTCACAAGTACATCTATTTGAGGATATTTGGAAATAATTTCATCCGCTGCTGCATTGATTTGCGTCAGACTATTCAGATCGAGGCTGATCAGGTCAACTTGACCTGTGCCAAATGATTGTAAATATTGCTGAGCTGTTTGTGCTTTTTCAAGGTTACGGCAGGCGAGGATAACGTGATGACCTTCTTTGATGAATGCTTCTGCTGTTGCAAGTCCAATACCTGTATTTGCACCTGTAATGATGATGGTTTTCATTGTTGTTGTCATTGCTGAAATAATCCGCTTATGTTTTAAGCATCATAATCATGGGGGAAAATATTTTCAATATATTTGACAATTGATATTGTCATATTTAGGTTAAGATTTAAATCGCATAGGAAAAAAGCTTTAAAAAAAGGAATATTGCCGAAGCAATATTCCAGAACACAACACGGGCTAACAAAAAAATATGATGTCAGCGAAAGTCGTAAATTAAAACGAAAATTAGGTTACATTGCGGATTCAAAAATAGCGATCACTTGTGCATTGGTTGCTTTGCGTGGATTTGTTAACATACAGGCATCTTTCTGAGCATTCGATGTCATCACAGCGTGGTCTTCAGCCTTGACACCAAGTTCTGCTAAACCAGAAGGAATACCAATTGAAGCAGATAACTCACGAATTGCATCAATTGCTGAGAAAGCGGCTTCTGTTATTGTTAATCCTTTAGTATTGACGCCCATCAATTGAGCGATTTTTGCATAACGGTCAGGACAAGCAATTAAGTTAAACTCACATACATGTGGCAATAAAATCGCATTACATACACCGTGTGGTAGATTATAGAAACCACCAAGTTGATGTGCCATCGCATGTACATAACCCAGTGAGGCATTGTTAAAGGCCATTCCTGCCAAATATTGGGCATAGGCCATTGCATCACGTGCTTCGATATTTTCACCATTTGCCACGGCTGGGCGTAACCATTCACTGATCATCGAAATTGCTTTTTCAGCACAGGCATCTGTGATTGGGTTCGCAGCAGTTGATACAAAAGCTTCTACAGCATGGGTCAATGCATCCATACCTGTTGCTGCTGTTAATGCAGCAGGTTTTGCGATCATTAATTTAGGATCATCAATTGCAACAAGCGGTGTACAGCGCCAGTCAACAATGGCCATTTTTACATGGGTGTCTGTATTGGTAATAATACAGAAGCGTGTCATTTCAGAAGCTGTGCCTGCGGTTGTGTTAATTGCAACAAGTGGGGTCATGGGTACTTTACTTTGATCAATCCCTTCATAATCACGGATATGACCACCACCAGCGGTAACTAACCCGATGCCTTTTGCACAGTCATGAGAAGAGCCACCCCCCAATGAAACAATAAAGTCACAGCCGTTTGCATTGTATTCATTGACGCCATTATGTACGTTTATATCTGTTGGATTCGGTTCCGCACCTGCAAATACGTGGCTATCAACACCTGCATCTTTAAGGTAATCAACAATAATGTCTGCAACACCGAACTTGAATAAGCCCGCATCAGTGACGATCAAGGCTTTTTTTGCGCCTAGATTTTGAGCTTTCGTACCGACTTCTTTGGCACAACCAGGTCCTAAAAGTGATACACAAGGGATATAAAAACCGTTAGTTTGATCTGCAATATTTTTAAAAGCCATGGTGCGATTCCTTCTACCATTTGTTATGTAATGAGTCCAAAAGGTGTTATTCACCTTGAGATTGAGTATCAATTTTGTCGGCAGACTTGAATACCTACTAAATACCTACCAAAGTTAAGAGTGAAAATTTTGTTTATAACATCATGATTTTTATTGTTAAAAAAATATCATTAAAGTTTATCTTTATAATCTTTAATCGATATTAATCAGTATTAAGGACAAAAGTAGTCAAAACATACAAAACTTTAAATAATTTGGTATTTTATGTTTTGACAGATCAGAAACTGTTAAAAAATAGACTTTTGGGATGTGTTTTGTTTGAAAGTGATATCGAGAACTAAAAAATAGTTAAATTCTCATTTTTTGAGAATGAGTATAAGCAATATAAAGTTAATATTTATGTGAGATAGTTAGTATTTTTATTTTTGCTTATCAAAGACATACATAGACTTTATAAATATCTATATACTGTTAATTTATGCTAAATGGTAAAAATATTATATTGTTTTTAATAGATAATATTTAAAATTAAAATATTAGAAATAATTAGAGAAATATTTTTTATGGATTAATTGAAATGCTATTTATCAGAATTTAAACCATTAATATTGTTTTTTATGTATGTTTTTTTTAGACAGACTGCCACGGTTCGGCAATCTCGTATTTAAGGATGAAAAATGAAAAAAATATGTGCTTTAAAAAGAATAGTCATTGCAAGTTCGTTGTTAGCTATTGCCAATATGAGTTTTGCTGGGGAGTATAAACGCTTTTCGGTATCTGCGGGTTGGTTACATGTTATGCCTCAGGGAAAAGCGAATCCCTTCAATATTAATGCCATTGTTAAAAATGGTACCAATTCAACTGTTGGCAGCATTTCAACGAAAAGTTTTTTAAACTCTGTAGACCCAAATGCCATGGGTGAAGACGTAGGTGGAATTCCATTTAATTAGAAAGAGGTTTTAACTGAATTTCTTAATGATGAGTTTATGCAGACGCTGTTAACGGATGGAAAGGGCAATATTCTGCCAGAGGTTGCAGGTAGTGCAAATATTCATGGTCTAGAAAATTGGCAGTCAGCAGGAACAGGACTTGAAGCTGATGATGTAGATACATTGGGTTTAACCCTTAATTATTATATTAACGATCAAGTTTCCCTACAGTTGATTGGTGGTATACCTCCAAAAGTAGATATTAAAGGCAAAGGCGAAATCTTTGCACCCATGACAGGTTTGGCGACCTCTCCAAGTCCACTGGTTGGCATTTTGTTTCCAGATGGAATTGATTTAAACCAAGCCATTCCTATTACTAATTTGGGTAATAAATCTAAAGCGGCAACAGTACGTGCTTGGACACCAGCGATTGAAGCACAATATCAATTTGGGAAGTCTGGGGTGAATAAATTGCGTCCATATATTGGCGCGGGAGTAATGTATTCGCATTTCACTGATATTAAGTTAAATCAACAGATCAAAAGTGATTTGGTTGCTGCCGGACATATGATTCAGAATGTGATGGATGGGCAGGACGGAGCAGCTTTGGATGGCAAGCCATCTAGTGCCAATCCTTATGTACGGGTAAAAACGACGGATGCTATATTGCACCAATCGTGAGCTTGGGTGCAACTTACGACTTTAATAGCAATTGGTATGGAATCGCTTCCGTCTCTTATGCCAAGTTAAATAATGAAGCTAGAATTGATGTGATTGATGCCAACACAGGTAATCGTTTAATTCATTCGAAAACCAAAGTGGATATTGATCCTTTGATTACATATTTAGGTGTGGGTTATCGCTTCTAAAATCAGCGCTATTTTCCCTAAGAATAGCAATGGTTTTAAATGGTTGGCTTCGGCTAACCATTTTTTATAGGTTATAAAAGTAATTGCAAATAAAAAGGCATCCATTAAGGATGCCTTTTTATAGAAATATTATTTTGACAATGTAGAAAACTTATTTTTCTACGATTGCAGTTACACCTTGACCACCAGCTGCACAGATAGAAATCAATACACGGCCTGAGCCTTTCTGATTAATTAGTTTTGCCGCTGTGGCTAAAATACGACCGCCTGTTGCAGCAAATGGATGTCCTGCGGCTAAAGAAGACCCTTTAACGTTAAGTTTTTTGCTACGATCAATTGAACCTAATGGTGCATCAAGACCTAAACGTTCTTTACAGAATTTTGGATCTTCCCATGCTTTTAGTGTCGAAAGCACTTGTGATGCAAAAGCTTCATGAATTTCATAGTAATCGAAGTCTTGAAGTTTAATACCAGCTCGATCCAACATACGTGGAACAGCATAAGCAGGTGCCATCAACAAACCTTCTTTTTTACCCACAAAATCAACAGCAGCAGTTTCGCTGAATGTGAGATAGGCAAGTACTTCGTGCCCATTGGCTTTAGCCCATTCTTCAGAAGCTAAAAGTACTACAGAAGCACCATCCGTAAGCGGTGTTGAGTTTCCTGCAGTCATTGTTGCAGCTTCACCTTTACCAAATACAGGTTTGAGTTTTGCTAATTTTTCGACAGATGAATCTGGACGTAAATTATTGTCTTTGTCTAATCCCATGAACGGCGTGATTAAGTCATCGAAGAAACCTTCTTCATAGGCCTTTGCCATTTTCTGATGTGAAGATGCAGCAATTTCATCTTGAGCTTCGCGAGGAATACCCCACTCTAAAGCCGTAATTGCTTGGTGGTCACCCATGGATAAACCTGTACGTGGCTCACCATTTTTTGGTGCATCCATCAAATCTTTAACATTGATTTTTGCCAATGCTTTCAGACGATCTTTACCAGTTTTAGCAATATTGAGTTCAAGCAAAGCTTTACGTAGACCATCACCGAATGCAATTGGTGCATCAGATGTGGTGTCAACACCACCTGCAACACCTACTTCGATTTGACCTAATGCGATTTTGTTCGCAACCAAAAAAGCAGCTTGCAAGCCAGTACCACATGCTTGTTGAATATCATAAGTTGGTGTTTCAGGTGCAAGTTGAGTATTTAAAACACACTCACGTGTCATATTAAAATCACGGCTATGTTTTAAAACAGCACCAGCAACAACTTCACCTAAGCGTTGACCCTGTAAGTTAAAGCGTTCAACCAAGCCATTTAGAGCAGCTGTGAGCATGTCCATGTTTGATGCACGGAAATAGGGGCCATTTGAACGTGCAAAAGGAATACGGTTACCACCGATAATAGCGACACGACGTACAGTGTTTTGACTCATAATTTTGTCCTGTTGACCAGAAGTTTGAGTTTTAGTAGATGAAGATGTAGTTGCTTTTTTTGTCGTTGATGCAGCACTTTTACTACGTGGAGTAGTCGTTGTAGCACGAGCTGGTTTTTTAGTCGTGTTCACTGTTGCTGCTGTACCAGAAGTTGTGTTTGCAGTCTTGGTCGTACGAGTACGAGCTTTTGATGTATTTGACACAGTTTCCGATGCAGAATTTTCAACGTTTGAATTTTCTTGAGTTGTTTTGCTCATAAGGCTTTTCCAAGCATGTTCGCAATATTCTTAATGCTTACATTAACATAATCATAGATGAGTCGAATTGACTAAAATGACATTTGCATATTCTTTCAGGTCAAGTCATCATTTTGGCAACTCAAGTATGATTTGACTGAAACTTATGGGTCATTGATATTACACTGAAGTTAAAAGATAACTTAAGATCCATATAAAATTAATTTGATGAGAGATAACAAACATGTCTGACCAATACCAAGCATTTGCAAAATCTCCAATTGGTAAATTTGTCATTAAAAATTTAGGTTTACCATCACCAATTCAATTAGAACGCTTTGAATCTGCTACACCTGTTGTTAAAGGCGCAGTGTTATTTGGTGCAGCACCAAAAGGGCATTTTACAGGTGAGATTGCACAAGTATTAAGCAATATCCATGCGAATACTTATGCGGGTAATAATGCAGAGTTGCAACAAGCTGCTGCAAAATCAAGCTTAAATGTTGGTGCTTTTAATGAAGGTGACAAAGAGTCGAAATTTAAAGCGGTTGTGTTCGATGCATCGGGTATTGAAAATTCGGAACAATTACAAGAATTACACAAATTTTTTAATCCTATCGCGCGTCAAATCGCGACTTCAGGTCGTGTTATCGTGATTGGTTTAACGCCTGAAACTGCACCAACAATTAAACAGGCGATTGCCCAACGTGCATTGGAAGGTTTTGTTAAATCAGTCGGTAAAGAGTTCAAGAAAGGAATTGCAGCTGATTTAATTCTTGTTGACGCAGATGCTACACAAAACTTGGAATCTGCTCTACGATTTGCTATTTCTCCACGTTCAGCTTATGTTTCAGGTCAAGTGATTCGTGTGTCTAAAGGTGAGCTCGTTGATGTAGATTGGGCAAAACCATTAGCTGGTAAGACAGCATTGGTGACAGGCGCGAGTCGTGGTATTGGTGAAGCAATTGCACATGTATTGGCACGTGATGGTGCGCATGTGATCTGTTTAGATGTACCACCGCAACAAGCCGATTTAGACCGTGTTGCGGGTGAAATCGGTGGTTCAACTTTAGCGATTGATATTACAGCAGCAGCTGATGCAGGTGAAAAAATTAAAGCTGCCGCAACTCAGCATGGTGGTTTAGATATTATTGTTCACAATGCTGGTATTACACGAGATAAAACTTTGGCAAATATGAAGTCAGAGATGTGGGATCTTGTGATTAATATTAATTTGTCTGCTGCTGAACGTATTAACGATTATTTATTGTCAAATAATGGTTTAAATGCCAATGGCCGTATCATTTGCGTATCTTCAATTTCAGGTATTGCAGGTAATCTTGGTCAAACCAACTATGCTGCTTCAAAAGCAGGTGTGATCGGCTTAGTTAAGTTTACAGCACCTGTGCTTAAAAATGGTATAACGATCAATGCGGTTGCTCCAGGTTTTATTGAAACTCAAATGACTGCTGCGATTCCATTTGCTATTCGTGAAGCAGGTCGTCGTATGAACTCAATGAGTCAAGGTGGTTTACCTGTTGATGTTGCTGAAACAATTGCTTTATTTGCTTCTTCGGCTTCAACGGGTTTGAATGGAAATATTGTACGTGTTTGTGGTCAAAGCTTATTGGGTGCATAATCCATAAAGTAATGTCCTGTTTTAATGTGCAGGAAGTGAGGGGCGCGATCCACTGATTAGAATCCGCCTATCTCTAAATTCTGTACGAAAACATTGCATTTTTTAGATGACTGATTCGTGATTTCCAACGTTTGTGTTGGAATTTTTAATATTGAATAAGAATTAATTTTCAAAGGTCTAGTATGAATACTCGCCATTTTAGTCAACTTCCAAAACCATATTTAGCTTATCCAAAAGTCATTCAAGGTTTGGTCTTTAAAAAGCCAAAAGGTGAAAAGGTACTACCGCAAGTTGAATATGTGGTGGACTCATTCAAAATCGATCCTAACCATTTAAAAGCTTATAATGAAGTTTGTGGTTTCAAGAACAATGGATATATTCCAGCGATTTATTTGGCGGTGTTATCACAAAGTCTACAAATGCATATGATGACTTCTGAAGCATTTCCTTTCGCAATCTTGGGTTTGGTACATATCCGTAACCAAGTTAAGCAGACGCGTAAAATTGGAGTAAATGAACAATTGACTTTATCTTGTCAATTCGGTGAATTAAAACCACATGATAAAGGTGTTCAATTTGATTTTGTAACCACTGCAAAAGTGGGTAGCGAAGTGGTGATGACGGGATTAACAACTTATCTCGCACGTCAAAAATCTGATGCAGTTGTATCTGAAAAAGCCAAAGATACGAAAGAACCTAACTATCAAGTTGAGTCTGTTTGGAATGTTTCTGAAAATACTGGTCGCCGTTATGCAATGACATCAGGGGATTTTAATCTGATTCATATTCATGCATTGACTGCAAAAGCATTTGGTTTTAAACAAGCGATTGCTCATGGTATGTGGAGTAAAGCAAGAGTATTGGCAAGTTTAAGTTTGCCAGAGGCGTATGAAGTTGATGTGCAATTTAAATTGCCAATGTATTTACCTTCGACTGTAGAATTCTTAACAGCATCTGATGCAAAGCAAACAGACTTTTTGATTCGCAATCAAAAGTCACTGAAACCACATGTAAGTGGTGTGCTTAAAGCGATATAAGATCAATGAAAAGCCTAAGTCGAGATGATTTAGGCTTTTTTATAAAAACATGATTAAAAAAATAGGATCGGAAAATGAGTAGCTTAACGGACATTATTTTTGCAAGCACTAAAAATTATCAAGGTTATGTAGATGAGCGCTTTGCTGATCTCGCTACGCAGTTTAGTCGATTTCAAGATGGTCGAAGTGAAAGCGGTGGTGCTGCTTTGACTGTTTATTTTCAAAATAAAAAAGTTATTGATATTTATACTGGGAAAAAATCACAGACAGAACAGTGGGATAGGCATACTTTATCAGTTTGTTATTCTACTGGGAAAGGTATTCTTGCGACATTAGCACATATCCTCGTGAGCGAAGGATACTTAGATTATGATACACCTATTGTAAAGTATTGGCCTGAATTTGGTGAAAATGGTAAACAAAATATGAGCTTGCGTCATATTTTAAGTCATCAAAGTGGTTTATACGATATTCGAAATTGCATTGAAAGTGCTGTGGAAATGGCAGATTGGCAACATATGCTCAAAGTCATGGAGCAGGCGAATCCACGTTTTGCTATAGGAACGGATATTGCCTATCAAGCATTGACATTTGGTTGGTTAGTCGGTGGTGTATTAGAAAAAGCCACTCAAAAGTCACTCAGTGTGTTGATGCAACAATATTTAGTTGATCCGTTGCAACTTGATGGCGCATATTTTGGCGTGCCTACAACTGAATTAAATCGTGTTGCTCGCCTTATCCAGAAAGCAGTACCTGTACAAAAAACTGAAACCAAATCAGCTAAAGGCAAAGTTAAGCAACGTAAACCTTCTTTTTCTGATAAGTTAGTTGAATTAACAGGACAAAACCCACAAGACTTTTTGGATGCAATGGTACCCAAAGGGATGCGTGATTTTAGCTTTTTTAGTGATCAAGGGCTTCAAGCGATTATTCCAGCAGCCAATGGCGTATTTACTGCAAATAGTTTGGCCAAAGTCTATGCCATGATGGCGAATAAGGGCGTTTGGGAAGGAAAAGTATTGATACGTCCTGAAATATTTGCAGAGTTAAGTCAGGTCCAATCCATTAAGAGAGACCGTGTGATGCCGATTCCGATGAAATGGCGCCTAGGTTATCACCGTGTGATTAGTATGGGGAAGCGCGCCAAACAGGGCTTTGGGCACATTGGTTATAATGGTTCAGGTGCATGGTGTGACCCACAACGAGAACTTAGTTTTGCCTATACCCATAATTTTGCAATTGGTTCAATCACAGGGGACTATCGCCTGTGGGGATTGACTCAAGAAACCTTACGTTGCGCTGATGGCTTGTTAAAGGGCAGTAAAGGTTGGTTTTAACAAGTATTTTATCTCATTCACTCAGAACAGATTTACAAATCTATGGGTGAATGCTTTGAACCAATTCCATACGAAGCATCATATCGACATGATGCTTAAAAGAATGTTGATCTAATCCTTTTAATCCAAGCTGGTAAATCCCTTCTAAACCACAGACAAATGCAATAAGACGCCATGCAATATCTTGGCTTGAACTCAAGGTCGAAATTTTAAATTCTTTTTGCTCAATGCCGTGTTCAATCGCTGTAACCAAGGCGACATGCCATTGTTCCATTGTGATATTATAGGCTTTTTGAATTTCTTGATCTTGATCAATTAAAATTTCTGCTTCATTCCATAAGCGTAAATAAGGCTGCGTTTGTTCGATGTTTTCAACGCCCAGCAATAAACACATACGTTCAAAACTATTTTTCGTAGAGATTAGATTTTCAACCTCATCAAGCTGATTCATTAACTCAATAAAAACTTCAGCTTTTAGGTGTGAACTGGATTCAAAATGGTGGTGCACTTGCCCTGTAGAAACTTGGGCTTCTGCCGCAATTCGCCGAACTGTTAATCCATTTAGCCCGTCGAGTAATGCGACTCGCTTAGCCGCCTCCAAAATCATGGTTCGACGTTGTTCACGGTTTAAATAATTCATAGTTTTTACATTTTGCTTAATTTACAAAATAGATATTAAACAAAGTTGGACACTTGTTCAAGTGTGGTTATAATAGCTTCATCTTGAACAAGTGTCCAACTTTAATTAGGTGTGTTATGTACCGCAAATGGGTGATTTTGGCAATCATCGTACTTATTTATTTACCTGTTTCTATTGATGCAACAGTGCTACACGTTGCTATCCCAACCTTAAGTACAGCATTATCTTTATCTGCCAATGAAATGTTATGGGTAATTGATATTTACTCATTAATTATGGCTGGTCTAATTTTGCCAATGGGTGCATTGGGTGACCGTATTGGTTTTAAACGCTTGATGCTGATTGGTGCCAGTATTTTTGGTGTGACTTCATTCATGGCCGCTTTTGCCAATTCAGCCTATATGTTAATTGCTGCCAGAGCTTTTTTAGGTGTCGGTGCAGCCATGATTCTACCTGCAACTTTGGCAGGTGTTCGGAATACATTTCTAGATGAAAAACAACGAAATTATGCTTTAGGAATTTGGGGAACTGTCGGTGGTGGTGGGGCAGCTTTCGGCCCACTATTGGGTGGTTTTATTTTAGAGCACTTTAATTGGGGGACTGTCTTCCTAATCAATGTGCCAATTATTATTGTCGTGCTGATTTTAACAGTATCGCTAGTACCGAAACAAACAGTTCAAACTAAACAACCACTGAACCTATTACAAGCATTGATTTTGGTTAGCGCTATTTTAATGTTGATCTATTCGATTAAAACATCTATCTATGCGTTTAGTTTGCCAATCATATTTGTTTTTGCTGTGGGATTATGTTTGTTGATCGGTTTTGTTCGCCATCAATTGCGTACAGCCCAACCCATGATTGATTTTAGTCTGTTTAAGAACCCTGTAATTTCAACCAGTATCGTGATGGCGATGGTTGCCATGATTGCTTTGGTTGGATTTGAGTTATTGCTGTCTCAAGAATTACAGTTTGTCTATGGCTATACGCCACTGGAAGCAGGGTTATTTATTCTGCCTTTCATGATTGCAATCAGTATCGGTGGTCCTTTTACAAGTATTTTGATGAACCATTATGGCTTACGACCTGCAGCAACAGTTGGAATGCTGATGTGTGCGGTCTGCTTTTTTGGTTTGGCAATGACTGATTTTAATGCTCAAAATATTCAAGCATGGGTATGGATGGTGTTTATGGGAATCAGTGTTGAAATTGCTTTGTTGTCATCTACAGCTGCAATTATGTCAGCAGTATCACCTGAAAAAGCGACTGCTGCAGGTGCGATTGAGGGAATGGCTTATGAGTTAGGTGCAGGTTTAGGCATTGCAATTTTCGGTTTGCTGTTATCACTATTTTATGCGCAATCGATTGTTATACCTTCTACGCTTCCAGCAAATCTAGTGAGTGAAGTAAGTTCATCTATCGGTGAAGCTTTATCTGTGATCCAGCATGCAGACCCTGCATTGATGCAACAAGTCAAACAAGCTGCATCTGAGGCGTTTATTCATTCACATAGTAAGGTATTGAGTATTTCCGGTGTGATGTTTTTAATTTTGTCGGTATTTGTTTGGCGTGCTTTACCAGATAAAAAACAGATAGCAAATTAATTATATTTATCGTCTGTAGTTAGAGCTTAATAGCAGGGTTTAATTGAGCTCTAACGTTTTATCATTTGAAGTTGATAATCACTTTTTAAGTAATTTTAGTTTTTTAATGGCTTAGCTTGAACAGCTAAACTTTACCCTTTGAAAGCATTGTGCTAAAAAGTGAAAAACTAACTTCGATTTTAATTAAATGAGGCTTTGTTGCATAAAGGATTTAAAGGCAAAGTTCTCCTAGGCGCCTCAAATTTAAGTGACAACTTGAGTATGAGGTCGGCCTAATTCTGTAAATTTATTTAAAATAGCTATACGGGCATGTACCTCATTGACTTGGCTTTGAAAGTTCCTAGCACTGAGTTTATCGCCTAATAATTTGATGCAATGCATCTTAGTTTCGACCAAACTTCGGTGATGATAGCCTGACCATTTTTTCCATAG